>CANKBG010000021.1 GCA_947479935.1 Comamonadaceae bacterium
AAACGGAATTGAAGTGAACTTCACTTCTATTTCCATGAGCGTTTGTAAGCCAATTAAGACTTAGTTCCGTAGAACTTGGCAATCGCCATCAAACGCCCACACTTATCGGCTGTATATTTTTAAAGATCTATTTGCACAACAGGACGCCACAGAGTGTCGTTTTGTTGCACTACGCTACGATTAGCGAAGCCTTGCAGTGTAGCACTATTTTTGAGTGCTTTTGCAAGCTATTTGTAAAATTTCAAAACTTTTTTAAGATTTAAAAACTTTATAAACAGTTTGCAATTTTTAAACTGCTCGGGGCTGATTCCGATTTGCTGTGAGCCAGAATTTTGAATTTCAACTCTTTTCAGCGAAGCCTTGCAGTCTAGCACGGTTTTTTGGGCCGGGTGAAAAAAATTTAAACTTTTTCCATTTTTTTTAAAAGTTCTAGGAACTTTTAAACGCTGCTCGGGGCTGAGGGTTGGTCGGTTTTGAAACCTGCTAACCCCTTCCGACTCGCTTCAAACGACTGTTTTTAGCCAGGAGGGCGAATATAGCACGGATTTTTAGCATCTGGCAAGCCTTCCTTTGCCCTCCTCCTTTGCCATTGATAATCAAAGCATGGCTCTCATCACATTACTTGACGCTTCACTGGCTTTTGGCCACGTGGCACTCCTTGACCACGCTGACTTTGCGCTTGAAACCAACGAGCGCATTGGGCTCATTGGCCGCAATGGCACGGGCAAATCTTCATTTCTCAAAATACTTGCTGGCATGGAACACGCCGACGATGGCACGATGCATGTTCAACAAGGCGTGCGCATTGCCTATGTGGCACAGGAGCCCATTCTTGAAACGGAAGACAGCATTTTTGAGTCTGTTCAGCGGGGCTTAGCCCCTGTGATGAAGCTCATTGATGACTACAGCAACTGCATCGGCGATTTAGACGCTCTTCAAAGTCAAATTGAGGCACTCGATGGTTGGGGCTGGGAGCAGCGCGTCGACGAAACTTTGCACCGGTTGCATTTGGATCCAAGCGCCAAGATTGGAACCCTTTCTGGGGGCAATCGCAAGCGAGTGGCTTTGGCCCAAGCGCTGGTGACGCACCCTGACGTGCTGCTGCTGGACGAGCCCACCAACCATTTGGACTTGGATTCCATTGCCTGGCTTGAACAGCTTCTGATTGACTTCAAGGGCAGCGTGGTGGCCATCACACACGATCGCGCTTTTCTAGACCGCATTGCCACATGTATTTTGGAACTCGACAGGGGTCGCTTGCGCAGCTATCCCGGCAATTTTGCGCAGTATCAAGTCAACAAAGAAGCGCAGTTGGTGCAAGAGGCCGTGATCAGTGCCAAGGCGGACAAGCTGTTGGCGCAGGAAGAGGTCTGGATTCGAAAGGGGGTCGAAGCGCGTCGCACACGCAGCCAAAGTCGCATTGTGCGACTTGAAAACTTAAGGGCCACGCGCAGCGCGCGAAGAGAACAAGTAGGACGCGTTCGCATGGAGGTTGCATCGGGCGCGCCCAGTGGCAAGCTGGTGGCCGAACTGACCGATGTCTGCAAATCGTTTACGTCACCCGAAGGTGATGTGAAAGTGATTGTGAAAGACTTCACCGCCACTTTGTTGCGCGGTGACAAGATTGGCTTGTTGGGGCCCAATGGCGCCGGCAAAACCACCTTGCTCAAAATGATTCTGGGCGAATTAGAAGCAGACAGCGGCAAGATTCGCCAAGGTGCCAATTTACAAGTGGCTTACTTCGATCAAATGCGAAACGCCTTGGACCTCGAAGCTTCTCTGGAAGATTTCATCAGCCCTGGCAGTGAGTGGATTGAGATTGGTAACAAGCGTCAGCATGTGAAGAGTTACTTAGGCGATTTTTTATTCTCTCCCGCACGCGCCACATCACCCGTGAAATCTTTATCGGGCGGGGAACGCAATCGCTTGTTGTTGGCCCGCTTGTTTGCAAGGCCTGCCAATGTTTTGGTGCTGGACGAACCCACCAACGATCTGGACATAGACACACTCGAGTTGCTGGAAGAATTGCTTCAAGACTATGAAGGCACTGTGTTCTTGGTGAGCCACGACCGGGCCTTCATGGACAACGTGGTCACCAGCATCATTGCTTGTGAAGCCACGCCGGAAAACCTGGGCTTTTGGCGGGAATACGAGGGCTCGGTGCAGGACTGGCTGACGCAGTCGCAGCGCAGCCAAAGCATTCAAGCTCAGAACAAAGCTGCGACCTCCAAATCGCAAGCCAATGAACAACCCGAGAAGCCCATCACGGCCACCAAATCGGCGCCTATTGCGACGACCACCACCGCTTCCAACGCAAAATCTACGGCCAAGCTGAGCTACAAAGAACAACGCGAACTGGAAGGTTTGCCCAGCCTCATTGAATCTTTGGAAAAAGAACAAGCAGACATTCGATTGGCTTTGGAAGACAGTGAACTGTTTGCCAAAGACCCTGCCAAGGCAACCGCTTTGTATGCCAGAGACGCACAAATTGACGCCGACTTGCTAGCAGCGCTCGATCGCTGGGAAGTGCTTTCCGCCCCATGAACACGCGGTCATGAATGTTGGCATGGCTGGCTTGGGAAACTTGGTGCTGGCCATCCCCGCCCTGCGCTGGGTAATTCTGCTAAGCGGCACACTTTACTTGTTGTGGATGGCACACAAATTGTGGCGGACAATAGAGTTGGCAGAGGCCGATGAAAGCCGCCTGAACATTGGTTTTGTTCAAGGCGTGGCCATTCAATTATTGAATATCAAAGCGTGGATGTTTAAAACGAGCCTCTAAAATCAAAAGTTGTGCATGCCGTATAAAACATGGAACGCTAAGTGGCGATAGACTCATCCTTATGGGACAACTTCTTTTAGTACGACACGGTCAGGCATCTTTTGGTGCCGACGATTACGACCAACTCAGTGAATTAGGTCAGCGTCAAAGTATTCGCTTAGGGCAATATTTGCAGCAGACAGCCGTCCATCAGTCACCTGCCAAAAGCTTGGCATTCGACGCTGTGTACATGGGCAGCTTAAAACGACATCGGCAAACTTGGGAAGGCATTGCACAAGGCGCCAAGCTGCACATGACGCCTCAAGTTTGGCCCGAGTTGAATGAGTATGACAGCCATGCATTGATAGAGACCGTTCACCCTGAGCCGTTGGCAAAACCGGACTCTCCAGAGATGTACAAACACCACTTCCGGTTGCTGCGCACAGCTTTGCAAAAATGGATGACGGGAGAAACACAGCCCAAGGGCATGCCGCTTTATGCTGATTTTGTGGCGGGTATTCAAGCCGTTTTACAGCATGTCAAAGAGCACCACAAAGGTCAGGTGTTGATTGTTTCCAGTGGTGGGCCCATTTCAACCGCAGTTGGACAGGTGTTGGGCGCCCCCGCAGACACCACCATTGAGCTGAACCTTCGCATCCGAAATACAGCACTGACTGAATTTGTGTTCACCCCCAAACGCCACATGCTGCTGTCTTACAACAACCTACCGCACTTGGACAGTGCAGAACATCACAGTTGGATCACTTACGCCTGAATCACCCCCTTACTTGATTCATTTTTGATAGTGTTTATCCCAATACAGAAAGCTCCTTTTTCTTGTCAACATGACTTGCATGCAACTTTTGCCTCAGCCAAATAATGAACAGCCGCTCGTCGAGGGTATTAGGTTGGCCCATTGCAACACGTCTGATTGCAGCGCCTTCTTTAAAACTTACGGCGTTCAGGAAGGCCTTCAAATTGAAATCTTGAATGGCCAGGTGCAGTGTCAAATGGATGCTGCTTGGATGCGTTCTTTTACGCCAAACTGCAGCACCTTGTCGCTTCATTTGCATGCAGAAAATTTGAAACAAGAGATTCTTTGGTCGATGCTGGTTTCACCGCATGGCTTTCAATTCAATCACTTGGACGCATTGGCAAGTGCTGTTCGCGTTCGAGAAAATATAGCCATTGCCGCACGCAAAACGGCTGTGGCTTTTAAAACCGAAGCGGCCGAGCGGCCCACTGAATTCTGGCGATACGAAGAACATGCGGGGTTCATCTTGCAATCTGGTACTTCTTTGATCAAGGCTTTAATTTGCGCCACACAGCCTGATGCGACAGGGCGACTCTTTGACTTTTCTTGCTACCGTGCCAGCGAGTATGTGATCTTGTTAGGTTTGGCGCAAGAAGCTGAAGAACACAATCCAGCTTTGCTACATCGATTGCAACAACTCAATGAAAAGCACGCTGTTCGCTCTGGGCAATTTCATGATGTGTTTTTGCATGAGTATGGCTCGCTCGAAACACCCTTACCACCTCATTTTTTTGTGCCCGGTGATCGGCTCTGGTTCCGAAACCCGAATGAACCTTCTTCCGATGTCACTGGCTACGAAGGATCTTGGGTGATTTATATGGGCGAGGGCTTGTTCAGTAACTTCTGGAAGCGCGATCAACCATTTACATTGCTGTCTAAGTGCCTTGAAATTTATCACTGGCGAGATGGCTTTAAAACACATGAGAATGGCGAAGCATGGATGGATGAAGTCGTTGTTGAAGCTTGCGTTGCCAACACACTGCAACAGCCCGACAAACTAGAAGCCGTGTTAAGTCAAATGATGCGCATGCGAGACCCGAAAGGGGTTTATGCAGAGGGTGGGTGTTTAGATGCCACGCGCGAATGCCCCAAACAAATTCACCCGACTCACGACGAGTTGGTCTTGCCTCAAATACCTTGACGCAAGGTATCGGCTGACAGTTGATCGATTTCCTTCAACAACTGCGCCAATGAACGTCCCGCCGCATTGAGAAGCGCTTGGCCCTTATCGCTGTTTGCGGCTGCCGCGTTACCCGCCGCACCTGATGCGTTGTAATCCTGCATTTGCCACGCCAACTTGGCACTGCGGCCATTGCCCAAAATTGGAAAAGCGGCGGCACGATCTTCAGAGGTTGAATGGAAATTCTGCGCTTCACCCATTCGAACGGAGTTTGGTTTAAGCGCCAGCATGACGGAGGTTTCAACATCGCCCGCATGGACACCGAACCGGTGCTCATGATCAGAAAAAAGTGCGTTGAGGTCTTGGCCGTTTTGATCAATCAGCGGCAATTGATACCAGTTCACGCTGTACACCAACATGTTGAGTCGTGCGCGTAAATCACGGGCCACGACATCCATGATGCCGACATGGCCGCCATGCGCATTGAACAGAACCAGTTTGTGAACGCCAGCCGCTTTGACGGATTCGGCAATGTCAGTCCAAAGCCGAATGATGGTTTCAGGCTTTAAGGTCAGCGTGCCTGGGAAAGCGGCATGCTCGGGACTTAAGCCGACCATTTGAGTGGGCAAGAAAAATACGGGCAAGGCTGCCGCCTTGACAAATGGCAGGGCCGATTGAATGACGCCGTTGACAATGTCCGTGTCGACTGAGAGGGGTAGATGCGGGCCATGTTGTTCGGTTGCCGCCAGGGGCAATACGGCCACGGCGCGAAGCTTGTCGATGCTGGCAAAATCTTGCGTGGTCAAATCTGACCAAAAATGGCTGCGAATTGACTGGGGATCGGACGGTTGGGTCGTACTTTTCATGACGTCAGTTTAATAGAGCCGCCAGCCATCAGGGGCCAAATTTGCGGTGCAGAGTCAGGATATTGTGATTTTGATTCGATTCTGCTTCGATTCTTTTCCGAATCGTGAGTGAATGGATAATCTGTGTTTATGACTTTATTACGCCGTCTTAGCCTGCTTCAAAACCTACGCCAATCCATGGTCTGGGGCGCATTGAGTTTGGCTCTGGCCTTTTCTGTCCAAGCCCAAACTCAAATTTTGGGTTCTAAGGCGGCTGGCATCTCTGTGAAAACGCCTCAGGTGGAGGCCACGCTTTTGGCCGAAGCTCCCAACGGCATTGAGCCTGGCAAAACCATCTGGTTGGGTTTGCAACTGGTGCACCAACCGCACTGGCATACCTACTGGCGCAATCCTGGAGATTCAGGCTTGCCCACCGAGCTGCAATGGACGCTGCCAGACGGCATGTCAGCTGGCAATGTCCTTTGGCCAGCCCCGCAGATTATTCCCATTGGATCGATGGCCAATTTTGGCTACGAAAGCAGCGTTTTGCTGGTCACGCCCGTTCAAATTAACCGCAATTTCAAACCCCTCAGTTCCGATACCAACGTGCAGATAAAGTTGCATGCCAATTGGCTGGTGTGCAAACAAGAATGCATTCCGCAAGAAGGTGATTTCAATTTAAGTTTGCCATTGAAAGGCGCCACAGCCATGGCGCACGAGGCTTTTGAAAAGGCCATCCAGCGCCAAGCCAAAACGCTGAGCGGCAATCACATTGCGCGTCTTTCTAACGATGGCAAGTCCATTCAGTTCAGCATGGCTCAGCTTCCAGCAGAACTTCAAAATACGGACTGGACTGTTTTTCCGCAGACCGCCCATGTGATCCGCAACAGTGTGGCACCTGTGATTGAAAAAAAATCGAGTGGGGGCGCCACAACGGCAGAGATTCAATTTCGAGTTTCAAGCGAACGAATGGACAGCCCCACTCGCATGACTTGGCTATTGGCGCAAGGCAAGGCCGAGGCCCCCACAGGATTGCAGTGGACCGTCGAAACACCCGTTCAAGGCAAGTGGCAAGAATTCAAAGATGAGCCCAACCCTGTTGCCGTGACCCTCAACACAAACCAAGCTGTAAGCCTCAACACGTTGATGGCAGCACCCTGGGCCACCTGGGGCTTGGCCCTGATGGGCGCTCTGTTGGGCGGCATGCTACTCAATTTGATGCCCTGCGTGTTTCCTGTGTTGGCCATCAAGCTTTTAAGCATGACACAGCACGCAGACAAACCCCAAGAAATGAAGCGGTCAGCATGGGCCTTCAGTGCTGGTGTCCTGATTTCTTTCTTGGTCTTGGGCGCGTTGATGTTGAGCCTGCGCGCTGCAGGTTCGCAGATGGGTTGGGGTTTCCAATTGCAATCGCCTTGGGTGGTGGGCGCATTGGCCATGTTGTTTGCAATTTTGGGCTTGAACCTCTCTGGCATGTTTGAATTTGGCAGCTTTGTTCCCAGTTCAGCGGCTTCATTTCAGTGGGCCAATCCGGTCACCAATTCGCTTTGGTCGGGCGTCTTTGCTGTGGTCATTGCGTCGCCTTGTACAGCGCCGTTCATGGGTGCTTCATTGGGCTTGGCCATTGGCTTACCCGCATGGCAAGCCTTGCCTGTCTTTATGGCCATGGGCTTAGGCATGGCCCTGCCGTTCATGGCCGTTTCATTCAGCACCGCTTGGGTTCGCTTTTTACCGCGCCCCGGTGCTTGGATGCAGACCTTCCGCCAATTCATGGCCTTCCCCATGTATGCCACCGTCATTTGGTTGGTGTGGGTCTTAGGCCAGCAGGTGGGTTTGGACGGGGCCACAGGATTTTTGGCATGCTTGTTGAGTTTGGCGATGCTACTTTGGGCGCTAACGCTCAAGGGCAAATTTGGCAAATCGATGGCGGTCATGACTTTGGTCTTGTTTGCTTTATCGATGTGGCAGTGGGGCCCTTCGTGGACCCAAGTTGAACCTGCGCCTGCTTTGGAGAAAAACTTAACAGCTCCAAACAGTGGACCGTCCATCAAAGCTTCTCAGAGATTGAATTGGGAATCGTGGTCTGCCGACAAAGTCGCCAGCGCCAGAAAAGAGGGTCGACCCGTTTTTGTGGACTTTACGGCTGCATGGTGCGTGACGTGTCAGTTCAACAAGAAAACCACCTTCGCTGATGCCGGCCTTATGGCCGACTTTGCAAAAAAGAATGTGCTGCTACTGCGCGCCGACTGGACACGGTACGACCCGGCCATTACGGCAGCACTGAACGATTTGGGCCGCAATGGTTTACCGGTTTACGCTTGGTATGCGCCTGGGCAAGCTGTGAGCTTGCTTTCCGAGCTGCCCACTGTGAAAGAAATACAAAATTCATTGAACCAAGTTAAGAATTCTCCTTGAAGTTGAATTGACTCCCATCCATTTCAAGCGATTTACTTAAACAGTCTGCGAGAATGCAGTAGCCCCTTTTGGGAAAGCCAAGGAAAACCTTTATTTCTATGACCTCAGCTAGTTTTGCACCTTTGTTGAACGATACTTTTTTGCGCGCTTGCTTGCGCCAAGCGACTGACCACACCCCTGTGTGGCTGATGCGCCAAGCAGGCCGTTATTTGCCTGAATATTGCGCCACGCGCGCCAAAGCCGGCAGTTTCATGGGCTTGGCCACCAACGTGGACTTTGCCACCGAAGTGACCCTGCAGCCATTGGACAGATACCCATTGGACGCTGCCATTTTGTTCAGCGATATTTTGACGGTGCCCGATGCCATGGGCTTAGGTCTTAGTTTTGCGCTGGGAGAAGGGCCGCGCTTTGCAAAGTCTGTGCGCGATGAAGCTGCCGTCGCTGAGTTGCAAGTGCCCGACATGGCCAAGCTTCAGTACGTGTTTAACGCCGTCACGTCGATACGCAAAGCACTGAACGGCCGCGTTCCCTTGATTGGTTTTTCAGGCAGCCCTTGGACCTTGGCTTGCTACATGGTGGAAGGCAAGGGCTCGGACGATTACCGCTTGGTTAAATCGATGCTTTACAGCCGCCCCGATTTGATGCACCGCATCTTGGAAGTGAATGCACAAGCTGTGGCAACTTACCTCAACACCCAAATTGAAGCCGGTGCCCAGGCAGTCATGATTTTTGACAGCTGGGGCGGCGTCTTGGCCGATTCAGCATTTCAAGAATTCAGCTTGGCCTACACGGCCAAAGTGCTGGCACTTCTGAAAAAAGAACACGAAGGCGCCACCATTCCGCGCATTGTTTTCACCAAAGGCGGCGGTCTGTGGCTTGAAGAAATGGGCGCGCTAGATTGCGAAGTTTTAGGGCTAGACTGGACCATGAATTTGGGCCGCGCTCGCCACATGGTGGGCGGCGCTGTGAATGGCCCCGGCAAAGCCATTCAAGGCAACATTGACCCCAACGTGCTGTTTGCCCCTCCCGCTCAAATTCAAAAAGAAGTGATTCGCGTTTTGGACAGTTTTGGCAAACCTCACAGGGACGCCAACAGTACGGGGCCGACCCATATCTTCAATTTAGGCCACGGCATTAGCCAGTTCACGCCGCCAGAGCATGTTTCGGCGCTGGTCGAGGCGGTGCACAGCCATTCCAAAGCCCAGCGAAGCTAAGGCCCCGTCGGCATCACAAGCCACAACTTCTACCGCATAAAAACCTTCAAAAAACCCAAAAATTTAATTATTTTTGGGTTTTTTCTATTGACTTATGCACAAAAGTTCTTCCAACAGAATTTAAAATTCTCAGGTGACGTCGACATGCATCGTCAACGCCTCATATAAGCTAAGTTGTTGATTTTATTTAACATTATGAAACTGCTCAGTTCACGGGCAATCCAGTCAAAGCCTTATTTTTCAAGGCTTTACAGGGCATCGCGCAGGGTTTTCAACAAAGTTATCCACAGTTTCTTGGGACTCTCTCTAAAGATCTTGAAAAACAACAACTTACCCGCGATTCCAAGACTTTTTATGAGCAAGAAAATGACAGAATGGGTGTCCTCCTTCCGATTGAAGGTGTTGCACAAGGTTTTGAATGCAAAAGTGGCTTGACATTGCGGTTTCAGCGCCCGCTCACAGTCAGGTGGGCGGCTTGCTCACGTATGCATCAGAACTTTCGGCCGAAGTAGGGCAGTTGGTCCGTGTACCTTTTGGCAACAGAGAAGTCTTGGGGGTGGTCTGGGCTGTGCATGACTCATTGCCCTCCAAAATCAGCACACACACGGTCCGAAATATTGCAGCGGTGCTGGAAGGTGTGGCCCCGCTGAACAAACATTGGCGGCAGTTGGTTCAATTCACTGCTCAGTATTACCAACGCTCAATCGGCGAAGTGGCCATGGCAGCACTGCCGCCACAATTGCGCGATCTCACAACCATTCAATTGGCCAGGCGATTGAAAAAACACAGCGCCACTTCGGAAGAGTTGACCGCAGCCTTGCAATCACCTTGGCCTTTGTCAGAACAACAAATACAAGTGTTGGCGCAGATGGCTGAGGCACCTGGCCCCTTCCTCATTCATGGCGCCACAGGCAGCGGCAAAACCGAGGTTTATTTGCAAGCGGTGGCGCGTTGTTTGTCAGAAGATCCCGAATCTCAAGCTTTGTTGATGGTGCCAGAAATTAACTTAACCCCACAACTTGAAGAGCGCGTCAAAGCGCGATTTGGCGCAGTGGGTGTTGTGTCGATGCACAGCGGCATGACCGCCCCACAACGTTTAAAAAGTTGGCTTGCAGCGCACAACGGCAGCGCGAGAATTGTGTTAGGCACACGCATGTCGATCTTTGCCTCCATGCCAAAACTAAAGTGGATTGTGGTGGACGAAGAGCACGACGCCAGCTACAAGCAACAAGAAGGCGCACGTTATTCTGCGCGCGACTTGGCGGTGTACCGCGCCAAACTAGAAGGTGCCAAAGTTATTTTGGGGTCTGCCACACCTTCGCTTGAAAGTTGGCATCACAGCCGTCCCACTGCAGAAGGCGGACGGTACTTGCGCTTGCAAATGCCGTCGCGGATTGGTGCGGGCCAGTTGCCATTTGTCAGGCGCGTGGACATGAACCATCAGCCGCGTAAAACAGTGTTGTCTTCCCAATTAATTTCAGCCATTCAAGAGCGTGTGGCCAAAGGTGAGCAGAGCATGCTGCTGTTAAACCGACGCGGGTATGCACCGGTGTTGCACTGCGCCGACTGCGATTGGAAAAGTGAATGTGCGCATTGCAGTGCCTTCAGGGTGTTTCACAAAATTGATCGCACATTGCGTTGTCATCACTGCGGTTTTACCGAGCGCGTGCCGCGTGCTTGTCCCGCTTGTGGCAATGCCGACATTGCACCCATGGGGCGTGGCACCGAGCAATTGGAAGAACACTTGGCTGAGTTGTTGACAGGCGTTAAAAGACCCGATGGTCAGCCTGTGCGTGTGATGCGCATTGACGCGGACAGTACCAAATTGAAAGGTTCGTTGGAAGCCCAATTGGCAGACGTTCACAGCGGTGAGGTGGATGTGCTGGTGGGTACGCAAATGATTGCCAAGGGTCACGACTTTCGCCGCATTACATTGGTGGCAGCCGTGAACCCTGATGGTGCTTTGTTTTCAAGTGACTTTAGAGCACCAGAGCGTTTGTTTGCTTTACTCATGCAAGCGGGGGGGCGTGCGGGGCGTGATGCCGCACAAAGCGCCAGCAGTGAAATGTGGGTGCAAACGTTTCACCCGTCACATGCCTTGTTCGAGGCGCTTAAAAAACATGACTACCCTGCATTTGCAGAACAACAATTGAAAGAACGTCTGGAAGCGGGCTTACCACCTACTAGCTTTCAAGCCTTGATTCGAAGCGATGCAAAATCGCAAGCGGTGGCGCTAGCGTTTTTGAACCATGCCAATTTGCAATTGCAGTCACTGTCCTCTTTAAATCAAGTGGATGAAAACGATAGCGGGCTTTTATCAGAGGTCAGTGTCTACCCCGCCGTACCCATGAGCATTCAGCGTGTGGCCAACGTAGAGCGCGCTCAAATGCTGATGGAAAGTCCTTCGAGAAAAGCATTGCACAGGGCCTTGGATTTGATGCAACAGACTCTGCACGCAACGAGATCAGAGCCTGAGCACAAGGGCTTGATTCGGTGGTTGGTGGATGTGGACCCACTGGCCATTTAGCAACTTGACTCAATAGGTATTAAGCGGCGGGGCGCAAACTTGCTCTTTCACGCTTGCACTATTGCAATAAAGCCACTGCACCTGAAAAAGTCAAGAAAGCTGCCGCTGTTGAGACCAAAATAATTCGAGCGATGCGCCCATTGTCCGCTCCGAAACGTTCGGCCAACATGACCACATTGCTGGCACTGGGCAATGCAGCCACCAACACCATGACCTTCAATGCAAAGACGTCCAGCGGAACGCCCAGCGAAATCACAGCCAAGCCAACACTCAAGACCAGCAAGGGATGCAAAAACAATTTCATGAAGGCCACAGGCACATAGTCTTGCCATGTCAGGGGGCCATGCTGTTCGTCATGGTCAATTTTTTGCGATCTTGCCAATACTGCACCAATGGTGAAAAGGGCAACGGGCGAAGCGGCATCCGCTAAGAGTGTCACTGTTTTTTCGACAGGCTCTGGCAACTCAACCTGAAATGCAGAAAACAAGGTGCCCAACAAAATAGACCATGGCATGGGATTTTTGGCCATACCCCACAAAGCATTTTGGACCGCCTTGCGCACGCCCTGCTCGCCTGCGCCATCTAGCCTTGAAAGTGCAATGCACAAAGAAGTGGTAATGACCATGTCAATGACAATGGTGACAATGGCAGGGCCCGCAGCGGCCGCGCCCAGCAAGGCCACCAGCAGTGGCACGCCCATGAAGCCGGTATTGGGAAACGCGCCTACCAAGGCGCCAAAAGCAGCATCGTTCCAACCGATGCGTTTGTTAAGGGTGACGGCCATCACAAAAGCAACCATGACCAAGGCACAAAACAAATACATGAAGAATGCGCCCGCATCTAACAACTGCGCAATAGGGGTATTGGCACCGAAACGAAACAGCATGCAGGGCAAGGCGAAAAAGAGCACGAATCCGTTCAAGCCCGGAATGGCCTCAAACGGCAACATTTGGCGGCGCGCTGCCCAATAGCCGCAAAGAACCAATGCAAAGAAAGGGAAGGTGACGCGCAAGACATCTAGCATGGCTCACATTGTGCCTTGGAATTTGATCTTAAATTGCCCGCTATGATTCATGGCTCACCGTGAGGTCTTGAAATTTCGGTGAACTCATTTTTAAAGCATGTCTGCCTCCATCTCTGGTCTAAACCCCGCCCAACTTGAAGCTGTCAATTACGTCAAAGGACCTTGCTTGGTCTTGGCGGGTGCTGGTTCGGGTAAAACGCGCGTGATCACGCAAAAAATTGCACGACTCATCGACGCGGGACTAGAGCCCAAACGCATTGCGGCCATCACATTTACCAACAAAGCGGCCAGTGAGATGCGCGAACGCGCAAAGAAACTCATTGGCAGAGGTGCACAAGAAGTCATGATTTGCACCTTTCACGCTTTGGGCGTGCGAATCATGCGGCAAGACGGCGCGGTACTTGGCTTGAAGCCGCAATTCAGCATTTTGGATTCAGACGATGTGGTGAGCATTTTGAAAGATTGCGGCGGCACCACAGATGCCAACACGGCGCGACGATGGCAGTGGACGATCAGTGCTTGGAAAAATGGCGGATTGACCAGCGCGCAAGCTGAAAGCCTTGCGCAAAACGAAAATGAGCGCGTTGCTGCGCGCATCATGGGACGCTACGAAGAACGCTTGTCGGCGTACCAAAGTGTGGACTTCGACGATTTGATTGGCTTGCCTTTGAAATTGTTGGCGCAATATCCTGATGTGCGCGAGCGATGGCAAGCTGCCATGGGCCATGTATTGGTCGACGAATACCAAGACACCAATGCCACGCAATACGAAGTGTTGAAGCACTTGGTGGGTGAGCGTGCGCGATTTACAGCCGTGGGCGATGACGATCAATCAATATACGGTTGGCGCGGTGCCACGCTCGATAACTTGAAGCGCTTGCCGCAAGATTTTCCGCAACTCAAAGTGGTGAAGCTAGAGCAAAACTATCGCTCTACCAGCGCCATTTTGCGAGCCGCCAACAACGTGATTGAACCCAACCCCAAGCTGTATCCGAAAACTCTGTTTTCAGAATTGGGTGAAGGTGAACCTGTTCGCGTGGTCGATGCCGACAACGAAGAACACGAAGCCGACCGCATGGTGGCTCGCATTCAATCTTTGCGTGCAGGCACCGCCACCACAGCCGGCGGCGTGCAATACCGTGACTACAAAGAATTTGCCATTTTGTACCGTGCTAACCACATGGCCAAACCGTTTGAAAAAGCCTTGCGTCGCGCCCAAATTCCTTACAAAGTTTCAGGCGGACAAAGTTTTTTTGATCGCGCAGAAATTAAAGATTTATGCGCATGGTTTCGCCTCTGGGTCAACAACGACGACGACCCGGCTTTTTTGCGAGCCGTGACCAGTCCGAAGCGCGGCATTGGCCATCAAACGTTGGCGGGGCTCGGCACCTTGGCCAGTCAATACAAATTGAGTTTATTTGAAGCGCTGTTTTCCAACAGTTTAGGCAGTCGACTGTCTGCGCGTGCAGTGGGTAGCTTGCACGAGTTTGGGCGCTACATGAACGACTTGACCTACCGCGCAAAGCGCACAAATGGCGCCGAAGATGCCAAATCATTTCTGTTGCAATGGTTGAAAGATATTGGCTATGAAAAACATTTGTACGACGGCGAGGACAATGAAAAAGTAGCCGCTGCGCGGTGGACAAATGTGCTTGATTTTTGCGACTGGATGTCAGGCCGTTGTGGCGGCACGATAGACGATGCAGCCGGCGTGAGCGTGATGGCAGAAACAAAATCACTTTTGGAAGTAGCGCAAACCATTTCCTTGCTGTCCACCTTGAATGAGCGAGAGCAAGATCCCAATGTGGTGACCTTGTCGACGCTGCATGCTGCCAAAGGTTTGGAGTGGCCGCATGTGATGCTGGTCGGTGTGAATGAAGGCATGCTGCCTTTTAAAATGGACGAAGACAACAAAGAGTCCATCAACGCGGCCGTACATGCTGAAGGTCAACTGACACGGCTTCAAGAGGAGCGTCGTTTGATGTACGTGGGCATCACACGAGCGCAGCGAACTTTGGCCGTCAGCTGGACCAAGCGCCGCAAAAAAGGACGTGAAATCATTGCCGCTCTGCCCAGTCGTTTTATTGCAGAGATGGCACTCGACAAAAATACGGTGAAAGAAGATCCAAGAGAAAAATTACGTGCACTGCGCGCAGAGTTTGCTTTGAAGGCGGCCGCTTCGGCAGCTCATCTTAAAGATTGAAAAGCAACTTCAGTTGGCCTGCTGCCAAACTTTCCACAATTGCGCCAATTCAATGGCCGTGGAGTCGCCCTGAATACTGTCCCACATTTTGTGGGCTTCCACTTTTTGCCCCAGCTTGAACAAAACAATGCCTGCATGCAATCGCGTTTCATTTTCACGACGCAGTCCGCCCATGGCCAAGGCCTTGGTGTAATGAGCCTGTGACTGATCCCACTTTTGTTTAGAGGCATACACATCGGCCAAACTGGCCAAAGCATTGGCGTCTTTGGCCGACTTTTCTAATGCAGGCATGGCCTTTTCATCTTCATTCCAACGCAGTTGAATTTGCTGCCGCAGTTTTTGATGATTGGCGGCATCACTGCCTTTGCCCATGACGCCCGCTGCGTAGGCCTGCTCGACCACCCGCATTGCTTCCGCTGGCAAACCCGATTTGAGGGCCAAATTGGCCATGTCAACATACTCAACGGCATCCACCATGTTGCCCGTCAATTCCAGCAATCGGTAGAGGTCCAAATCAAAACGTGGATTGAAATTGGCTTGGCGTGCCAGACGCGAAATGATCTCTGCCCAATAGGCTTTGGAGGGGTAGTTTTGGAGTAATATTTTGAGCGTGCCGTTGTAACCTGCATCGTCTTTTAATTGGCGCTGACTGATAGCCAAGATGTGTAACTCACTCTCGGGTGTTTTCACTTGAGCCGCTTCATCTAAGCGTATTTTTTCATTGACTTCTTGGACCACTTCGTTGTGTCGCTTTAAGACAGAAAGTGTTTGAATTAGTACAGGTCGAACGATTGGATTGCTGCCTTCTAGCTTTAAATAAATTCGGGCCCAATCGACAACTTTGTTGAAGTCTTGCGCCTGTTGACTTGCGTTGAGTAGCGACTCAATGAGAGGACGTTTTTGCGCGGCAGGTGTGCTCTCTGGCATTTGTTGAATCAAATTTTCCAAAGTGCTCACTGCCAAAGGAAAGTTTTTGGCCTGCAAAGCCGCAACCGCCAATGCGCGCTGAATGAGTGGCTTCTCAACCTCGGTAATGCCTGGCATGGCCAATGTTTGCTGCGAAAGTGAAAGTGCACTCTCCAGTTGCCCCGCTTTGAGCGCATCTTGGGCAGCCTGCAATGATTTGGCCACCTCCGGGCGAATAGGGGTTTGTGCTAATACGGAAACAGAAATACTCAAACACAACGCAAAAGTTGCAGCAGTCAGTCGGTGAATTAGCTTTAACCCGCGTGAACCCTGCGCTGGTTGATTACATTGGCAAATGTTATTCATCATAAAAAGCATCGAAATAGTCTTGGTGTCTGTATCTCTGAAATTAGTCTCTATTAGGTCATTACAATAGCTTCCCATTGACCTATGACATCACAACAAGAGATACAAGCCAGCATTTAAAATGGCGACATCCCAGAAAGTTTAATGACGACATGATAGATTACGCCAGCCGGCAACGAACACCCAGAAAGCACCTGATCGGGTTGACAGCGGTGGTAGTGCTCCATGGACTTCTCTTTTGGGCCATCAACTCCGGCCTTGCACGCAAGTTTGTGAAGGTTATCAAAGGGCCGGTGGAAGCCGTCCTGTTGGAAGAAACCAAACCCGAGATTCCACCGCCGCCGCCGCCGCCGCCACCTAAGAATTTGCCGCCGCCACCGCCTTCTTATGTGCCGCCAGTGGACATTCAGGTGGCTGCGCCAACCCCCGTGAACGCCATTGCCGCTGTGTCCAATACGCCGCAGCCTGTGGCACCCCCTTCGCCATTGCCTGTGCAAATGACGGCACCACCGGCACCTCCTGCACCTCCGGTGCAAACTGCTGCTGTGATCAGCGCTTCCAGTTGCGAGAAGCCTGAGTACCCCAGCGCTTCCAAGCGCTTGGAGGAAGAAGGGACTGTTCAGCTGAAGTTCTTGGTCGGCGCAGATGGCAAGGTCATTGAATCGGCCGTAGAGAAGTCATCTGGCTTTAGGCGTTTGGATGAAG
This sequence comes from Comamonadaceae bacterium, assembly GCA_947479935.1. Classification (GTDB taxonomy): domain Bacteria; phylum Pseudomonadota; class Gammaproteobacteria; order Burkholderiales; family Burkholderiaceae_C; genus Limnohabitans_A. The sequence goes on from CANKBG010000021.1 coordinate 16,901, forward strand.
CGGCCCGCGCCGGCTTGTCCAAGTGCCAGTTCAGACCTGCTACGGTGGACGGCAAACCCCAGCAAAGCTGGGCGAGCATGAAATACACATGGCGTTTGGAATAAGTACAAGTCTAAACACCACCTCATTTTTGTTGAATATTTTTTAAATTTAATTGAATCCGTTTCAGAGGAGTCCTCCCATGATCAAGCAACTCAAAACTTTCGCTCTCGCTATCGGCCTGGTAGCCGGCTTGAGCTTGGCCAGCACCAGCTTTGCGGCCAAGCCTAAAGACGCGGCTCCCGCAGCTGCGCCTGCTGCTGCAGCGCCTGCACCTGAAGCTGCGCCTGCAGCTGTTGCACCTGCGCCTGCCGCTGCCGCCCCCGCTGGCGAGCACGATGACAACCCTTATGGCCTAGGCGCTTTGTGGGCCCAAGGCGACATCGTGGCCAAGGGCACTTTGCTCATTTTGGTGCTCATGTCGATGGGCTCTTGGTATGTGATCATCACCAAGTTCTTTGAGCAATCGAAGGCCGCTAAGTTTGCAGACGCTGCCAAAGAAAATTTCTGGGGCGCTTCTTCTTTGCGTGAAGGCGCAGACAGCTTGTCTGAAGACAGCCCTTTCCGCTTCATTGCAGAAAAAGGCCTTGAGAGCGCCAACAAACACACTGGTTTACTTGGTGCTGTGGACTTCAACACCTGGACCACCCAAAACATTCAGCGCGCCATTGGCAACGTGCAAAGCCGCATGCAAGACGGCTTGGCTGTCTTGGCGACAGTTGGATCTACTTCGCCATTCGTCGGTTTGTTCGGCACGGTTTGGGGCATCTACAACGCGCTGGTCAAGATCGGTATGTCTGGCCAAGCGTCGATTGACAAAGTGGCCGGCCCCGTGGGCGAGTCTTTGATCATGACGGCCATTGGTTTGGCTGTGGCGGTGCCTGCGGTGCTGGGCTACAACTGGCTAGTGCGCCGCAACAAGGCCATCATGGAAGATGTGAACGCGTTTGGCTCTGACTTGCATTCTGTGTTGCTGGCTTCTAGCAACAAGTAATTCATTTGACTGACTCGACCCATCTCAATTTACCAAGAGGCCCATCATGTCAATGAACATCGGTTCAGAAAAAGACGATGAGATCATGAGTGAGATCAACACCACGCCCTTGGTGGACGTGATGTTGGTGCTCTTGATCATCTTCTTGATCACCATTCCTGTGGTCACCACTTCTATCAAGGTGGACTTGCCCAAAGAGAAAAACTTGGTGCGGGAGACCAAGCCAGAGACTGTGATCATCTCGGTGGATGTGAAGGGCAAGATCTTCTTGTACGACACACCCATTAAAAATTCAGACGACTTGCTGCAGCGCATGAAGAAGTTTTCGGTCATGCAACCCCAGCCTGAAGTTCAAATCAGGGGCGATGGCAAGAGCGACTTTGAGTCGGTGGGCCGGGTGATGTATGCGGTGCAGCGCGCCGGTATCACCAAGGTCGGCTTCATTACTGAACCGCAATAAAGGAAAATCTCATGGCAATGAACGTCGGTTCAGGCTCTGGCAGCGACGAGCTAGAAGTGATGATGGACATTAACACCACGCCCTTGATTGACGTGATGTTGGTGCTGCTCATCATGTTGATCATCACCATTCCAGCGCAACTTCACTCCGTGAATTTGGACATGCCGGTGGCCACACCGCCGACTAAAAAGATAGACCCTGTGGTCATCAAGATTGATGTGGACGCTAACAGCGTGATCAATTGGAATGGCAAGCCGGTTGCAGGCCGTGCAGATTTGGAAGCCAAGTTGACTGAAGCATCTGCCATGCAACCCCAACCCGAATTGCACATTCGCTCCCATGGCAAAGCCAAGTACGAGTCTGTGGCATTGGTCATGGCCAGTGCGCAGCGCCTAGGCTTGAACAAACTGGGCATTGTGGGCTCTGAGCAGTTTGTGAATTAACTTCTGCTTGAAGTCTTGCTTGTTTGGACGAAAAAAAACCGCCTCAGTGAGGCGGTTTTTTCGTTGAGCGAAAACATCAATCGGCGTACTTGCCACTGGCATCGACGGCTATTTTAATTTTCTGAATTTCTGCAGCCACAAACTTTTTATGCTCTGCCGGCTCAACGCGCTTGTCCGTGACGACCAAAGCGCCTAAGTCCACTTGCTTCTTGATGAAGTCAGGATCCTTTAAAGCTTTTTTCATGGCTTCATTCAAGGCGGTTGTAATGGCTGCAGGTGTGCCCTTAGGGGCATAAAGACCGTGCCAAATGGTGAGGTCAAAACCTTTCATGCCCATTTCTTGCAAGCTAGGGTAATTCTTCAGGAGTTTGTGATCTGACAATGGTTTGCCTGTTGTGACAGCAAAAGCCTTGACACGACCTGACTCAATTTGAGCAGTGGTGTTGGTGGTTTGATCGCACATCACGTCGACCTGTCCACCCACAAGAGCGTTCATAGCGGGTGCCGTACCGCCAAATGGAATCGTGGTCATGGCTTCTTTAGACTGCAATTGGGCTTGCCACAACATGCCACAAATGTGAGATGCTGAACCCAAGCCTGCATGGGCAATGTTCAAATTGCCACCGTTTGTACGAATGTAGTTTTCAAAATCACGGTACGTATTGGCAGGCAACTGCGGCTTGCCAATCAAGGTCATGGGCACGTCGTTGACCATGCCCAAAAACTCAAAGTCTTCTAGCGGCTTGTAAGAAAGTTTGCGATAAAGGGCTGGCGTTGCAGCCATGCCAATGTGAAATAACAGCAATGTATGACCATCTGGGTTGGCGCGTGCCACCTTGCTGGCGCCAATGGTGCCACCGGCACCCGCTACGTTTTCGACCACGAAATTGCCACCTGGCAAAGTTTTGGCCATGGCCACACCGAGGTCACGGGCAACTTTGTCAGTGGGGCCGCCTGCAGCGAAGGGAACCACGATGGAAATAGGCTTTGTGCCAGGGAAATTTTGAGCGTGCGCTACCAAGGCTAAGGCAGCAGCCGCAAGGACCAACAAACGTTTCATCTTTATCTCCTAAATTAGACAGGCAAGTGTAGCGTCTAAGCACACCAGGAAAATTCAGCGCAAGAACCAAGACCTCATTATTTAGGGAGATGCCAAGCCTCAAATGCACCCATTTTGTGCAAAGTCAAACTTTCATTGATAACTGCGCGCGTCTTCAATGACTTTGCCATCGTTGGCCAATGTACCTGGCGCAACCAAGTGCACATCGCTGCGCAACTTGGTGACATCGCGAATGGCCTCTGCAATCTGCGCCTTCAACTCGGCTTCAGCACCATGGGCAGCTGTGGTTTCCACGTGCAGCGCCATGCTGTCATTGGCCATTTCGCCTTGAACAACAAGGCGTGCGCGCAATGCGGATGGAAAGCGCTTGACCACCTCGGCCACTTGCCCAGGATGCACAAACATGCCGCGCACTTTGGTGGTTTGATCTGCACGACCCATCCAACCTTTGATGCGTTGATTGGTTCGGCCTGTGGGACAATGTCCACTCAAAATAGCCGACAAGTCACCGGTGCCAAAGCGTATCAAGGGATAGTCTGGGTTCAAACTGGTGATGACCAATTCACCCACTTCGCCTTCGGGCACAGGATCGCCAGTGCCAGGTCGCACAATTTCAACGATCACGCCTTCGTCAATCACCAGCCCTTGGCGTGCGCTGGTTTCATAGGCAATGAGACCCACATCTGCTGTGGCATAGCACTGAAAAGCATTGACGCCGCGTTCAGTCATCCAATCACGCAAACTTGGCGGAAAGGCTTCGCCAGAGACCAAGGCTTTTTTCAGAGAAGGTAAGGCCACACCCATTTCGGCCGCCTTTTCAAGAATGATTTTCAAGAAACTGGGCGTGCCGATGTAGCCCGCTGGGTGCAACTCAGCCATGGCTTGCACTTGTTGTTCGGTTTGGCCAACGCCGCCAGGAAACACCGTGCATCCCAAGGCATGGGCACCTGTTTCCATCATGGAGCCAGCAGGTGTGAAGTGGTAGCTAAAACAGTTGTGGATGAGTTCACCCGACTTGAAGCCAGCCGCCGCAATGGCACGCGCCATGCGCCAGTAATCAGTGCGCGAACCTTCAGGTTCATAAAGAGGACCAGGGCTTGAAAACACACGAGGCATTTGTTGGCCGTAGCTCACTGCACTGAAGCCGCCGAACACGCTGCCACCCGCTGCACGTGAGGCCTTTTGTTTTTCAAGCAACTCATATTTGCGAATCACTGGCAGTTTGGCCAATGCATTGCGCGAAGTGATGTCAGCCGCGTTGATGTCTTTTAAAATTTCTGCGAAAGCAGGCGCATTTTTTTGTGCGTGTGCAATTTGCCCAGGCAAGGCCGCCAGCAAGGCCGCCTCGCGCGCTGCAGGATCGCGCGTTTCCAGTGCATCCATGTGCGTATTCATATCTATCCTTTGATTGTGATTGGGCTACTTATGCCAACCACCGTTTACGGCGCTTGTAACTTTTCACATCTTTGAAGCTCTTGCGCTCACCGCCGCCCATGCCCAGGTAAAACTCTTTCACGTCTTCGTTGCTGGCCAATTCTTGAGCCGCGCCATCCATGACAATGCGGCCGCTTTCCATGATGTAGCCGTAGTCGGAATATCGCAAAGCCATGTTGGTGTTTTGTTCGGCCAACAAGAAAGTAACTTTTTCTTTGGTATTCAAATCGCGCACGATGTTGAACACCTCTTCCACAATTTGAGGCGCCAACCCCATGGAGGGCTCATCCAACAACACCATGCTGGGTTGCGTCATAAGGGCGCGGCCAATGGCGCACATTTGCTGCTCGCCGCCCGATGTGTAAGCGGCTTGGGAAGAGCGGCGCATTTTAAGACGCGGAAAATAGTTGTAAACCTTTTCTAAATTGGTAGCAATTTCGCCTTTGTCTTTTCGGGTGTAAGAACCCGTGAGCAAATTTTCTTCAATGGTAAGGTGAGCAAAGCAGTGACGCCCTTCCATGACCTGTACCACGCCGCGCTGCACCAGATCGGCAGGCGTCAAGTTTTCAATGCGCTCTCCGCGCAGTTCAATCGAGCCTTTGGTCACCGCACCACGCTCTCCCTGTAGCAAGTTGGAAACTGCGCGCAATGTGGTGGTTTTGCCAGCGCCGTTGCCGCCCAACAAGGCCACAATTTTGCCTTGCGGTACTTGCAATGAAACGCCTTTCAAAACCAAAATGACATGGTTGTAAATGACTTCAATGCCATTGACGTTGAGAACAATATTTTTAGCGTCCATGATGACCCTGCTCAATGATTTTGAAACTCCACTTCAAACCTGCACGCAGGTTTGAAGTGGAGGGGCGGCATTTGAAAATGCCACCCGCTCACGGTTCAGATTAAGACTGGCAATCCGCAGGTGTGCGGCGTGTCAACTTTCTTTCTGCAGCATATTTGTCAGCAAATTGCTTCACGAGAGGCTTGATGATGGCGGTGTCAGCCTCAATCCAGTCAGACACATAGTTCCATTTCTTGCCATCCCAAGAGTGCATGCGGGCTGAGCGTGAACCTTCGTGGTCAAGGCATGAAGTGCTAAGGGGTTTCATGACAGAGTCAAGGCCCAATTTCTTCAAATTCTTTTCGTCCATGTTCAGATTTTCCAAACCCCAACGAATTTGCTCGCCATTCATCACTTTGCCTTTGCCAAAGCGATCTTGTGCAGCGCGCACACCTTCAACGGCCAAAGCAGCGCTGACCAAACCACGGTTGTACAAAGTGGTGCCCACTTCATCTGCAGGGCCGGTGCCTTGCTTCTTGTCGTGCACAAACTTCTTCACGTCTTCAATCACTTTGCCGCCAAGGCCTGTCGCTATCAAGCCGCTATAACCTTTGGCGGCTTCACCCACGTCTTTGACATCGGGCTCAGCAGCAGACCACCACACGCCGTACATCTTCTCGCGGGGATAACCTGTGGCCACAGCTTCTTTCAAAGCAGCAGAGTTCATCACACCCCAGCCCCACAGCAACACATAATCAGGACGCGCTTGGCGAATTTGCAGCCAAGTGGCTTTTTGCTCTACGCCAGGTGCTGTTACGGGCAACAGTTGCAAGTCATAGCCTTGCATCTTGGCGCGTTCTTGCAACAAAGGAATGGGCTCTTTGCCGTACGGGCTGTCGTGATAGACCAACGCAATTTTCTTGCCTTTCAAGTTACCATTTTCTTTCTTGGTAATGAATTGCATGATGATGTCAGCGCCAGACCAATAGGTGCCCATCAATGGGAAGTTCCACTTGAACACGCCGCCATCGCTGGACTCTGAACGACCATAGCCGCCAGTGATCAAGGGATTTTGGTCGCCAGGCGCTTTTTCAGTCAACGCAAAGGTGATGCCGGTGGACAGAGGTTGGAAAACCGAACCTTTGGCTTTGCCCTTCAGACGCTCATAGCACTCCACGCCGCGGTCTGTGGCGTAGGCCGTGTCGCACTCTTCGTAAGTGATTTTCACGCCATTGATGCCGCCATCGCGTGAGTTGATCAATCTCAAATAGTCGGAATAGCCGTTGGCCCATGGCACACCATTCGGTGCATAAGCGCCGGTACGGTATGGCAACACGGGAAAGAATTGTTCTTTGGCTTGTGCGTAGGCAGCCGTGCTGACCAGCGCGCTGGAAGCGGCCGCAGCCACAACCGATACTGCAAGAACGAGTTGACGAAGCTTCATGGTTTGTCTCCTGTTGAAAAAATTTAAAAAAAGAAGCGGTGAAAAAAACTTTGACAGATGAAATGCAATGAACTCAGTGCGGGAAAGGCCAGACACGCATTTTTTGCTTGCCCACACTCCACAATTTGGCCAAGCCATGGGGCTCCACAATGAGGAACCACACAATCAATGCACCAAAAATGATTTGCTCGGCATGCGTTAAAGCTGCCGTGCTAACTTCTATGCCCACCAGCGAACCTAAAAGCGGCAGGAAAATGTTGATGGCAATGGGCAAGACCACAATGAATGCGGCACCAAAGAAACTGCCCATGATGGAGCCCATGCCGCCCAAGATCACCATGAACAGCAATTGGAATGAACGGTCTACTGAAAAGGCTGCAGGCTCCCAGGAACCCAAGTGAATGAAGGCCCATAAAGCGCCAGCCACACCCACAATGAAAGAGCTCACAGCAAACGCGCTGAGCTTGGCGTACATGGGTCGAATGCCAATGACGGCTGCGGCCACGTCCATGTCGCGAATGGCCATCCACTCACGGCCAATGGCACCGCGCACCAAATTTTTGGCCAACACACCGAACACCACCAAGACACTTAAACAAAAAATGTATTTTTGCAATGGTGTGACAATGTCAAATCCAAACGCAGTCAGGTTGGACACGGAGGCTGTGCCAGAAGCAGAGTTATTGGTAAACCAATTGATGCGAAGGAAAGCCCAATCGCAAAAGAACTGCGCCGCCAATGTGGCCACAGACAAATACAAACCCTTCACACGCAAACTGGGAATGCCGAAGAAGATACCCACAAGCGTGGCAAAAAATCCACCTATCAACAATGCGGCGATCAAAGGTATGCCTTCTAAACGAACCCAACAATTGAAGGCTGCATAGGCGCCCACCGCCATGAACGCGCCCGAGCCCAAAGAAATCTGCCCGCAATAGCCCACCAAGATGTTCACGCCCAATGCTGCGAGCGCCAAAATAAGGAAAGGAATCAAAATGGCGCGCATCATGTATTCGTCTGCCAAAAATGGTACGGCCAAAAATGCAAAGGCAATGAGGATCAACACACCCCAACGGTCTTGAGCGATGGGAAAGATTTGCTGGTCAGCTTTGTAGCTGGTTTTGAATTGGCCGTTTTCTCTGTAAAACATAAATTCTTTCTGCGATCGTGAATGTTCAGTGTTGGCGTTGAGGTTCAAACGCGATCGATGATCTTTTCACCAAACAAACCTTGAGGGCGAACCAGCAAGAAACCCAAGGCCAGCACATAGGCAAACCAGATTTCAATGCCGCCACCCACATAAGGGCCCAAGAAAACTTCGGACAACTTCTCGCCCACTCCAATGATGAGGCCACCAATGATGGCGCCAGGAACGGAAGTCAAACCGCCCAAAATCACCACCGGCAAGGCTCGCAGGGCAATGGAAGACAGTGAGAATTGCACGCCCAATTTGGAGCCCCAAATCATGCCCGCCACCAAAGCCACAATGCCGGCCACACACCACACAATGACCCAAATGCGGTTCAAAGGAATGCCAATCGATTGAGCCGCTTGGTGATCGTCGGCCACGGCGCGAAGGGCACGGCCTGTGGTTGTCTTCTGGAAAAACAAGCTGAGTGCCGCCACTAAGAAAGCCGCAATGGCAGCTGCCACCATGTCCTCTTGGTTAACCATGAGACCGCCTTCGAAGGCATTTTGGAAAACCATCAAGGGCTCTTTGGGCATACCGATGTCGATTTTGTAAATGTCGCTGCCAAAAATAGATTGGCCCACACCATCTAGGAAGTAAGTGATGCCCAAAGTGGCCATCAACAAGGTGGTGCCCTCTTGGTTCACCAAATGACGCAGCACCAAATATTCGATGACCCAAGCCACGATGAACATGACGCCGGCCGCCAAAACAAAGGCGATGAGGTTGGCAGCCACAGGGCTTTTGATGCCGGCATACACGGGAATCCATTCGGCAAAACGAGCCATGGCCAATGCGGCAAAAAGCACCATCGCACCCTGAGCGAAGTTGAACACGCCAGAAGCTTTGTAAATGAGCACAAAGCCCAAGGCCACCAAGGAGTAAAGCATGCCGGCCATCAGGCCGCCAATCAAGGTTTCAAGAAAAAATCCCATTGTGTTGTCCTTGTGCTTAGTGTGAAGTGCCCAAATAGGCGCTGATCACTTCTTCGTTGTTGCGAACTTCTTCTGGCGTGCCATCGCCAATTTTTTTGCCGTAATCTAGTACCACCACACGGTCCGAAATGTCCATCACCACGCTCATGTCGTGCTCAATGAGAACAATGGTGCAACCAAACTCGTCGTTCACATCCAAGATGAAACGGCACATGTCTTGTTTTTCTTCTACGTTCATGCCGGCCATGGGCTCGTCAAGCAAAAGCACCGTGGGCTCCATGGCCAAAGCACGACCGAGGTCGACACGCTTTTGCAAACCGTATGGCAATTGACCCACAGGTGTTTTGCGAAAGGCTTGAATTTCTAAAAAATCGATGATTTCTTCCACGCGTGCACGGTGTTTGATTTCTTCGTTTTCAGCAGGGCCAATGCGCAAGGCTTGCAGAAAAATGTTGCTCGTCATGCGCAAGTTGCGACCCGTCATGATGTTGTCAATCACGCTCATGCCTTTGAACAAGGCCAAGTTTTGGAAAGTGCGGGCCACGCCCATTTCGGCTACTTGGCGGCTGTCCATGTGGTCAAAGGTTTGGCCCCGAAAAGTGATGCTGCCTTCTTGCGGTGTGTAAACACCATTGATGCAATTGAGCATGGAGCTTTTTCCAGCGCCATTGGGCCCGATGATGGCGCGAATTTCATGTTCTTTCACATTGAAAGAAATGTCGGTCAGCGCTTTCACACCGCCAAATCGAAGGCTGATGTTGTTCACATCCAAAATGACTTCGCCAATTTTTTTGGTCATGTTGATTTCTCTGTGTTGAGGCCCGCCGCGATCAAGCTGCAGCCTTCACGGGGACAAATGTTTGGGCATCTGAAATGTTGAGAGTGGCACTCACACTGCCTGAGCGGCCATCTTCAAACTTCACAACCGTTTCAATGAACTGGGTGGTCAAACCGCCATACAAAGCGTCGACCAATGGCAGGTATTTCTCGGCAATGAAGCCACGGCGAACTTTGTTGGTGCGTGTGAGTTCGCCATCATCAGCATCCAACTCTTTGTGCAGCACCAAGAAGCGGCTCACTTGGCTACCCGCCAACAATGTGTCTTCGGCCAAGTCGGCGTTGACTTGCTCAACGCACTCTCTAATGAGTTGATAGACTTCCGGCTTTTGCGCCAAGTCGGTATACCCGGCATAAGGCAAATTGCGGCGCTCAGCCCAGTTGCCCACGGCATCAAAGTCGATGTTGATCATGACGCAAACTTTTTCGCGCTGGTCACCATAGGCCACCACTTCCTTGATGTGAGGGAAAAATTTGAGTTTGTTTTCGACATACTTGGGCGCAAACATGGCGCCATCGTTGTTGCCGCCTTTGATGCGGCCCACGTCTTTCACACGGTCAATGATTTTCAAGTGGCCATGGCTGTCTATGAAGCCTGCATCGCTGGTGTGGTACCAGCCATCTGCCGTCAGCACTTCGGCCGTGGCTTCTGGATTTTTGTAATAGCCTTTGAGCAAGCCAGGTGACTTGACCAAGATCTCGCCGTTGTCGGCCACTTTGATTTCTACCCCGCGGCAAGGCACGCCCACTGTGTCTGCGCGTGCTTGGTTGTCGGGCTGCAAACACACGAACACTGCGGTCTCTGTGGAACCGTAGAGTTGCTTCAAGTTCACACCGATAGAGCGAAAGAAGGTGAACAAGTCGGGGCCAATGGCTTCGCCGGCCGTGTAGGCTACGCGAACACGGCTAAAGCCGAGGTTATTGCGCAAAGGGGCAAAGACAAAGAAGTTGCCTAAGGCGTACATGAGGCTGTTGAACAAGCCAATGGACTCACCATCCATGCGCTTGGGGCCAACTTCTTTGGCCAAGCTCATGAAGTATTTGTACATGCTGCGTTTGATGCTGCTGGCGTCTTCCATGCGAATGCTTACGCTGGTGAGCATGCCTTCAAACACGCGAGGTGGTGCGAAGTAATAGGTGGGGCCTATTTCTTTCAAATCGATGGTGACGGTGGCCATCGACTCAGGGCAATTAACCACATAACCGGCCACCAACCACTGTGCATAACTGAAAATATTTTGACCAATCCAAGCGGGTGGTAAATAAGCCAACACATCTTCATTGGAGGTAAGGTGGTCGAATTCGGCGCCAGCTTGTGCGCGGTCGATCAGGGTACCGTGGGTGTGCACCACACCCTTGGGATTGCCAGTGGTGCCTGATGTGAAGAACATGGCGGCCACATCTTCTTTGGACCCCAAGGCCACTTGTTCTTTGTAAAAATGAGGGTGCTGTTTGGCATAAGCTTCACCCGCTGCCAACAACTCGTCTACAGAGCCGAGGCCCGGCTCGTCGTATTTACGCAAGCCACGGGGATTGTCAAAAAAAATGTGCTCGAGCGCCGTGTAAGTCTCACGCACTTCCAACATTTTGTCGACCTGCTCTTGATCTTCCACCACGCACAAACGCACCTCGGCATTGGTCATTGGGAACACGCATTCGGCCGCAGCGGCGTCTTGATACAAGGGAACAGGAATGGCACCCAAGGATTGCGCAGCCAGCATCGTGGCATACAAACGGGGGCGGTTGGAGCCCACCACCACCATGTGCTCACCGCGCTTCAATCCCGCTAGATGAAGTCCACATGCCATGTTCGTCACCATGGCGGCCATGTCTTGCCAGCTGATTGTTTGCCAAATGCCATATTCTTTCTCACGCATGGCTGGCCCATCAGGGCGTTCTGCAGCGTGCTTTAAAAGCAAATGTGGAAAGGTCGTTTGCATGCGTGTCCCGAGGCTTGTGTATGACTTAGGCTGAATGCTAGACTCTGATTTGACGCCTAGTTGTCATTTCGACGACAATTGCCAGATCACCTCCCTAGGATTTTCCCTAGGATTTTCAACGTCTTACAGCAAGTTGACATGAAATCTGATCTGCATCAAAGAAGACGTCCTCCAACAGACGAGGAATTGAGCAATATTCCGTGGCTGACTTTGCTAATGCCCAAGGAACACGATCGCGCCGTCAACGCCCTGCGAGTCGGCGATGCAGAAAAAGGAGACTTTGTGTGCCGGGTCGGGCGCCCTGTCACTTACTGGTTTGGCAATGTGTCTGGCCTACTCAAAATGAGCACCGACAACATCGACGGCCAAACCATGACTTTCACGGGCGTGCCGCCGGGCGGTTGGTTTGGCGAAGGCACGGCTTTGAAACGCGAGGCTTACCGCTACAACATACAGGCCCTGAGGGCCAGCGTGGTGGCGGGCTTGCCCCTTGAGACTTTTCATTGGCTGATTGACAATTCGCTGGGCTTTAACCGTTTTGTGATGAACCAGTTGAATGAGCGCTTGGCTCAGTTCATTGCGGCCAGGGAATTTGACAGATTGAGCAATCCTGATTTGCGAGTTGCCCGCAATTTGGCGGCACTCTTTAATCCGGTTCTGTTTCCAGGTGTGGGCGATTTGCTGCGCATTACCCAACAAGAGCTCGCTTATTTGGTGGGGCTTTCCAGGCAGCGTGTGAATGAAGCCATGATTCACCTGCAGGAAGAGGCGCTCATCCGGGTTGAATATGGCGGCGTTCGAATTTTGAATTTGCACGGCCTTCGAACCCTCATGATTGACCGCAGAAACAAGGACAATTCGTCCAAAGAAAACGTTTTATGAATCATCCTCCTCCAAAGCCAGCCTTCGCTCGCGCGCCACGACCTGCCAACGCGGTCTCAAGCGCACACCCCAGTGCCTCTGGCGCCACCACTGTGCGCTTGAACAAGCGCATGGCCGAGTTGGGACTTTGCTCACGCCGCGAAGCCGATGCGTGGATTGATCAGGGCTGGGTGAGGGTCAATGGTCAAGTGGCCGAGATGGGCATGCAAGTGGGCTCCACCGATCGCATCACGGTCGAACGCGCAGCCCAAGAGCAGCAAGAGCAACAAGTGACGGTGCTGCTTCACAAGCCCATGGGCTATGTGAGCGGCCAAGCGGAGGACGGGCATGAGCCGGCCATGGTTTTGTTTCAAGCGCGCAATCAATGGACGGGCGACACCACCCGCATTCGCTTCAGCCCTGCTCAGTTCAAAGGCCTGGCCCCTGCTGGCCGCTTGGACATTGACTCTGTGGGCATGTTGGTCATGACGCAAGACGGCCGAGTGGCGCGTCAGCTCATTGGCGAAGACGCCGACATGGAGAAAGAATATTTGGTGCGCGTCACTTGCGCGGGGCCGCAAGGTGATATTGCGATCAACGTGCAAGCGCATTTTCCTGCGGCACAAATGCAAAGACTGCGTCACGGCTTGAGCTTGGATGGCAAGCCTTTGAAGCCGGCACAAGTGGAATGGCAAAATCCAGAACAATTGCGCTTTGTGCTGAAGGAAGGCAAGAAGCGGCAGATTCGGCGCATGTGCGAGCAAGTGGGCCTGAAGGTGGTGGGGCTCAAACGCATCCGCATGGGCCGCATCAGCCTCGGTGCTTTGCCGGTAGGGCAGTGGCGTTATTTGGGCCCCAAAGAATCTTTTTAATCTCAAGGCCGCAGAGCAGTCTTGGTTTGGAGCGAAAACAGCATGAACTTAACATTGAAAAAAACTTGGAAAACCGCATTGGGCGTGTGCGTCTTAAGCACCGCATTGAACTCTGGTGCACAGACTGCCACCGTCAATGCCATTTGCAGTACCGATCAAAGTTGGTGCGAAATGGCGGCACAAGCTTTCACCAAGGCCACAGGCATCACGGTGCTGCAAACACGCAAAGCCACAGGTGAAGCGCTGGCACAAATTCGCGCAGAGGCAGCCAATCCGAAGACAGATATTTGGTGGGGCGGTACGGGCGATCCATTTTTACAAGCAGCTGAAATTGGCTTGCTTGCGCCCTACCGTCCAGCCTATATCAACGACCTCTACGGCTGGAGTGTTCGCCAGTACGCCATGTCGGAAAACAAAGTGGGCGGGTTCTACACCAGCGCCATTGGCTTTGGTTGGAACACAGAATTGCTGAAAAAGAAAAACCTGCCTGTGCCCAAATGCTGGTCAGATTTGATCAAGCCCATTTACAAAGGCGAGGTTGAAATTTCACACCCCGCTTCCAGTGGCACGGCTTACACCATCTTGGCAGGACTGGTTCAACTGATGGGCGAAGAAGCTGCATTTGAATACATGAAAAAGCTCAACGCCAATGTGACCCAATACACACGCAGCGGCACGGCCCAAGCGCCCAATGTGGCCAAGGGTGAGGTGGCTGTGGGTATCAGTTTTATGTTTGGTTTTGACCTTTGGAAACACAACAAGTACCCCGTTCAATCTGGCGCGCCTTGCGAAGGGACCAGCTATGAAATTGGTGGTATTGCACTTATCAAAGGCGCACGCAACGCGGCTACGGCCAAACAATATTACGACTGGCTCATGAGCGCTGAGGGCCAGAAAATTGGCGGTTTAGCGGGCAGCCTGCAATTTCCAGCCAACAAAACCTTTAAGCCCGACCCGCGCATTCCATCGCTCGACGATGTCAGGTTGATCAAGTACGACTTTGAAAAATACGGCAAGGCCGCAGAGCGCAAGCGCCTGCTAGACCGTTGGAACAAAGAAGTTGGGGCGCAAGCAAGATAACCCCGCCCCAAAGACCCCTTGAAATTGGCCCTCTCACCCCCAAATCTGGGGATGCGGGTCTTTTTTGACCCCGTTGCCTCATGGGCAGCACGCTGTTAACCCTATTTTCAACCCCTGTTTCTAGATTCGAAGATGACTAAAAAGACCCATGCCTTCCAAGCCGAAGTGGCCCAACTTCTGCACTTGGTCACCCACTCTCTCTATTCCAATCCCGAAATTTTTGTGCGCGAACTGGTGTCCAACGCATCAGACGCATGCGACAAGCTTCGCTTTGAGGCTTTGAACAACGATGCGCTATATGAAAGTCAGCCTGATTTGGAAGTCCGTTTGTCGTTTGACACCGAGGCCCAGACCCTGACCATTACCGACAACGGGATTGGCATGACGGCCCAAGAGGCCATCGACAACTTGGGCACCATTGCCAAGAGCGGCACCAAAGACTTTGTCAGCAAGTTGTCTGGCGATCAAAAGGCCGATGCCCAACTCATTGGCCAGTTTGGCGTGGGCTTTTATTCTGGTTTCATTGTGGCTGACAAGATCACGGTCGAAACGCGCCGCGCCGGTGCGCCTGCATCCGAGGGCGTGCGCTGGATCAGTGGCGGCACTGGCGATTTTGAAGTTGAAAACATCGAGCTCGCTCATCGCGGCTCCCGCATCATTTTGCATTTGCGCGAAGACGCGATGCAGTACGCCAACACTTGGAAATTGAAAGAAATCGTTGGCAAATATTCTGACCACATCAGCTTGCCCATCTTGATGGAAAAAGAAGAGTGGAAAGATGGCGAGCTGATTGGCAAGGACGAAAGCGAAGGCCGTCAACCTGGCAGCATGGTTAAAACTGGCGAATGGGAAGCCATCAACAAAGCCACTGCACTTTGGACACGCCCAAAGAAAGATGTGACAGAAGAGCAGTACAAAGATTTTTACAAACAAATTAGCAAAGACTTTGCCGAACCGCTCACTTGGACTCACAACCGCGTGGAAGGCAGTACCGAGTACACGCAACTTTTGTACATTCCTTCGCAGGCACCGCAAGACTTGTGGAACCGCGACAAAAAAGCCGGCATCAAGTTGTATGTGAAGCGCGTCTTTATCATGGACGACGCAGAAGCCCTCATGCCCAGCTATTTGCGCTTTGTGAAAGGCGTGGTCGACTCCGCCGATTTGCCGTTGAACGTGAGCCGCGAATTGCTGCAAGAAAGCCGCGATGTGAAAGCCATTCGCGAAGGCTGCACCAAGCGCGTGTTGTCGATGTTGGAAGACTTGGCCAAACACAATGACGCACCTGAGGCTTCTGCCGATGGTGTCACCGACGTGGTGAGCGAAGAAGACAAAGCCAAGCAAGGCCAATACACCAGTTTTTACAAAGAGTTTGGCGCTGTACTGAAAGAAGGCTTGGGCGAAGACTTTGGCAATCGCGATCGTTTGGCCAAATTGTTGCGCTTTGCTTCCACATCATCAGACGAAATGAGCGTGTCTTTGGCCCATTACAAAGCGCGCATGAAAGAAGGCCAAGAAGCCATCTACTACATCACCGCCGACACACTGGCCGCCGCCAAGCACAGCCCCCAATTGGAAGTGTTCAAGAAGAAGGGCATTGAAGTCTTGCTCATGACCGACCGTGTAGACGAGTGGGCCTTGAACTTCTTGAACGAGTTTGATGGCACCCCCATGCAAAGCGTGGCCAAAGGCGCCGTCGACTTGGGCACACTGCAAGACGAAGAAGAAAAGAAAGCCGCGGAAGAAGCCGCTGAAACCTTCAAGCCTTTGCTGGCCAAATTGAAAGAAGCTTTGAAGGACAAAGCAGAAGATGTGCGCGTGACCAGCCGCTTGGTGGACTCACCTGCATGTTTGGTGGTCACCGACAACGGCATGAGCATGCAGTTGGCGCGCATGCTCAAACAAGCGGGCCAAGAAGCACCTGAATCTAAGCCAGTGTTGGAAGTCAATCCTGAACACGCTTTGGTCAAGAAGCTCGAAGGCTCTGTGCACTTTCACGACCTGGCAAACATTTTATTTGACCAAGCCTTGTTGGCCGAAGGCGGCATGCCTGCAGACCCAGCGGCTTATGTGCGTCGAGTGAATGCTTTGTTGGTTTAAACCACCAACAGCGGCTCTTGCATTTGCTCGATCTGCTCTTCCAACATTTGCACTTGGCCTCGCCAGTAATCGGGCGTGCCAAACCAAGGGAAGTTGATCGGGAAAATGGGGTCGTCCCAACGGCGCGCTAACCACGCGCTGTAATGCACCAAGCGTAAAGTGCGAAGCGGCTCTATCAGCGCCAGTTCGCGCCGGTCAAAATCGCGCACTTGCTCATAGCCTTCTAGCAACATGCTCAATTGGCCTGAGCGCTGTTTGCGATCACCCGACAACAGCATCCATAAATCTTGCACAGCAGGCCCCATGCGCGCATCGTCTAAGTCAACAAAATGCGGACCACCGCCGGGCAGATCGGCAGGCGTCCACAGAATATTGCCCGGATGACAATCACCATGCAATCGCAGCATTTGAAAATTTGGCCAGTCGCTGCCATGCGAAGCGCCCAAGCCACTGGCATGCATGACATCCATGGCCTGTTGCCAAGCATCTTGCCACGCCCGCTCAACTTCCAACGGAATGGCTTTATTGTGAATCAACCATTCCTTGGGCTCTTGCATGAAGGTGTCGATGCTGAGTGAAGGTCGATTGTGAAAAGCTTTGGTGACACCCACGGTATGAATGCGCGCCAAAAAACGACCGATCCATTCCAGCACTTCGTCGTCATCAAGCTCGGGCCGTCGTCCACCGCGGCGTTCACTGACTGAAAATGAAAAACCTTGAAACGTTTTGTGAAGTTCAGCAAGATTCTCCTCTTGCGCGGCAGAGCTGTTAACACCCTTCAAAAACGTCTTGTGATGCAAAGTGCAGCCTTGCAAATTCAAAGGTGGCACTGCAGGCACCTCAGCAGCCACCAACTCTGCCGCAAAGTCATGTTCTTCTTGTATCTGCGCATCCGTCCACCGACCCGGCCGATAAAACTTGGCCACCACACTGTCTGGCACAGGTGTGCCGTCTGTTTGCACAGGCGTACGTTCAGTTTCCAAATGGATTTGATAAACACGGTTCTCATAAGAGCTTAAAGCCGTAAGACGACCATCACCCATCAAGCCAATATCGGCCAAGGCATCTAACACAACATCGGGTGTGAGTGAGGCGTACGGGTGCAAAGCGTCCCACTCGGCGGGCCCTTGTGGGGGGTCAGACAGCAGTGCAATTTTCACAAGGCTATTTTCCAGAGAACCGCGCTGTGCGTTTTTCGATGAAGGACTGCAAGCCCTCTTTGGCGTCTTCGCTGTTGGCCAAAGTTTTTTGAACCGAAATGAATTCGTACATGGCCACCAGCGGGCCTTGCTCTAACGCTTTCAACACATTTTGTCTTGTGGCCACCACGGCCATGGGCGCTTGCGCTGCAATGGCTTGCGCAATGTTCAACGCTTCCTTCAGTTGCTGCCCCGCCGGCACGACACGCTGTACAAAATTCAAGCGCAAGGCTTCAGCGCTTCCAAATTCGTCGCCCGTCAGCAAGTGCAACAAGGCATTGCCCATACCGGCGCGCTCCGCCATGCGCAAGGTGGCACCGCCCGTGGCCATGATGCCGCGCTTCACTTCCAGTTGAGAGAATCTGCAATCGTCAGAGGCCACCACTATGTCGGCCGCCAACATGAGTTCAATACCCAATGTGTAGGTGATGCCCTGCACTGCCACCACCATGGGCTTGGTTCGGCGACGATAGCCTTCCATGCCCAGATTAAGGGGGTCGACCAAACCCAATGGGACTGCTTTTTCACCACGCTGCATGAGGGGCGCAATGGTGGGCAAATCGAGGCCGGCGGTGAAATGGTCACCGAATGCATGCAGCACGCCCACTCGCAATGAGGGGTCATCGTCCAACTGTGTATAGGCCTCACCCAATTCACGGTACATCTTGGGCGTGAAGCCGTTGCGCTTGTTGGGCCGATTGATGCCGATCAGGAGCACGCCACTGCGCACTTCCAATTTGATGCTGCCCTCAGGATGGATGGTTGTCATAAGTTAGCTTGCACTGAGGTTAAAGAACTTCGCTCATTGAGCATTTGCGCCAAGTCAATCTTAATATTGATAGACACCGTGACCTGTTTTGCGACCTAACCTGCCTGCAGCCACCAATTCTTTCAAGAGGGGGCAAGGCCGGTATTTGCTGTCGCCAAATTCTTTCAGGTAAACCTCCATGACCGCTAAGCACACATCCAAGCCAATCATGTCGGCCAAAGCCAAAGGGCCAATTGGCTGATTGCAGCCCAACTTCATGCCCGCATCAATGTCTTCGGGTGTGGCCAAGCCTTCTGACAACACAAACAAAGCTTCATTGATCATGGGCACCAAGATGCGGTTGACCACAAAGCCCGGCGAATTTTTCACAGTGATCGGCGTTTTGCCCAAGGCAGTGGCCAAGGCGTGCACCGCGTCGTGTGTGGCATCGCTGGTTTGCAAGCCTCGAATAATTTCCACCAGCGCCATCATGGGCACTGGGTTGAAAAAGTGCATGCCAATGAAGCGGTCAGCGCGCGAGGTGACTGCGGCCAATTGCGTGATGGAAATAGACGACGTGTTGGAAGCGATGATGACTTCAGGCGCCAGCAAACCGTCGAGTTGTTTCAAAATTTTAATTTTGAGATCTTGATTTTCAGTGGCCGCTTCAATGACCAACTGCGCACCCTTCAAATCTTCATAACGGGTGCTGCCTTGAATTTTGGCAAGCGCTGTAATTTTCTGTGCTTCGGTGATTTTTTCTTTTTTCAGCAAGCGGTCCAAGCTGCCTGAAACGGTGGCAATGCCTTTGGCGACCGCCGCTTCTGAAATGTCCACCATCACCACTGGAATGCCCACGACTGCGCACGCTTGTGCAATGCCGTTA
This sequence comes from Comamonadaceae bacterium, assembly GCA_947479935.1. Taxonomy (GTDB): domain Bacteria; phylum Pseudomonadota; class Gammaproteobacteria; order Burkholderiales; family Burkholderiaceae_C; genus Limnohabitans_A. The sequence goes on from CANKBG010000021.1 coordinate 36,200, forward strand.
CCCATGGTGCCTGCGCCAATGATGCCTACTTTTTGAATGCTCATGATGTGATTGAATAATAATGAATGAAAAAAGAAAAAAATTCTTTGCGTTCAAAGCTTCAAACTTTAAATCGCTTGCGCGTTAAGGCCAATGCCATCCAAAACGCAACCACTGCAACCCCTACCAAAAGGCTTAAGTTGGCGACAACGTTCTGCGGCCATTGGTCTAAAAACAAAGGTCGTACCAATTCAATGGCTGCCGTCAGTGGCAAATAGTCTGTGATCTGCTGCAGCCAATCGGGCAGTTGTGTGCGCGGAAAATAGATGCCTGACAAAAACATCATGGGTGTTAAGAACAGGGTGAAGTAGTAGGTAAAGAAGTCATAGCCTTTGGCCAACGCATTGAAGATCAAGGCAATGCAACTGAAGGTAACGCCCACCAACCACAAGACCGGCCACGCAAGCAACAGCTTCCAACTGTGACTAATGTCCAGTGCCAGCATCACGCCCAAAATGGCCGTCACGGTGAACAATGCTTTGTAAGAGGCCCACAGCATTTCCGCCATGACCACATCGTCCAAACGCACAGGCGCATTCATGATGCCGTCCCATGTTTTTTGCATGTGCATGCGCGAGAACGCAGAATACAAGGCTTCAAAAGAAGCAGAGTTCATGGCACTCATGCAAATACTGCCACTGGCCAAGAACAAAATATAGGGCACTTCTTGGTCCCCTATTTGCACATTGCCCACCAACGTGCCTAAGCCATAACCAAACGCCACCAACCACATGAGTGGCTCGGCAATGCCGCCCACCAAACTGGGGATGGCTAATTTTCGCCACACCAGTAGATTGCGTAAGAACACGGGCCACCAACGCATGGAAAGTTGCGGTGGTGCCCACACAGAAGGGATCACATGTTGTTTGTGGCTCATGCGTTCTCCCGGATCTGACGGCCTGTCAATTTCAAAAACAAGTCTTCTAAATTTGCGGGCCGATGCAAGCTGCGCAAATGGGGCCATGCCTGCAATGCCATGAGCAATGGTTCGGCTTGTGCCGTGTAGAAAAAGACCGTCTCGCCGCTGACTTCGATGCGCGCTGCATGCTGTCTGAGCGGTGACTCAGCGGCCGCCAAATTCAAGGCGCCCTGTCCATACACTTCCACCACATCGGGCTCCAAATGTTCTGAGATCAAATCACGTGGTTTGCCTTCTGCAATTTTTTTGCCGTGATCGAGCACCAAAAGTCGATCGCACAAACGCTCCGCTTCGTCCATGAAATGGGTCGTAAGCAAAATCGATTTACCTTCTTGCATGAGCATTTGCAAACGCTCCCACATCAGGTGCCGCGCTTGCGGATCCAAGCCCGTGGTGGGCTCATCCAATAACAACATTTGAGGATGATTGATCAGCGCTCTTGCCAGGCTAAGTCGGCGCTTCATGCCGCCCGACAGTTCACTGGGCTTGGCTTTGGCCTTGCTGGTCAATGCGCCAAATTCCAACAAAGGGGCAATGCGTGCTTTGATATCGCGATCGCGCATACCGAAGTAACGGCCGTAGACCAGCAAGTTTTCTTCTGCGGTGAAATCTGGGTCGAGCGTGTCCATTTGCGCCACCACACCTAAGCGTGATTTGATGGCGAGCGCTTCATGGGGCATGTTCAAGTCGCCAAAATAAGTGATGTTGCCTACATCGGGGGAGGTGAGGCCAAGGCACATTCTTAAGGTGGTGGTTTTGCCTGCGCCATTGGGGCCAATCACGCCCAAACATTCGCCGGGTGAGATGTGAAAAGACAAATCGTTGACGACGGTGTTTTCACCAAATCGTTTCACGAGGTTTTCAACGTTCAATAAATAAGACATGCCTTGATTGTGCCTTGGAGACCCTTCTGAAAAACTGACCGCTGGGTGCTTTTGTATTTGAAAACTTGTCAGTTGATATTTAATATGTATACTTATTAAATTCAAATTGAAGCACAGCCAGAAATTCAAAGGAGACAGCCCTTGAACCCCTCCCACGCATCAGAGTCATTGGGCCGCTTAGAAGACTTGCCCGCTGACTACATTGCCGACATGACGGCACTGTCCATTGCACCCTTGTGGCCACAATTGCGCGGCCTGCTGCCTCGCGGCAAACCCGCGCGCACCACGCAGCCCTTTGTTTGGCATTACAAAGATGTTCGTCCGCAGCTCATGCGCGCGGGTGAACTCACCCCCATTGAAAAAGCCGAGCGACGCGTGCTGGTGCTCTGCAACCCTGGCCACGGTATTGAAAAATTGATCGCTACGCCCACCATTTATGTAGGCTTGCAATTGATTCTGCCGGGTGAAGTCGCACCCAATCATCGCCATACCCCCAGCGCTGTGCGTTTTGTGGTGGAGGGCGAGGGCGGCTTCACAACCGTGCAAGGTGAAAAATGCCCCATGCACAAAGGCGATTTGATTCTCACGCCTGCCGGTCTTTGGCATGAGCACGGCCATGAAGGCCAAGGTCCTGTGGTGTGGCTTGATGCCCTTGATTTACCCATGGTGTATGGCATGGAGGCCTCGTATGCCATTGAAGGTCCTTCCCAAAATGCCCGTCCCGATTTGGATGCTTCCCAGACGCGTTACCAACGTGCGGGTCTGGTGCCGTTTGGGTCGCTCAGCCACGCTGTGCGTGCGCCTTATCCTCAAATTCGCTATCCCTGGGTGGATGTGCGCCAAGCCCTGTTGGCGCTTGAAAAGGGCACTGCAAAAGATGCGGCTGTTCAGCTGGCTTATGTCAACCCTGAAACGGGTGCGCCTTGCTTGCCTACTTTGGGTTTCTCCGCCCAGTTGCTGCGTGATGGCTCTGATTTCAGTCCACGCCCTCGTTCTGCCAGTTCAGTGATGCACGTGATTGAAGGCCGAGGCGAATCTGAAATTGATGGTGTCAGTTTGAAATGGTCTGAAGGCGACACGGTGGCCATTCCCACGCACGCGCAAATCAAACACCGTGCCAGCAATGGCAACGCTTTTCTGTTCCATGTTGACGATGCCCCCACGCAACGCGCCTTGGGTTTTTACCAAGAGTTTTGAAGGCAGTTGATCAACAGGGCCAGGGCGGCGTTTAAAACGCAAGCCTCCTACAATAAGCCCCAGTATCAATAGAGGGAGCCCGCGTGTCTGATCGATTGGCAGTGTTGCCGCAATACCTAATGCCCAAGTTGGCGATGACTCGTCTGGCTGGTGCATTGGCCAGCGCCCACTGGGGGGGCCTCACCACGTGGGTCATCCAACGCTTTGTCAAACGCTACGGGGTCAACATGGACGAGGCTGTGTATGCCGACCCGGCCCATTACAAAAGTTTCAACGAGTTTTTCACGCGTCCTTTGAAAGACGGCGCGCGCCCCTTGGCGAGCAGCACATGGGTGTGCCCCGTGGATGGCGCCATTAGCCAATGCGGTGCCATAGAGAAAGATCAAATATTTCAAGCCAAGGGTCATGAATACAGCACGCGTGCTTTGGTGGGCGGCGACGCAGAGTTGGCTGCAAAGTTTCAGAACGGTCAATTTGCCACGCTGTATTTAAGCCCTCGCGACTACCACCGCATTCACATGCCCGTTGCAGGCAAATTGCTGCGCATGATTCATGTGCCCGGCGATTTGTTTTCAGTCAATCCCACCACGGCTCGCGGTGTGCCTGGACTTTTTGCACGCAATGAGCGCGTGGTGTGTGAATTTGAAACCCATCAAGGACCCATGGTGCTGGTGTTGGTGGGTGCCACCATTGTGGGCAGCATGGCCACGGTTTGGCACGGCCAAGTTAACCCACCACGACCTGGCATGGTGCGCGAATGGCGCTACGACACGCAAGATGTGCGCTTAGATCGGGGTGAAGAAATGGGCCGATTCCTGCTTGGATCGACCGTCGTCATGCTCTTTCCGCAAAACAGCATTCAGTTTGCGTCCGATTGGGTGAGCACACGCCCCATCAAGATGGGTGAAGTGATGGGCGATATCAAAAGTACAGTTTGAAATTTGAAATCAAAAAAGATTTCAAATCTCGATTTTGGAACCCAGCTCCACCACAGAGTTGTTAGGCAACTTCAAAAATTCTGCCGCCGCACTGGCATTCAAATGCATCTGTGCAAAGAGCTTTTCACGCCAATTGGCCATGCCGCCCCCAATGGTCGGAATGACGATGTCGCGCGAAAGGAAATAGCTGGTGGTCATCGGATCAAGTTCAGCGCCGTGGCCTTTCAAGCTCTCCAAGGCCTTGGGTAAATCAGGATCGTTCTTGAAGCCGTAGTTCACGATCACTTGCCAGCAGTCATGGCCTAAAGGCTCAATTTCCAATCGCTTGTTCATGCCAATCCAGGGCACTTCGTGACTGCGCACCGAGACAAATAAATTTTGACGATGCAGCACCTTGTTGTGCTTTAAATTGTGCAGCAAGGCATTGGGCACATTGCCCACTTCAGCAGTTAAGAATACGGCCGTGCCCTCTACGCGTGCAGGGGGCGCCACAAAAATTGCTTCCAAGAAATCGACCAAGCTGAAGGAATCTGCTTTCAAGGACTGGTTCAGCAATCGCCGTCCATCACTCCAAGTGATCATGAGCAAGAAAATGCCAGCGCCAATGACCAAGGGGAACCAGCCGCCTTCAAATAACTTCATGAGGTTGGAGGCCCAGAATGCAAAGTCCACGACAAAAAAGAAGCCGGTTGCACCAATGCAAAGATACAGCGGCAGGTTCCAACTGTAGCGAATGACAAAAAATGTCAGTACCGTGGTAATGAGCATGTCGGTACAAACTGCAATGCCATAGGCCGCTGCCAAATTGCTAGATGATTTGAACAAGGCCACCGCCAACACAATTAAAACAAACAAGCCCCAATTGACGAAGGGGATGTAAATTTGACCCGTCTCTTTCACGCTGGTGTGCAGTATTTGCAACCGCGGCAAATAACCCAACTGGATCACTTGCTTGGTGACACTGAAAGCGCCCGTGATCAAAGCTTGTGAAGCAATGACCGTGGCCAAAGTGGCCAAGCCAACCAAAGGAATCAAGGCCCAATCGGGCGCCATCATGAAGAATGGATTCTTCACGGCTTCTGGGTTGCTTAAAAGCAGTGCGCCTTGGCCAAAGTAGTTCAAGGTGAGTGAGGGCATGACGATGCTGAACCAGGCCAAGCGGATCGGTTTTTTGCCAAAGTGCCCCATGTCTGCATAGAGCGCTTCGCCGCCGGTGACGCACAGCACCACCGCGCCTAAAATAATGAAGGTGATGCCTGGAAAATCCCAAATGAATTTGATGGCGTAATACGGACTGATGGCCCACAAAATTTCAGGTTGTGTAGCGATGTGATAAACGCCCAGCACCGAGATCACTGCAAACCACACCAAGGTGATCGGCCCGAAAAATTGACCGATGCCTGCAGTGCCGCGTTTTTGAACTGCAAACAAACAAAACAAAATGACCAAGGTGAGTGGAATCACTGCACTTTTAAATGCGGGTGATACCACCTCCAAACCTTCCACCGCCGCTAGCACTGAAATGGCAGGGGTGATCACACCATCGCCATAGAACAAGCAGGTTCCAAAGATGCCCACCATCAACAGTACTTTGCGCAAGCGAGGCTTGTCTTTAACAGACTGCGACGCAAGGGCCAGCATGGCCACCAAACCACCTTCACCGTGGTTGTCAGCGCGCAGCACCAAGGTCACGTACTTGACCGAAACGATGGTGGTCAGTGTCCAAAAGAAGATTGAGAGAATGCCGTAGACATTGTCGGGGGTGAAGGGTACATGGCCGGAGCCAAAAACTTCCTTCATGGCATACAAGACACTGGTACCGATATCGCCGTAGACCACACCGATGGCGCCCAAGGTTAGGACGGCGAGAGAAGTTTTACTAGAAGACACAAAAAATCAGCCCAGCAACTAGGCCGGGCTTGTTGTTCAGAATGAACGCGATTTTGCGCTTGTTTTTGGAACTTTGCTATGGGCGCCAAGCTCTAAAATACAGGCCTGTTTGGAAATGTTGCGGCGCAACAACTGGGCCGAAATTATGTAAACTTTAGTCGTAAACTTCGGCTTCTGGGTCGGTCGATTCCATCTCATAACTGGCCGCTAACATGGCCAAGCGGCCAATCACACCGTACATGTAAAACCGGTTGGGCACGCTGGCTCCGGGCTTCATGCCTGGCTGCGGCAAATGCGGCGTTTCAGCAAACGCCAAGG
>CANKBG010000022.1 GCA_947479935.1 Comamonadaceae bacterium
GGAAGCCGCCTTCAGCCTGACAACTCAACGCGCTAGCCAACGCAAGATCAGCGAATATCCCCTGCCAAGCTAGCAAGCGTGTCAGCTGCAATTTCAATGTGCGACGGATAGTTAGTGTGATCACACCCCACCTTCACACTGGCCCCTGCCTTGATGGCCGCACACATTGCCGCGCTAAATTCAAAACGAACAAAATGAACCGCAGAAGTTTTCTCATCGTTCTCGCGGTCTAAGTCTTCGTCCGCAATGGCATACACGCGTTGATGGCCTTCAACCTCAACAAACGTTCTATCTTCAATGCCGATGAGTCGTGCCAATTCGCGTTTGCGCTCGTTGATGTCGGTGTACTCCAGCATCATCGTGGCTTTCCAATTACTGCCTTCGGGCATCAGAGGTGCATAGGCTTCAATCTCATCCTGAATGCCTTCTTCCTCGAAGATTTTTTCAATGCGCAACATCTCTTGAATTTGATAACGAATGGTGGTTTCGCTTTCAAACTGCAAATTCACGTGGTCTCCCAGCTGAACGCTGCGCAGTTTGCGATGCGCAATGATTTCAGGCTTGTGAATTTTGCGCCATTTGGTATAGGCCTCCAGCGACATCAAGCTCTCGGGGGTAATGTGTCCTGTCAATTGCATGTGCAACTCCGTCAATTATTTCAAACCGTATGCTTTGCGAACCAAGGTCAGAGGGTGATTCAACTCGGGCGCACCCAAACCATTGACCTCAAAGCCTTGCGCGATGTGGTGACCACCCAATGGGCAATCAGAGCTAATAAAGTCTGGCTTACTGCCATCTTTCATGGTGGCCATGGCTTTGAACACGGGCTTGCCAATTTTCATGGCCACTTCGTGTGAGCCTTTTTTTACGCCGTAAGTGCCGGCGTGGCCTGAGCAGCGCTCGATGGTATTGATCTCAGTGCCAGGAATCATTTTCAGCATCTCTTCGGTTTTGCGCCCGATGTTTTGCACGCGACCGTGGCAAGGAATTTGGTAGCTCACATTCCCCAGTTGTTCTGGAAACTCAGTTTTCAACAGACCATCGCGTTTGCGCGCCATGAAATATTCGAAGGGATCCCACATGTGTTCTTTGACCAACTGAGTGTCGGTGCAGTCAGGAAACATCAGCGGAATTTCTTGCTTGAACAGCAGCGCACAGCTGGGTACTGCGGCCATGATGGCGTAGCCATCTTTTGCATATTTGGCCAGAACCGGAATGTTGACCTCTTTCGAAGCCTTCACTGATTCCAGGTCGCCCAATTCCAGCTTCGGCATACCGCAACACTTTTCTTTTTCCACCAGCACATACGGAATGTCGTTGTGGTTCAAAATTTTGAGCAAGTCGTGGCCAATGCCAGGCTCGTTGTAGTTGATGTAGCAAGTTGAATAAATAGCCACTTTGCCAGGCGTTTTTGCGCCATCGACTACTTTGACTGATACAGCTTCTTCTGCACTCGAACGGAATTTACGAGTGGCCAAAGAAGGCAACCAAGCGTTTTGATCGACACCCAAGGTGGACTCCATCAAACTGCGAGCCACTTTCGTTTTGTTCACGGCATTGACAGCTTGCACCACGATGGGAATACCGGCCAAGGAACCATGCGTATCAGTAGATGCCAAGAAATTCTCTGCGGCACTGACTTCGCCATTTTTGAACTTGATGGCCTTAGCGCGCAACATGGTGTGCGGAAAATCCAAGTTCCATTCGTGAGGTGGTGTGTAGGGGCACTTGGTCATGTAGCAAAGGTCGCACATGAAACACTGGTCCACCACTTTCCAATAGTCTTTTTTGTCGACGCCGTCCACTTCCATGGTGGGGCTCTCGTCCACCAAGTCAAACAAAGTGGGAAAAGAACCGCACAGGCTCACGCAGCGGCGGCATCCATGACAAATGTCGAAGATACGTTCGAGTTCGTTGAAGCATGATTCTTCGTTGTAGAAGTCTTTGCCTTGCCAATCTAAGGGATGTCTTGTGGGGGCTTCCAAATTGCCTTCTGTGGCCATGTGGTTCTCCTAATGGTGATTCGATTTCACAAATAGTCTTATGAAACTGTTTGCGAAATCGCTGCACCCAAAGAGGTGCAGCAAATCGTTTCAATAGAAATTAATCGACCAATTCGGTCAATGCTTTTTGATAGCGGTTGGCGTGTGAACGCTCGGCCTTGGCCAAGGTTTCAAACCAATCGGCAACTTCGTCAAAGCCTTCATCGCGTGCAGTCTTGGCCATACCTGGGTACATGTCGGTGTACTCGTGGGTTTCGCCAGCCACAGCTGATGCCAGATTTTGACGAGTGGAGCCAATCGGCATGCCGGTCGCTGGATCGCCAGATTGCTCGAGGAACTCGAGGTGGCCGTGAGCGTGACCGGTTTCGCCTTCAGCTGTTGAGCGGAACAAAGCTGCGACGTCGTTCTGACCTTCAATGTCAGCTTTGTTTGCGAAATACAAATAGCGACGGTTGGCTTGAGACTCGCCTGCAAAGGCGTCTTTCAGGCATTGTTCCGTGCGCGAGCCTTTAAGTGCTGCCATGGTTTATCTCCTAGATATTGAAAAAATGCTTTGACCGGTTTGTCAAAGACCTCATCAGGATAGCCAATCTTGATGAACTGTTCATTGCATTTCTCAATGACCTAGATTGATGTAAGCTAAATAATAGGTAATTACCCTGAATTTATTTCTGTGTGCAGGTTGATTTGCTGGGCACGCTGGGGGAGGATGAGTTGGGTGGGTTCCTCATACTGGGGTACCAGAAATCGTCACCCGCCCAACTCATCCTCCCCCAGTCTGCGAACAGCAGTGATGGTCGCCATAAACTTCACGCGAGCAGAGAGTTGAGGAGCAAGGCCTAAGGCGGCTGACGATTTCTGGTACCCCAGTATGAGGAAGCCGCCTTAGGCCTTGCTCCTCAACGATCCAGCCACCTGAAAATTTCTGCTACACCAGCACGAGGAAGCGCCCCTGTGGCCAGCGACTCAACGCTCATCAAAAAAGAGACAACCCTAAATACATCGACAGGCCTAAACTTCAGTCAAAATCACGGCATGTCCCAATACAAACTCCAAGTTGAAGTACTACCTCAATACCTGCCAGAGCAATCTGACCCCGGTAACGACCTTTACACCTTCGCCTACACCATCACCATCAAAAACACTGGCACTGTTGCAGCGCAAGTCATCTCAAGGTCGTGGAGCGTGAACGATGCAAACGGAACGCATGACAAGGTTAAAGGCTTGGGTGTGGTCGGCTACCAGCCCTTATTGCAACCTGGCGAGCAGTTTCAGTACACCAGCGGCACCCGGTTAAGAACGCCTACTGGCACCATGCACGGCAGTTATTTTTGCGTGGCCGAAGATGGTGAAAAGTTTGATGTGGACATTCCAATGTTCATATTGGATGCACTCAGTTCAGAATCTGGCAAACGCAACTTGCACTGATCCGTCTGCACAATTGACTTCCACTTACGGGGTCATGAAGAAACGCAAGATGGCCTTTTGCACGGGCAGCAAATCAATCTTCTGCTCGTAGCCCATAAATCCTTTGTAGTGCAATGGGTCAATTGCAATTTCATGGCTGATAAAAAACGGAGGCGTGGGTAGCAGCCTCGGATTGCCCAGTTTTTCTAAATGGGTTGAAGTCAATGACCACTGCGTATTTTCAAAACCATGAGGCCAAGAATCTGTAATGAGCACATCGGTGCTATCGTCAACGGTTTGACAGAAGCGAACATGTGTTTTGGTTTCATGGAAATGTGCATCGCAAATGTGAACCAATTCAAAGCCAAGCACGCCGGCCAATTCGTACCATGACCTGAACACATTGGTGGTAGGACCCCACAATGTGACTTTGGTAGATGAAAGAGGTCCGATTGTTTTTTCAATCGAAAACGCATCTGTCAGAACTTCGCAGGGATGGCCTACAGACGACATGGCGTTGATAACGGGTCTGCGTGAGGCCCTTGCAAACTCACTCAATCGTTCGTGATTCGATTCACGCACCACGTAAATATCATAAAAAGGATCAAGGTAGCCCGCCAAGTCGGCTGCCCGTTCATGGGTTTTCAACAGGTTAGGAAGCTCGACAAAGTTGAGATTCAATTCGCGAAAGGCTTGTATGAAAGTGGTGCGTGTTCGAATGCCGTTACCCTCGAACGACCAACCGACAGTGCCGCTGAATGGGGCGCTTGGCTTCATCGCCAAGGCCCAAATGGCCTTGATGTCACTGGCACTCAAATCGTGAATGCTGATGAGTTTCATAGTTCCACCTCAAAAGGCCATGTTAATTCAAGACTTTTAAATTTAAGGCGTAGAATCCAAATAAGAATAATTCTCATTTGCGATGCTCGACTCCCTTAACCCGAATGAACTCAAGCTCTCAGCCATACCCCTTGTCAGACAATGAATTTACGCTGGAGCACATTCAGGTGGGTGAATTTGGCAAGATCACGGCCATCCACGCAGACGTTGATTTGCAGCAGCGGTTGGCCGCATTAGGTCTGCGCCCCGGCTGTCTCGTTCAAGTGTTGCGCAAGGCGAGTTTCAGTGGGCCAATTCATGTGCGGGTAGGCACCACAGAAGTCATCATGCGGCGTAGTGAGGCGCTGCGAATCGTCACGGCACCTTTGGTTGACCTCGCCGTGGGTATTTAGTTTAAGCACAGCCAGCCCATGAAAAAAATAGCCCTCATTGGCATGCCCAACACTGGCAAGTCCACCTTGCTGAACCGGCTGACAGGCGCGCACGCCAAAGTTGGCAACTGGCCGGGTCTGACGGTGTCTTTCTTGTCGGCCAGGTTATTGGTGGGCGATCAAATGGCGCAGCTCGTTGACCTTCCGGGCATTTACGATTTGAAGGGTTACTCTGAAGATGAAAAAGTCGTGACCACTTATTTGGAAACGCAAAAACCAGATCTTATTTTGTTCATGATGAACGCCTCTCAGGTAGACCGTCAATTGAACTTGTTGTCGCAAGTGTCTAACAAAGGCATTCCCGTGGTCATGGTCATGAACATGGCCGATGAGGCCAGTGCGCTGGGCATCACGATTAAAGCTAATTTGCTAAGCCAAAAGTTAGGCCTGCCTGTGTGCTTGTTGTCAGCCAAATACGGACAAGGAACTGAGAAGTTGCAACAACTGATGCGCGAAGGGTTGAAGTCAGCACCGTTGAAAGCGCTGACGCCCCATGAGGTGGAAGATGCGTTTAAAACCAGTGTGATGGTGCCAGCTCAAGCGTCGCATCTTCTCACCGAGAGAATTGACAAGGTATTGCTGCATCCTTGGATGGGATTGCCGATTTTTTTTGCCGTCATGTTGCTTTTGTTTGAAGGGGTGTTTGCTATCGGTAAGCCGCTTCAAGACGGCATGAGTTGGCTCTTCACGTCATTGCGAAAGGAGGCGCTAGAACCTTTGGTCAGCGGCTTGCCTGCTATTTTGCAGGGCTTGTTGTTGGATGGTTTGTACAACGGCATTAGCACAGTGGCCAGTTTTGTACCGCTCATCATTTTGTTCTTTTTGTTTTTAGGCGTTGTGGAAGATACAGGCTATTTATCTCGGGCCGCATTTCTCATGGACTCACTCATGTCTAAATTTGGTATGGACGGCCGAAGTTTTGTCATGTTGCTCATGGGCTTTGGTTGCAATGTGCCGGCTTTATTGGGAACGCGTGTGATTCGCTCTAAAGGTCTTCGTTATCTCACCATGCTCAGCATTCCTTTTTCTTTGTGCTCTGCGCGCTTACAAGTATTTGTTTTGTTCATTGCAGCCATGTTCACGACTGAGCAAGCACCTTGGGTTTTGTTTTCTTTGTATTTGGTCAGCATTGCGATGGCCATGCTCACATCTTTGATTTTTAAAAATCAATACATCAACATCGATGCCTTTGTTTTAGAAATTCCGCCTTACCGCTTGCCAACTTGGCGGCAAATGGTGTTGAAGGGCTGGCAAGAGGTGCGGCACTTCTTGGTGAGGACCACCCGTTTCATCATGCTGGGTGTGTTGCTCATTTGGGTGCTGACCCATTTCCCCCAAGATGCTGCATCGGGCAGTCTGGAAACTTGGGCTGGCCAATTGAGTCAGTGGATGTCGCCCCTGTTAAAGCCTTTGGGCATCAATGAACAACTGACCATTGCTTTGGTTTTTGGTTTCGTAGCCAAAGAGGTGGTGATTGGCGCCTTGGCCGTGATTTACGGCCATGAAGGTCAAGCCTTGATTGACGCGATTGTTCACAACATAGACTGGATCAGCGCCTATAGCTTTATGCTTTTTGCCTTGATCTACACGCCTTGTGTTTCCACCATTGCCACCATTCGCAATGAAACCAAGAACTGGGCATTTACGGCGTTGTCGGTGGTGTGGCCTCTTTGTATCGCTTGGTTGGTGAGTTTTACTTTCTATCAGGTGGCCATGATGGTTCGGTTGCATGGCTAATTTAGATTTGTCAAAACGCGCCAATTTAATGGGCATCGTTTGGATGATTTCATCCATGGCAGCTTTTGCCATTGAAGATGCGCTCATTAAAATCGTCACCAAGCAGTTGCCGGTGGGGCAGGTCTTAACTATTTTTGGCTTCGGCGGTATTTGTATTTTTACCCTTCTGGCCAAGCGAGCTAGGGTGAAGCTGTTTCAGCCCGAAGTCTTTACCCGTCGGATGTTGCTAAGAGCGGTGTTTGAATTCTTTGGGCGCTTATTTTATATCTTGGCCATTGCGCTCACCCCCATTTCCTCCGCCACAGCCATTCTGCAATCTGCACCTTTGGTATTGGTCTTGGGAGCGCGAATTTTTCTTCGTGAAAAAGTAGATGCTCAAACTTGGGGGGCTATTTGGTTGGGACTCTTGGGAGTGCTCATCATTTTGCGACCCACTGCAGATGATTTCTCGGCACTGTCTCTTCTGGCAGTGATAGGGACTCTGGGCTTTGTGGGTCGAGATTTAATGACTCGCACTGCACCTGCGGTCTTAACCAAAGAAGTTCTTGGCTTTTATGGATTCACCAACATGCTCGTAGCAGGCGGATGCTTTTCACTTTGGGAAGGCAAAGCTTTTTTACCATTGCAAATGCCTCAGGCCTTGATGATAGGTGCAGCCCTGATATTCGGCGTATTTGCCTATACGGCACTCATGACCGCCATGCGAACAGGTTCTATTGGCGCAGTCACGCCCTACAGATACACAAGGCTGCTTTTTGGCATTTCAGTGGGTGTGTTGGTCTTTGGCGAGCAATTGGACTCGCAGATGCTCATGGGTTGCGCTGTGGTGATTGGCGCAGGACTCTTTGTAGGTTGGTGGGGTGGCGTGCGCAAAGCAAGCTAATGTTTGAGTATTGAATTCGCATTTTCAATGACGATTACTCTTCCACTCTTTCAATGATCACCGGATCGTTTTCAGGACGGATGACGCGCACACCGTGCTTGCTCAAAATTTCCACGTAGACCGAAGCTGCACCTTCTTTGGCCAATGCGTCTAAAGTTTCAACCACCGCGCTCACTTTGACAATTTCTGCTGTGTCTGCTGACAAGCCTACTTTGCAATCAAAGTCCCAGAAATCAACTTCTTTAGGTAGTGCACGATTGCGTTCGCGTTTGAAATACTTGCGAATGTCGTGCTTGACGGCCTCTAACACACGGTCGGGGTTTTTGCCTTCAAATTGCAGTGGAAAGTTTTTTTTCATCAGGAGATCCTAGGGGGCAAACGCCGATTTCGGACGTTGATGCAGTCCCTGATTATCGCTGACTCGTTCAAGACACTCAGAATTAATGACAAGAAAAGTGGCTTCATGTAGAACAAAGCCTTGATGGCTTAAAACTTCAAGCGCTGTCCTACCCATTTGAACCTTCGACTCCAAGCTTCTCGCGACAGTTCAATGCTGTCATAGAAACTGGGAATGACCAAAAGCGTGAGAATGGTAGAGGTGATGGTGCCGCCAATGATGGCAGTCGCCATGGGTCTGTAAAACTCACTGCCTTCGCCAATGCCAATGGCCACTGGCAACATGCCGGCAATCAATGCAAAGGTGGTCATGATGATGGGACGCAAACGTTTGCGACCTGCCGCCATGAGAGCCTCTTCACGGTCCATGCCTTCGGCCTCAGAGGTGCGTGCTGCATCCAACAGCAAAATAGCATTCTTAGCCACCAAGCCCATCAGCATGATCACGCCAATAAGGCTCATGAGGTTCAGTGTGCCCCCAGTTAAAAGCAAAGCCAAAACGACGCCAATCAAAGACAGGGGCAACGAAAACATGACCGCCAATGGCGCAGTGAACGAACTAAATTGCATCACCAAAATGAAGTACATCAAACCAATACCAGAAACAAGGGCGATGCCCATTTCGGTAAACACTTCTTTTTGGTCCTTGGATGCACCATCGAGTTCAAGCCCATAACCCTCTGGAAAGCTGATGTTCTTGGCAATCTTCAAGGCATCTGACGTAACTTCACCCGAAGAGCGGCCTTGCACATTGGCAGAAACGCCAATGGTTCGCTTGCCATCAGAATGCTCAATTTTGGAGGGCGCTTTGCCCATTGAGACTTTGGCAATTTGAGCTAAAGGCACTACCGTATTCATGCCGTTGACCGTGATGGGCAAGCGTTCAATGTTTGCGGCACTCATGCGGTCTTCAGGCGCTAAGCGAACTGCCACATCGCGAGATTCGCCCGTAGGATCGACCCAGTCCCCAACTTCGATGCCTGCAAAAGCGACGCGTAATGCATTGGCTGTGTCGGTGACTGAAATACCCAAAGAGTTGGCCAAGCCTCGGTCCAATTCAATTTGCAATTCGTTTTGTGGGTCTTGTTGTGACAGGCCCACATCGACCGCCCCAGGCACTTGCCTGAGTTGCGCCATGAATTCGCTGGTGATGGCCAACAGTTTGCGAGAGTCTGTACCGCTAAATCGAATTTGCACTGGCTTTGATGCGCCATTGGATAAGTCGTCGAGCACGGTGTATTCAGCGCCCACAAGTTGGGAGATTCGCTTGCGCAGTTCAATGGCAATGACTTGTGCTGATCGTTTGCGATCGGTGCTCTTGCCAATGTCCACATAAATACGGCCGCCACCGGGGTTCACATAACTGTTGGTGGCCTTGGTTTCAGGCAAACTGCGGGCCATCACAGCAGCGGCTTCCAACTTCATGCGTGAATATTCCAGATTGCTACTGGCAGGCGTTCGAACATCGATGGCAAGCGTTTTGCCATCTGATTTCGGAAAGAAACTGGATCCACCAAACTGATATTGCAAAAAGATGGCGGCAAAGAAACTGAGAACTGCAAAGGTGATCATCCAACGGCGGTGATGCAATGCCCAAGCAATCACATTCCCGTAGCGATCGGCCTGATGGTCAAACCAGGCATTGAACTGTTGAAGTTTCAGGCTAATGCCTGTTTTCGGCTTGAGGTGCGCACCAGGTGGGTCACCCCAGTAGGCAGATAACATGGGATCGAGTGTGAATGAAATCAACAAGCTGACCAATACCGAAGCCACCACAGTTAGGCCAAAAGGTCTAAACCATTCGCCTGAGACCCCTGGCATGAAACCCACAGGAATGAACACTGCCACAATGGAAAAAGTGGTGCCTGCGACGGCCATGCCAATTTCAGATGTGCCATTCAATGCAGCGGTTCGACGGTCAGCGCCACGCTCCATATGCCGCACGATGTTTTCTCGAACCACAATAGCGTCATCAATGAGAACGCCAATGGCCAAGGACAGTCCCAGCAAGCTCATAAAGTTGAGTGTGAAGCCACACAACCAAACGGCAATGAAAGCGGTAATGACTGAGGTGGGCAAGGACAACGCTGTAATGAGAGTTGATCGCCAAGAATTCAAAAATACATAGACCACAAAAATAGTCAGGCCCGCACCAAAGATCAGCGCGTCCACCACATTGTTCAAACTGTTTTTGGCTTCAACGCCGCCATCTTGGGTAATTTCAAGTTTCGTGCCTTCGGGCAGTGTTTTGCTGACTTCTGCCACCAATGCACGGATCTCATTGGCAACGCTTACAGTTGACGCGTTTCTTGAGCGAGTGATGGCCAATCCCACGTTGGGTTTGCCGTTTCGGACACTCATGGTGGTGAGTTCGGCAAACCCATCGGACACGGTAGCGACCTGACCGAGTCGAATCAGGTCATTGCCACTGCGTTTGATGACGATTTGGTTGAATTCGGCAGGTGTTTCAATGCGGCCAAGCAAACGAATACTTTGATCTTCCAGCGCCCCCCGAATTTTTCCAACGGGCGCAGCAGCATTTTGAGTTCTTAGCGCGTTCACAACTTCAGTGACTGAAAGATTCACCTCACGAAGTTTTTGAGAGTGCAACAAGACACTCAACTCACGTTTGAGTGCGCCGTTGACATTGACTTGCGCCACGCCTGCAATGCCACGAAACTTGTCGGCAATTTGATCTTCTGCGAAGCGTGATATTTCAGCATGGCTTTGACTAGAAGAAGACAAAGCCAATTGCATGATGGGTTGAGCGCCCGGGTCAACTCTAAGAATCACAGGTTCTCGAATTTCGGTGGGGAGCTTGTAACGTACTTTGCCAATGGCATTGCGCACGTCATCTGTTGCTTCCACCATGTTCTTCTTGAATTCGAAGAATACTTGAATATTGGCGTTACCTTCGTTGGCCGTACCGCGAAATTCTTTGATGCCATTGACCGACTGCATGGCCTTTTCAACACGGTTGAGCACTTCTCGTTCAACCGTGTCAGGCGATGCGCCAGGGTAATTGATATCAATGACCAACAACGGTAAATCGACATCCGGAATTTGATTAACTTTGAGTTTATTCAATGCCATGAGTCCCATGGCCATGAGCATCAGCAACACAACTACTGTGACAACTGGCTTCTTAACGCTGAAATTGGACAGAAACATGTTTTATGGACCTACTTTGGTGCCAGTGTCTGCACGCAGCGTGTAGATCTGTCCGTCTTTCAAGGAGCTGCTTGTGGTGCGCAATATTTTGTCACCGGCCACTAACCCTGAGTTCACCACCCATTCACCCAAGCGTGTGTCGCGATCTCCCAATTGAATATTGCGCTTCACAATTTTGTTGCCATCTAATACCCATGCATAGATTTTGTCGCCTTCTCGGCGCAGACTGCTTTCAGAAATCATCAAGGCGGATTTGGTTGAGGTTTCAACCACGCCTTCGGCAAACAGCCCCACCACAGGAGGGCGGTCTTTGGCGTTGATCTCCACAATCACAGAAACTTGTCGCGTCACGGGGTTGGCTGCGCCATCAATGCGTTTGATGGTGCCTCGGCTCCCCAGTAAATCTCCCGATTGCGCTACGCCATTGATGCGAAAGTTGACCCGCTGACCCACCCTCAAGATGTTCATTTGATCTGCAGAGACTTGGCCTTCAAATCGCATGCTGCTAGGGTCAATCACTTGTATCAGTTCTTTGCCAATTTGGGCAGTATCGCCAGCCGAAGCTTTCCGCGCACTCACCACACCCTGAAACGGCGCGCGAACTTCCGTTCGATCGAGTTGTTGCTTGGCTGCAGCCACGCGTGCTTTGCTAGCCACAAATTCACTTTGTGCACTGTTGCGTTTAATTTCAGATTCTTCCAAGCCCTGCAGAGACACCATACCCTGTGCTTGAAGTGATTTGATTCGCTGATATTGGCGTTCAGCGCCATCCAAGGATTGCGCAGCAGCACGCATCGATTCTTCAGCAGAATTTAGGTTGTCGCGCAAAACCGAACTGTCTAAGCTAACAAGCAAATCACCCTTGCGGACAAGCTCGCCATTTTCTTTATGGACTTTGATCACCATGGCGGCAACTTCTGCTCGAAGGTCGGCACGAACTTCGGGTTGGAGTGAACCTGAAATGACTGGGCCAGTACCGTGTTCTGAAGTGCCCAATTGCAAAACGTCCTCATTTCCCAAACTGATTGCGACAGAGTCAAGCTGTTTGTCAGCTTCGGAATCTGGTTTTTTGCAGGCCACCAACGCGGTGCTGAGACCAAAGCACAGCACCATAGAAACAAGAGTGGCATAAGCAAAGGGAAAACGACCCAAAAGAGGGAAACGCAACATAGCAACTCCAACTGCGGAAAAAGTGAACGTATTACATCACGATATGCCAGTGATTTACTTTGATTGGCTTGTTAGGAATGACCAATTCCACTTGGGCGTTCGTTTTATAGGTTTGCCGCTAGTTAGTATCAAGTAACGACATTTTTTTGTGAAAACTGAGGCTGTTGCCATTCCCCGCTGTCCATCACTTCCTTCAAGTGTCTGATGGCATGCCATACATCGACAAATCTTGTATACAAGGGTGTCAAACCAAATCGCAAAATATCTGGCTGGTTTTTGCCATCACCTGTACGAAAATCACCCATGACACCTCGCGCAATCATGGCCTGCACAATGGCATAAGCGCCCTTACTTCGAGTCAAGCTGACTTGTGAGCCTCGGAAATCTTCGTCAATGGGCGTGGCAATGCCAAAACCATGTTCTGCCAGTTGGGTTTGGACCAAGTGCATGAAAAGGTCTGAAAGCGCCAATGATTTTTTCCGCAGTGCTTGCATGCCACCCAATTTTTCAGCTTCTAAAAATGTATCTAGCGCTGTGTCGAGCGCTGTCAAACTAAGGATGGGTTGGGTGCCGCATTGATATCGCGTAATGCCAGTTGCTGGTTTGTATTCTGGTGTGAATTCAAACGGTGCTGCGTGACCCCACCAGCCGTTTAGAGGTTGCCAGTAGCGATTGGTGTGCTTGGGATTGACCCAAACAAATGCAGGAGCACCAGGGCCGCCGTTCAAGTATTTGTAGCCGCAACCGACCGCAAAGTCCACAAGTGAACCTTTCAAATCAACAGGCACAGCACCTGCACTGTGTGCCAAATCCCACACCATCAAGGCACCTACGTTGTGCGCTGAGGCTGTCATGGTTTTCATGTTGAACATGGCGCCCGTGCGGTAATTCACATGGGTCAACATCAGCACGGCAACGTCATGTTGCAATGCAGATTGCAGATCTTCAGTCTCGACCAATTTCAAAGTCAAGCCACGCTCTTTGCACAAAGCTTCTGCAATATAGAGGTCGGTGGGAAAGTTGGTGCGCTCACTCAGAATGGTTTTTTTCTCCGAGTCATCTGCCTGTGCAATGGACAGCGCCGCACTCAATACTTTGAACAAATTGATGGAGGTGCTGTCAGCCGCCACCACTTCTCCCTCTTCGGCACCAATGAGGCGTGCAATTTTGTCGCCTACTAGGAGGGGCATTTGAAACCAACCCGCGCTGTTCCAGCTTTTGATGAGGTCTTGCCCCCACTCTTTTGTGACCGCTGCCGCCACACGTGTGGGCGTTGCTTTGGGCAATACGCCGAGTGAGTTGCCATCGAGGTAAATCACACCCTCGGGCAATTGAAATAATTCACGGAGTGAACGAAGTGGATCTTGTAGGTCCAGCGCCTGACATTTGGCAAGGGTGTTGGTTGAGGTGTGCATGGCGGTCACTTTATAGGCATCGGCACCCGTGAGGCGCAAGACTGCGCACCCAGTCATTTGGGGTGTCTGTTATATCCAACAAATGAAGAAAATAGGTGGGGAAATGGTTTTGAAGCACTTCGTCGTAAACTTGCACGCATGAATTTGACGCCCGAATCTTGGCAAGCCATTCAACTGACCTTCGAGCTAGCCACCTTGACCACCCTTGTGTTGCTGGTCTTGGCCACGCCTTTGGCTTGGTGGCTCTCTCAAACGCATTCCGCATGGCGTGCGCCCATTCATGCCTTGGTCACATTGCCATTGGTCTTGCCACCCTCCGTTTTGGGTTTTTATATGCTGGTTGTCATGGGGCCGCATGGGCCCTTAGGGCAATTCACGCAGTCTATGGGTTGGGGCGTGTTGTCATTCACGTTCACGGGTTTGCTTCTTGGCTCCATCTTGTTTTCTTTGCCGTTTGCGGTCCAACCACTGCAACACGCTTTTGACGCTATGGGTTCAAGGCCAATGGAAGTGGCAGCCACTTTGCGCGCAAGTCCTCTGGATGCTTTCTTTTCTGTCGCCTTGCCGCTGGCCAAACCTGGCATGGTCACTGCTGCCATTCTGACTTTTGCACACACCGTGGGTGAGTTTGGGGTAGTGCTCATGATTGGCGGCAATATTCCTGGCCAAACTCGCGTGGTGTCTACAGAAATTTATGGTCATGTAGAAGCCATGGAATATGCGCAAGCGCATGTGTTGGCGGCAGGCATGTTGGCCTTTTCTTTTGTGGTGTTGCTGATGCTGGCTTTGATGAATCGACGTCAAAGGCAGGTGGTGTGAAGATGATTCACTTGCAAATCAACATGGCACGTTCAGCGTTTGAGTTGAGTATAGACATTCAATTGCCAAGGCAAGGTATCACGGCCATTTTTGGGCCCTCTGGCTCTGGCAAAACAAGTTTGTTACGCGCAGTCGCAGGCTTGGATAAAAATCAAAAAGGCCGCATTCAAATTGGCGAAAACATTTGGCAGAACACAACGCAAGGAATTTGTTTGCCAACTTGGCAAAGGCCTTTGGGTTATGTGTTTCAAGAGTCAAGCTTGTTGCCGCATCTCAGCGTTGCAGAGAATTTGAGCTTTGGTTTGAAGCGCGCTTTGAAGTCTGCAAGCAGTGTGCAGGCGCAAGCGAATAAAGCTTTGCAAGCCTCCATTGAACTCTTGGGCATTGGCAGCTTGTTGAAACGCATGCCTGATGAATTGTCGGGTGGTGAACGTCAAAGAGTTGCAATCGCTCGTGCCATTGCCATGCAGCCTCAATTGCTTTTAATGGACGAGCCCTTGGCATCCTTGGATGCGGCGCGCCGTCAGGAAATACTACCTTGGCTTGCTAGATTGCGTGATGATCTGAAAATACCCATGTTGTATGTCACTCACTCTGCTGAAGAGGTGGCACGCTTGGCCGATCACCTGGTGGTTTTGGACAAGGGGCAGGTTAAAGCGCAGGGCCCTGTGAGCACAGTGCTGACACAAGTTGTGAACCCTGTTGTGGTGGGTGAAGATGCTGGCGCACTGATTGCTGGGCACATTGGCGCAATCGATACCCAATGGCACTTATCACGCGTTGACTTTAAGGGTGGCGCTGTGTGGATGCGAGATGCGGGTTTGCAAGTTGGCAAGGCAGTTCGCATTCGCATCTTAGCGCGTGATGTGAGTTTGGCGACATCAGAGCCAACAAACACCAGCATTCAAAACCAACTGCGCGGAAGTATTCAAAGCATCACGCCAGATGCTCATCCTTCTCAAGCAATGGTGGTTCTAAAGTGTGGCGCAGAAGAGGTTTTGGCCCGCGTGACCCAGCGAGCGGTCGACGAATTGGCATTGAAAGTGGGTACGCCTGTTTGGGCGCAGGTTAAGTCTGTCGCCTTGGTGGCTTGATCGAACTATTCAAATTGATTCAAACCAGTTCTCAAGTTTGAGTTTTAGAACCTGTGAGAATTCTTTGATCTTGTTGGTCACCAGCGTCCCATCGATGCTGAGAGCTTGCGAAGTTATCAAGGTGTCCATTGGACCTATCGACATTCCTTTCTTTTCTAGTAAAGCTCGGATTTCAAACTAGGGAGGTCATTCAATCATTGCAAGCGCATTGATATGCTTTAAAGGTATAAACAAACAACAAATGATTCTTTTGAGTTTTAAAGAATCAGTTTCACAATCGCGTCCTTACTCTTTTAGACGCTCCATGAACAAGATCCAATCCATTGCCATAGCCAGTTTGTTAGCTGTTTCCGGCATCAACGTTTCCGCACAAACCTTGCTTAACGCTTCCTACGACGTGGCCCGGGAGTTTTACAAAGACTACAACGCAGCTTTTATCGCCAACTACAAAAAGACCACAGGCAAAGATCTGAAGATAGACCAAGCCCATGGTGGCTCAAGCGCGCAGGCACGTGCAGTCAATGACGGCTTGGATGCTGATGTGGTCACCATGAACACCACCACCGACATCGACTTTTTAGCCAGCAAAGGCATTGTGGCAGCCGATTGGACCAAACGCTTTCCCCACAGCGCATCGCCGACCAGTTCCACCATGCTGTTTTTAACGCGCAATGGCAATCCTAAAAATATCAAAGACTGGGACGACCTCATCAAGCCTGGTGTTCAAGTGATTGTGGTTAATCCTAAAACAGGTGGCAACGGCCGCATGGCTTACTTGGCAGCATGGGGTTATGTGCGCAAAAAGGGCGGTAGTGAAGCTGATGCTGCAGCCTTCGTAGCTAAGTTGTACAAAAACGTTCCGGTGTTGGCCAAGGGCGGCCGAGATGCCACCACCATCTTCTTGCAACGCAACATTGGTGATGTGCTCGTGACGTTTGAGTCTGAAGTCATTTCTGTCGACAATGAATTCGGTGCAGGCAAAGTGGATGCGGTTCATCCCTCCATCAGCATCGTGGCCGAAAACCCAGTAGCTGTCGTTGAGCGAACAGTGAACAAAAAAGGCACTGGCGAATTGGCCAAGGCCTATTTGAATTATTTGTATTCCGATGAAGCGCAAGAGATTGCAGCCAAGCATGCTATGCGCCCCACCAACCCCGCCATCTTGAAAAAATACAGCAAGACCTTCAAGCCTTTGCAGTTGTTCAATGTGAATGAAGTGTTTGGCTCTTTTTCTGAAGCACAAAAAGTACACTTCAACGACGGCGGCAATTTCGACAAGCTATACACCGTTAAATAATTGATGCTGCCTAGTTCCGCTGCGACGGTGCCTGCCAAGCGCAGGGCGCCAGCCCGAGTTTTACCCGGTTTCAAAATCACTTTGGGGTACACCTTGATGTACCTCTGTTTGATTGTGCTCATTCCTTTGTCGGCACTGGTTTTCAAAACATTCACGCTCACATGGGATCAGTTTTGGGATGCTGTCACAGGCCCACGTGTCATGGCGTCTTATCGACTAACCTTTGGCGCATCTTTGATTGCCGCTTTGGTCAATGTGGTGTTTGGTTTGTTGGTGGCTTGGGTGCTGGTTCGTTACCAGTTCTTCGGCAAAAAAGTGGTAGATGCATTGGTCGACTTGCCCTTTGCACTGCCCACTGCGGTGGCTGGCATTTCTTTAACTGCCTTGTTGGCGGGCAACGGCTGGGTCGGGCAGTACCTCGAGCCTATGGGCATTCAACTGGCCTTCAACGCCAACGGGATTGTGATTGCGCTCATCTTCATTGGCTTACCCTTCGTGGTGCGCACTGTGCAGCCTGTGTTGGAAGATGCTGAAAAAGAATTAGAAGAAGCGGCCACCTGTTTGGGTGCCTCACGTTGGCAAACTTTTGCGCATGTTATTTTTCCTTCTATTGCGCCTGCTTTGCTCACAGGATTCGCCATGGCCTTTGCGCGTGCCATTGGTGAATATGGCTCGGTTATTTTCATTGCGGGCAACATGCCCATGATTTCTGAAATCACGCCACTCATCATCATTGGCAAATTGGAACAATACGACTACGCAGGTGCCACTGCGGTGGCAACTGTTATGTTGATTATTTCTTTCATCTTGTTGTTGATCATCAATGGTTTGCAAACTTGGCAGCGCCGTCACTCAGGAGCGCCTGTATGAGTTCACCCATCGTTCGGCGCGCAGAAGCAGGCACTACTGAAGCCGCATGGGTGCGCTACACACTCATTGGTATTGCACTGGTCTTCCTATTTCTGTTCTTGGTTTTGCCGCTTGCTGCCGTATTTGCAGAAGCATTCCGCAAAGGCTTCGAGGCTTATTGGGAGGCGCTCAAAGAGCCCGATGCTTGGTCTGCTATTCGTCTCACACTCATCACGGCCCTGATTGCAGTACCCCTCAATTTGGTATTTGGAGTTGCCGCTGCTTGGTGCATTGCCAAATATGAGTTCAAAGGCAAATCGGTGTTGACCACCTTGGTGGACTTGCCCTTCTCGGTGTCGCCAGTGGTGGCCGGCTTGGTCTATGTGTTGATGTTTGGCGCACAAGGCTGGTTTGGTCCTTGGCTGCAAGAGCACGATGTCAAAGTGATCTTTGCAGTGCCAGGCATTGTGTTGGCTACCATCTTTGTCACGTTCCCTTTCATTGCACGTGAATTGATTCCGCTGATGCAAGCACAGGGCAATGAAGAAGAGCAGGCTGCCATCGTGTTGGGCGCTACGGGCTGGCAAACTTTTTGGTATGTCACCTTGCCTAACATCAAGTGGGGTTTGATCTACGGGGTTATTTTGTGCAATGCGCGTGCCATGGGTGAATTTGGCGCGGTGTCAGTGGTGTCAGGTCACATTCGCGGCCAAACCAACACCATGCCCTTGCACGTAGAAATTTTGTACAACGAATACCAATCGGTGGCCGCTTTTGCAGTGGCGTCTTTGTTGGCCTTACTGGCTCTGGTCACTCTGGTGATCAAGTCAGTGGCCGAGTGGCGCCAAGAACGCGAAATGAAAGCCATTAGCGAATTATCACTAGAAAATATCAAGGCAGCACCTTTAGATCTTTCATTGAAAGCCGCAACATGAGCATCGAAATTAGAAACATTCACAAACAGTTCGGCGATTTTCACGCGCTGCGTGACGTCAGCCTAGACATTGACTCGGGCGAATTGGTCGCACTCCTTGGCCCATCAGGCTGTGGTAAAACCACCTTACTGCGCATCATTGCCGGTTTGGAAACTGCCGACACCGGTACCATTTCTTTCAGTGGCGAAGACACCACCCACGTGCACGTGCGAGAGCGTCAAGTAGGCTTTGTGTTCCAACACTACGCCTTATTCCGCCACATGACCGTGTTTGAAAACGTGGCCTTTGGCCTGCGCATGAAGCCGCGCAATGTACGGCCATCAGAAAAAGTCATTCAACAAAAAGTACACGATCTTTTAGGCTTGGTGCAACTCGATTGGTTGGCCGATCGTTATCCTTCTCAACTCTCCGGTGGTCAGCGCCAGCGCATAGCCTTGGCACGCGCATTGGCCGTAGAGCCTAAAGTGTTGCTGCTTGATGAGCCTTTTGGTGCCCTCGATGCCAAAGTGCGCAAAGAGTTGCGCCGCTGGTTACGCCGTCTGCACGACGATTTGCATGTCACCAGTATTTTTGTGACGCATGACCAAGAAGAAGCTTTGGAAGTGGCTGACCGAGTGGTGCTGATGAACACCGGCAGTGTGGCGCAAATTGGCTCTCCACAAGAAGTATGGGACCATCCCGCCAGCCCATTTGTGTATGGATTCTTGGGCGATGTGAACTTGTTCCATGGCCGTGCACATGAAGGCGAAATGCTCATTGGGGGCGACGCCGTAAGCCTCAACAGCCCCGAGCACCAGCTCGTGCAAGACAGCAAAGCCTTTGCCTATGTGCGCCCTCACGACATTGACGTGAAGCGATACAAATCTGGCGATTCAGGCATCAAAGCCAAGCTCACGCGTGCCATTGTGGTGGGCCCTGTTGCTCGCTTGGAGTTTGAGCCTGTCAACCACCACGACTTTGCAAAAGACACGGTCATTGAAGCGCAATTGTCAGCACATTTGTTTGCCGAGCAGCAATACAAAGAAGGTGAAACTTTGGTTTTGACACCGCGTAAGGCCAGAATATTTGTTGAATCCCAAAGCCTCTAGAATTGCGGCATTGAGCTCAATTCGATGGAGAGATAGTCTGTGAAATTAACTTTAGTCATCTTTGCCTGTCTGAACCTACAAGGCTGCGCCGTTGTGGCTGTGGCCGACGCCGTGGCTTCTACCGTGATATATACCGGCAAGACCGTCATCAACGTGATTGACGCTGTCACGCCCGACATCGTCAACAAGAAGAAGTCAAACTGAATCTACAGCTTAGATACCGAGCCAGCCGTTCGTTCTGGCAAAGTGCAAGGCCTGTGTTCTGCTGTTCACGCCCAGTCTACGGAACAGGCGCCAGAAGTGAACCTTGACGGTGTGTTCACTGATGGCCAGTTTGTCGGCAATGTCACGATTGCTAAGGCCTTGGTCCAACATCAAAATCAATTGCTTCTGACGCTTTGACAGTTTGGTCGGTGCAGCCACAGCAGAGGCGGGCGCTTCTGCTTCTGGGGGTGCGGGCAGGAAGGTGCGAAGACCTTCGATGATGGTGTTGGGTGGGCTGGCTTTTTCGATGAAAAGATTGGCGCCAGCCTCTAAGCAAGCAGCTTCACATTCGGCAGCATCAGAGCCGGTGACGATGACAAGCGGCACATTAGGAAACTTGGCCTTCACAGCATGTACGCCCGACAATCCCAAGGTGTCTGGTAGTTTTAAATCTAGACAAAACAGTTCTGGTGGGCCTTGACGCTCGACTGTCGATTCCAAGCTGTTCAGTTTGGCAATTGAAACTACTTTCAAACCAGGTCTCACCCTTTGAACCAGCATGGTCAGGGCGTCGCGCATGAGGGGGTGGTCGTCAATGACGTAAACGGTCATGGTGTACTCAAGAATTAAACTTAAAGTATGAGAGTATCAGCAAAGTCTGCAACAAATCAAGCAACTTTTGTGAAATTTGAACACTTATTGCAGATTTGTCAGAATCATTCAGACGGCCATAGGGTTGCAACCCACCTGACCAGCTTAGGCCTAACCCTTTGCCTTGGTTTTTTCTGCCAATTCAGCACGCAGTGCATCCAAGGCCGCGGCCACTTCGGTCAATTTCACACCCTCGCCTAAGCCAATTTGCGAGCCCAACTCAGGCATTGCTTTGGCATTATCTTGTTGCAATTGTGCGATGGCCAAGCCAGCGTCCTTGGGTGAACTGAAGCCCAAACTTTGCAGCAACACGCGTCCTTGGGGGTCCGCCAGCTTGAAATAAAACTGGCCATCTTTCTCTCGGTACTGCTTAAAAGAAGGTACAGCGGCGCGGGCTGTTTTGGTGGAGGCTTCTGTATGGTCTGAGCTGGCCAAAGCACGAAGGCCTACGGCATGGCGCAACTCTTTGATCAAAGGCGTGGCCAGTTCACGCGCTTTGGCCGCGCCCTTTAGCAAGATGGCGTCTACTTTTGCAGGGTTGTTAATGAGCTCTTCATATTGCGCACGCATAGGGGCTATTTCGCGGTCAATGCGCTCGAACAAAATTTGCTTGGCGTCGCCCCAACCCATCCCATCGGCATAGGCCTTGGCCAAGGTGGCGGTCTCTTGTGCACTGGCAAAGGCTTGGTAAATTTGAAACAGCGCTGAGCCTTCAGTGTCTTTGCGCTCGCCTGGTGCGCGTGAATCGGTCACGATGCCAGAGATCAACTTCTTGAGTTGGGCGCTTGAAGAAAACAGCGGAATCGTGTTGTCATAGCTTTTGCTCATCTTTCGACCATCAAGGCCTGGGAGCAGCGCCACAGATTCTTCAATCACCGCTTCGGGCAACACCAAGTGCTCACCATACAAGTGGTTAAAGCTAGAGGCCATGTCACGCGCCATCTCAATGTGTTGAATTTGATCACGGCCCACTGGTACTTTGTGAGCCTTGAACATCAAAATGTCGGCGCCCATGAGAACGGGGTACATGAACAAGCCGGCAGACACATCCGCATCGGGGTCATTGCCGGCCGCATGGTTTTTATCGACAGAGGCTTTGTAGGCGTGAGCTCTGTTCAGTAAACCTTTGCCGGTCACGCAGGTGAGAAACCAAGTGAGTTCTGGAATTTCTGGAATGTCTGACTGACGGTAAAACATCACCTTATCGGGGTCGAGCCCTGCTGCAATCCAACTCGCTGCAATTTCTAAGGTTGATCGTTGTATGCGCGCAGGCTCATCGCACTTGATGAGTGCGTGGTAGTCGGCCAAAAAATAGAAACCTTGCGTGGCAGGGTTTAGGCTGGCTTGCACTGTGGGTCGAATGGCACCCACATAGTTGCCCAAGTGCGGTGTGCCAGTGGTTGTAATGCCAGTTAATACGCGGGTGCGTGCCGTGGTGTTTGTGTCTGTCGTCATATCAAATTAGCTTTAGGTCATGGATTTCAACATAAGTTCAATGAGTCCAAAAGTGGCGCTCATGACGGGGTCTAGCCACAAATGGTTGACCACACCTGTAATGGCCAAAGCCATGACGATATAAAAGCCGTAGGGCTCAATCCGAGAAAATTGATAGGCCTGCTTCCAAGGTAACAAGCCCACCACAATGCGTCCACCATCAAGGGGCGGCAGTGGAAACAAGTTGAAAGCAAACATCACTACATTGCTCAATACGCCTGCTTTGCACATGGCCAAGAAAAACTTTTCTGTGACGCCAAAGTCGGTATAGACCACATAGAGAAGTGCCCAAACAACAGCTTGTACTAAGTTAGACGCAGGGCCAGCCAAAGCCACCCACACCATGTCGCGTTTGGGGTGACGCAGGTTGCCAAAGTTCACAGGCACGGGCTTGGCAAAACCAAAAATCAATGCGCCGCTTGTGGCGTAGTAAAGAGACAAGGGAAGTACGACAGTACCTAGCCAATGAATGTGGGAAAAAGGATTTAGCGTGACACGGCCCATGGCATAAGCGGTGTTGTCGCCAAAGAATTTGGCAGTGTAGCCATGTGCAGCCTCATGAATAGTGATCGCTAGAATCACGGGAAGGGCGGCAACTGCGATCGTTTGAATGAGTATTGAATTATCCACAGCGAATTGTCTCAAAGAGTCTTGGCGTTTCTAGAACTTTCACACATTTTCCAGTACTTATTTACAGACCTAGAAGCGTTACGTCGCCCAGTCCCTGGCGCACCACTTCGATGCTGTCCCCCGTGCAGTCCACAATGGTGGTGGGCTCTAGTCTACAAGCGCCTGCGTCAATCACTCCGGCAATGAGCTTTTCATAGCGATCTCGAATTTCTTCAGGATCGTTCAGGGGGTCAGACTCTCCAGGCGGAATAAGCGTAGTGGCTAAAAGCGGCGCGCCATGCATCGCCAGTAACTCTTGCAAGACGGCATGCTGGGGCACGCGCAGGCCAATGGTTTTGCGCTGCGGATGGCTCACCCGTCGCGGTACTTCTTTGGTGGCTTCCAAAATGAAAGTAAAGGCACCTGGCGTGGCTTGCTTTAACATTCGAAACTGGGTGTTGTCTACTTTGGCGTAGTTGGCCAGCTCACTCAAATCACGGCATAACAAGGTAAGGTGATGCTTGTCGTCCACGCCGCGCACTTTGCGCAGATGCTCGGCGGCCGCTTTATCGTCCATGTGGCAAACCAGCGCATAGCTGGAATCTGTGGGCACGGCCAATACGCCGCCCTGATTGAGCAAAGACACCGCTTGCTTTAACAATCGTGGTTGAGGGTTGTCTGGATGAACGGAAAAATACTGAGCCATAAAAATTCAATCGATCACGATTCAATCGACGTGATTTGAACGCGACTCTCACGCACGGTGAGCCAAGCCCCCAATGCACCGCACAAGGCCACCATGGCCATGCCGACCAAGGTCCAATCGTCTGGCATGTGATCAAAAATAAGCCACCCTCCCAACATGGCAAAACCAATTTGCGTGTAGAAGTAGGGTGTGAGCACGGTGGCAGGTGCTTTGGAAAACGCAAGAATCAACAAGTAATGCCCCACAGTGGCAAAGCATCCCATGAGCAACAGTTGGGCCCACACAAACCAGTCAGTGGGCAGTTCCCAAACAAAAGGCAACACCAGAGCGCCTAGAGCAGTGCCCACCCAACCGGTCAGGATATTCATGGTGGTGGGGTCTTCTGTGCGCGCCATTTTGCTGGTGATTAAATGAAAGCCAGAGTTGGTCACAATCAGCATCAACGGGAAAAAGAGAACCCAATCAAAGTGCTGGCTGCCAGGCCGCACAATGACCATGGTGCCAGCAAAAGCGCCTAACACCAAAGCCCAACGCAGCTTCCTTACTTGTTCGCCCAAAGAAAGTGTCGCCATCAGCGTCACGACCAAAGGCGTGATAGATGCAATGGCGGTGAACTCACCCACCGGCATGTACTTCAAACCATAAAACGCACAAAGACTGCTGCTAAATAAAAGGGCTCCTCTGACCATTTGAAATTTGGGGTGCTCTGTTTTGAAGAGCGCCATGCCGCGCCTAGGCAGAAACAAAACAGTGCTAAACAGTGCTTGAATGACATAGCGGAACCACAAGGCCAGCAAGATGGGAACGCTGGCGCTGATGTGTTTGGTGGTGGTGTCCAGGATTGCAAAACAAGCCGCAGACAAAATCACAAATCCAATGCCTGCCAGTGTTTGAGCAGAGGCGTGTTTCACTGGATCCGGTCAGACAACAATTCCCACACAGGTGTGAGTTGGCCAGGCAACCAAGGCAGGGTGCCCAAGTCGGTGTGGCTTTCTTCGGGGCTGTGAAAGTCGCTGCCACGCGATGCCGCTAAATTGAATTCAAGTGCGGTGTCGGCGTATTGCAAAGCGTCTGCACTAGAGTGGCTGCCGGTAATCACTTCAACGCCGCGGCCACCGTGATTTATAAATTCGGTGAACAGTGCAAATTCTTCGTTGGCCGTAAATCCGTAGCGGGCCGGGTGTGCGATGACTGCAATGCCCCCAGCATCCGTAATCCAACGAACCGCATTCTCAAGAGAAGCCCAACGGTGAGGCACAAAGCCTGGTTTGTTTTCTGTGAGGTATTTGCGAAACACTTCAGAAGTGTCTTTGCAGACACCCGTTTCAACCAAGAAACGTGCAAAGTGAGTACGCGAAATGAGTTCAGGATTGCCAACGTATTTGAGCGAGCCTTCGTAGGCGCCTTGAATGCCTGCCTTGGCCAAGCCTTCCGACATTTCTTTGGCACGTTCGGTTCGGCCGCCGCGTGTGTTGCGCAGGCCTTGAACCAGTGCTTCGTGGGTATGGTCAAAGCCCAAACCCACAATATGGACTGT
Source organism: Comamonadaceae bacterium (assembly GCA_947479935.1). Lineage (GTDB taxonomy): Bacteria > Pseudomonadota > Gammaproteobacteria > Burkholderiales > Burkholderiaceae_C > Limnohabitans_A. Next base: position 24,737 of record CANKBG010000022.1, read on the forward strand.
TTTGCCGGCAAAAGTGATGGAGATTTCCACGCCTGTGAGGTACTTCATGTCCAAGGCTTTGGCCGCCGCCATGGCGCGTTCTTGGCCGCCAATTTCGTCGTGGTCTGTCAGGGCCCAAAGTTGCACCCCATTGGCTTTGGCGCGCGCAGCCAAAGCTTCAGGCGCAAGGGTGCCGTCTGACACCACGGAGTGGCAGTGTAAATCGGCGTTGAGTAAGGGTTCCACAGGGGTATTTTAGGTGCTGGTGCGGGGTGCCGGCTTCTCTGGCCGATAATTCCACATGTTTTTCAATGGAGTCTGCTCTTTCTGGGGGCTTTCAACTGCCCAGTGTTGAGTGGATTGATATTTATATGGCCTTGATGATCACTGATGAATGCATCAATTGTGATGTGTGTGAACCTGAGTGCCCCAATCAGGCCATCTACCTTGGACCTGAGATTTATGAGATTGACCCTAGCAAGTGCACCGAGTGCGTAGGTCATTTTGACGAACCCCAGTGCGTACAGGTTTGCCCCGTGGCCTGTATTCCGGTCCATCCGGGGCATGTTGAAACCAAAGAGACGCTTTTTCAGAAATATCAGCGTCTACAACAAGCGGGCTAAACGCCTTCTGGACGGGGTGGTTTAGGCCTCGGAGGCTTGCTGGTGTGAATGAGCACCATGGCCTTTTCCATATCGCCTTGAATCAGCAAATCGGCCGCCTTGACTGACCTGGCAATGCTCTCCTCAATGAGGTCGCGTTGCTCCGCCAAGGGTTTTTTAAGCACCCAGTTGATCACCTCAGCCTTGACACCAGGATGACCAATGCCCAAGCGCAAGCGCCAGTAATCACCGGTACCCAGTTGGGCGTGAATGTCGCGCAGTCCGTTGTGTCCCGCGTGACTGCCGCCAAACTTTAGCTTGGCTTGTCCGGGCACCACATCGAGTTCATCGTGGACCACCAATATTTCTTGCGGTGCAATTTTGAAGAATTTGGCCAGCGCGCCCACAGACTTGCCCGACAAATTCATGAAAGTCTGGGGCTCCAAAAGCCATACAGTCTGACCTTGCACTTGGGTGCGAGCCACTTTGGCGAAATAACTCTTATCAGGCACCAGATTGACCTTGATGTCGCGCGCCAACGCTTCTATCCACCAAAAGCCAGCGTTGTGGCGGGTGTCTTCGTAATCGGCGCCCGGGTTGCCCAAGCCAACAAAGAGTTTGATCATGTCTGAGTATAAAAACAAAACAACCCGCACGAGGCGGGTTGTTTAAAACGCTTCAAGCGCTTAATGCGATGAAAGAATTACTTCTTTTTGGCTTTGGCATCGGCGGCTGGTGCAGCAGAGGCAGCACCACCAGCAGCTGCATCAGCGGCGGGCGCTTCCTCAGCCGCAGGCGTTACCACGGAAACCAAGACAGGGTTTTTCTTGCCATGGGTGACAGCTTTGACGCCTTTGGGCAATGTGATGTCAGCCAGGTTCAGTGAAACACCTTTCTTCAAGCCAGACAAGTCAATGTTAATGGCTTCTGGCAAATCTGCTGGCAAGCAGGAGATTTCGATTTCATTCACGATGTGATTGATCAGGCAACCATCGGTTTTCACAGCAGGAGAAACATCTTCGCCTGTGTAATGCACCGGCACTTTGCGAGTCAAAGTGGTTTTGGCATCAACGCGTTGGAAGTCAATGTGCAAAACCAATTGTTTGTAGGGGTGCATTTGGAAATCGCGCAACAGAACTTTCGATTCTTTGCCATTGAATTCCATGTCCAAGATGCTTGCGTGGAAAGCTTCTTTTTTCAGGGCGTGCCACAGGGCGTTGTGGTCGAGTTCGACCATTTGGGGTTGTTGATCCACACCGCCGTAAACAATACCAGGTGTCTTACCTGAATTGCGCAGACGGCGGCTCGCACCCGTACCTTGCATAGAGCGCTCATAAGCGACAAATTTCATAACTAACTCCAAGATGAGTCGACCGCGACCAGTACGACTCTGATTTAAAAAGGCTTGTTAAAAACAAACCACGTTGATGTTCCAGATCAGTCTTGATCCGAGAACAAACTCATGACCGAATCACCGTTGGCAATGCGCTGAATGGTTTTAGCCAACAGCGGCGCCACAGTGAGTTGGCGAATTTTGGGACATGCAGCAGCAGCTTGTGACAACGGGATGGTGTTGGTCACAACCACTTCATCAAGGGCGCTGCCTTTGGCAATACGGTCGATGGCAGGGCCTGAGAAAATAGGGTGGGTGCAATAGGCGTAAACTTTCTTAGCGCCACGTGCTTTCAAAACTTCAGCCGCCTTCACCAAGGTGCCGGCGGTGTCAATCATGTCGTCCATGATGACGCAATTGCGGCCATCAATTTCACCGATGACGTGCATCACTTCGCTGACATTGGCTTGAGGGCGGCGTTTGTCAATGATGGCCAAGTCGCAGTTCAGTTGCTTGGCCAAGGCGCGTGCACGAACCACCCCGCCTACATCGGGGGACACCACAATGAGGTCTTCGTAGTTCTTTTGGACCAGGTCGCCCAAAAGAACGGGAGAGGCATAAATGTTGTCGACGGGAATGTCAAAAAAGCCTTGAATTTGGTCAGCGTGCAAATCCATGGTGAGAACATGATTGACGCCCACGGCTTGCAACATGTTGGCCAACACCTTGGCAGTGATGGGCACTCGGGTGGAGCGAGGGCGACGATCTTGGCGTGCATAGCCGAAGTAAGGAATGATGGCGCTGATACGACCTGCTGAGGCGCGCTTGAGTGCGTCGACCATGATCAGCAATTCCATGAGGTTTTCGTTGGTGGGGGAGCATGTGGACTGAATAACGAACACATCACGAGCGCGCACATTTTGCTTTAACTCAACCCTGACCTCGCCGTCTGAAAAGCGGCCCACATCGGCCAAGCCGAGGGAAATGTCTAGCTCGTAGGCAACTTCGGCCGCCAACACAGGATTGGCATTGCCAGTGAAGACCATGAAGTCAGAGCTTGAATGAGTGATGGTGGACAACATGAACTTCTCAGCGAGATCAAATGATGGGCCGATGCGTGTTACCGCATTAATTTTATTTACGACGCGTTTGACGGCGAGTAAAAATTTGGCAGGGGAAGAAGGACTCGAACCTTCGAATGCCGGAATCAAAATCCGGTGCCTTAACCAACTTGGCGACTCCCCTACACGGGTTGGTAGCCCTAAAGCTGCCAACCGATCAATCGTCGCTGGAAGCCCAACCCTTTTGAGGATGAACTTCCAAATTGCCACACATTCGAATTTGCCAATTTTGCCAAGTTGTTGGAACTCTAGGCATTTGACTTAAATTCGTGCCGTGTGGCACATGCGCAAACACTGCACTCCCGGAGCCCGTCATTCTGCCTTTGACAACAGCTTGCTCTGGGCTGGCTGAATCTAACCAGGCGATAGCGTCGCTTATTTGGGGGCAGAGGCGCTGAGCCACTGGTTGCAGGTCGTTGTGGCCAAAGCCATACGGGTCTGCTGCAAAGACCGAAATTGTAGCAGGATTTGTGTCCCGCTTTAAGTCCTGAGAGCCAAAAATTTTGGCAGTTTCCAACCCATCTGCGGGTTTGACCACGGTAAATTGGGCGGACGGCAAAGAAATGGGACGAATGATCTCGCCCACGCCCTCAACCCAGGCATTGTGGCCGTGCAAAAAGAAGGGCACATCGGCGCCGAGTTTCAAGCCCAAAGTGGCCAATTGAGTCACTGAAAAATTCAACTTCCAAAGCTTGTTCAGGGCGAGTAGACAAGTGGCGGCGTCAGACGAACCACCGCCCATGCCGGCTTGGGCAGGGATGGACTTTTCAATGGCAATGTGGGCGCCCAAGACCGAACCGCTGGCTTGTTGCAAAAGTCGGGCGGCTTTCGTAATTAGGTCGTCTGCCGGCAAGGAAATGCCGAGGTCTTCTCGGCTAATTTGACCGTCTCCTCGGATGTCAAAGTGAAGGGTGTCATACCAATCAATCAACATGAAAACGGACTGGAGCAGGTGGTAACCATCCGATCTGCGTCCCGTAATGTGCAAAAACAAATTGAGTTTGGCGGGTGCCAAAACTTGGTGCAGCGATTTCATGATTCAAAGGCAATGCGAAGCACCGTGCGAGGCGCGGGTTGAACCCTTTCTAGCACCAAGCGGCGCAGATGCCATTCACTCACATCCACATTCCAGCCGTCAGCAGGCGTGGGCTTTCCGCTCAGCCAATCGACCAAGGCCGCGGTGGGAAGTTGCGTGCCTGTGAGCTGAAAAATGAGACTTTCCAGACTGGCGGCTTCTCGGGCTTGATTGCCTTGGACTAATCGAGCGCTTTGGGCAGTCCATTCCACCCTGGCCATTTGCATGCCCAGGGGGTTGTATATGTTCAAAATGCCTTCTGGCCAGCCGCCCGTTAAATCGAAGGAGGTGAAGAATGACTGTGGCGGTTGGGTGTCTATTTGCATTGCAAACCTGCCAGCCCTAAATGCAGGTGCGATGGGGTCTGCTTGCGCAGCGGGTGGCGTAAAGGTTGGGGTGGCGGCCGGCCGGCTGACGCAAGCACTGAGTAATAACGCAGCGGTTAAACACATCAAGCTCAAGCGTTTCATGCGGTGGCTCGGCTTCAATGCGCTCAGGGTTTGAATTTGAACTGCTTGAGAGTTTCAAGCAAGGTTTCGTTGTCGGCCTTGAGCAACAGACCTTCGCGCCAAATGGTGCCGGCTTTCTCGTGATTGCCTAGGCTCCAATGGACTTCACCTAAGTGCGCTGCAATTTCAGCATCGGGCCGCGATTTGAAGGCGGCTTCCAAAATACGCAGAGCCTCTTGTGCATTGCCAGATCGATATTCAAGCCAACCCAAGCTGTCTTGAATAAAGGGATCGCGTGGTGCCAATTGCACCGCCTTCACAATGAGCTCACGGGCTTCGTCTAATCGAATTTTACGATCGGCCAAGGAATAACCCAATGCATTGAAAGCATGGGGGTCAGTAGGCTTGACTTTCATGATGCCGCGCAACAAACTTTCCATTTGATCGAACCGACCCAGCTTTTCGCATAGCATGGCCATTTCAGACTGCAAATCTGTATCGGCTGGAAATTGTGCCGAAGCTTTTTCGATGGTGGCAAATGCAGCTGTGATTTGTTTGTCTTCCCGAAACCATTGCGACAAAGCCAAGGCCTTTAGCCGAGCTTCTTGGGGACTATTGACTTTGACTTGTTCGAGCACCTTCAAGCCTTCGGCTTTGCGTCCTTGTTGTGCCAACAAAGTGGCCCGGCGGCTGGCCACTTTGAGAGGGTCGGCTTCGGGAGGAATGCGTGCTAACCACTCGTCTGCTTGGGTCCAACGACCTTGCTTCTGGGCCATCTGCGAGAGCGCCAAAAATGCTTCTGACAATCCCCCTAAGAGGTCGGGATCCTTGGTTTTGTCAGCCAATTGGATGTACTGCTTGAGTGATTGTTCGGCTTGCAGAACTTGAGACAAATCGTTTTGTAACAAACCTAAAAACAACCAACCTGGTGCAAATTCTGGATGCTGCTGAGTCAGTTGGTTGAGTTGCACCAAAGCGAGTTGCAGTTGGTCCAAATCAACCAAGGTGCGGGCGTAGCCTAAACGCAAATCGGGCATGGCGTCGCCACTCATGTACTGGGTAATCATGGGTTGCACTTCTTGGGGCACTATGCTTAACAAGCTGAGTGCCAACATGATGGGGCCGGGTGCTTTGCGATTAGCGGCATGGCCCGCGCGTGCGGCTTCAGACGCGGGCTGAATTTCACCTGCATCGCGCTTCATGCGGCCGATGGTGGTCCACGCTGTGGCCGCAGTTTCTGGATTTTGGATGGCTGTGGAAAGTGCTTGCTCAACCACCTTGGCTGCAAAATTTTTGTCTTGTAAGCGGTTAAAAATTCGAGGGACAGATCCAATGGCCGCTGATTGTTCATTCAATGGCAACGCGGCAATGCTGCTCTTGAGTGCGCGCCCTGCTTCTTCAACACGGTTGAGGGCCAGCAATATTTGCAATATGTATCGGTTGGCTTCCTGCGATTCGGGCAAGCTGGCTTTCCAGCTTTTGGCGGCTTGAAGGGCAGCCTCGCCAGAACGAGATTGGAGCGCCAACTCTGTGGCGCGTTGGAACAGTGCTTCGTCCTTGGTTTTGCGAGCAGCATCTAGCAGTATGGCAAAGCCCGAGCCCGGTTCGCCGGCCTGCACATTGAGTTCCCCCAACAGCAATTGGTAAAACAAAACGGCATTGAGGTTGGAGTTTTGCACGGGCGGCTCGGCACAAACACCTGTGGTGGCCCAGACCAATGCAATCGAAGAAAACCAATACTTCATGAAGCCATCATAATCCACGCGAAGTGATGCAGCAGTGCTGTACGCCATATTTCACCCTGTATTTAAAGCTGATTCCATGCCTGAATTACCCGAAGTTGAAGTGACCCGGCTTAGTTTTGCCAGCCGGATTGCGGGTGCACGAGTTTCGGCTTTGCACATGGGCAAGCCTTTGCGCTGGCCTTTGGGCGTATCCCCTACGGTGTTGGTGGGCCAAACTGTGCTGCGCGTACGCCGAAGAGGCAAGTACTTGTTGCTTGATATGGATCACGGCGTGTTGCTTTTGCATTTGGGCATGTCCGGCAGCCTCAATTTCGCGCCCACTCAAGGGCCTGCTGGCAAACACGATCACATGGACTTGGTCACCACATTAGGGGTCTTGCGATTGCACGACCCTCGGAGATTTGGCGCTGCAGTTTGGTCTGAGTCGGAGCATCATGAACCTGCCTTGAAGCTTTTGGGAAAGCTTGGCATGGAACCCCTGACCGATGGTTTTGAACTCAAGCTCTTTCAGCAGGGTCTGAAGAAACGTTCCGCCCCCATTAAGCAGGTGTTATTGGCGGGTGATGTGGTGGTGGGTGTTGGCAATATCTATGCCTCTGAAGCTTTGTTTTTGTCTTGCATTCGACCAACAGTCAAGGCTCAAAAATTGAGTGGTCCGCGCGTGGCCAAACTCCATACTGCAATTCGTCAAGTATTGGCCAGAGCGGTGGAGCAGGGCGGCAGCAGTTTGAAAGACTTTGTGAGTGCAGAGGGCAACACGGGTTACTTTCAGCTTGAGGCCTCTGTCTATGGCCGAACAGGTTTACCTTGCCGCGTTTGTGGCACTGCCATTAAACAAATTGTGCAAGGCCAACGCTCCACTTTCTTTTGCCCAGCATGTCAAAAATTGTGAAGCCCCCTCAAGCTTTTGCTGAAACCATGGTGGCTTGGCAAAAGGTGCATGGTCGAAATCATTTGCCTTGGCAAAACACCCAAGACCCTTACCGCGTGTGGTTGTCAGAAATCATGTTGCAGCAAACACAGGTGACCACGGTACTCGATTACTACGCCAAATTTTTACAGCACTTTCCCAATGTCGCAGCGCTGGCCGCAGCCCCGCAAGACAAAGTGATGGGTTTGTGGAGTGGCTTGGGTTATTACAGTCGTGCTCGCAATTTGCACAAGTGCGCGCAAGAGGTGGTGTCTCGGTTTGGCGGTGAATTTCCTCAAACCGCAGAAGAACTCATCACGTTGCCTGGCATTGGGCGTTCCACAGCTGCCGCCGTGGCCTCTTTTTGTTTTTCCGAACGCGTGGCCATCATGGATGGCAATGTCAAGCGAGTCCTCACGCGAGTGTGGGGATACGACGCGGACTTGTCGTTCAGCAAACATGAGAAAGAACTGTGGCAAATGGCTGAACAAGCTCTGCCCACTCGCAATTTAAAGACAGCCATGCCCCGCTACTCACAGGCCCTCATGGATTTGGGTGCCACACTTTGTTTGCCGCGGAAACCCAATTGCGCTGCTTGCCCTGTTTCCAAAGATTGCAAAGCACACGCTCAAGCCGAGCCGGAAAAGTTTCCCGTCAAAACACGCAAACTCAAACGCACCAGCGAAGTGTTATGGCTGTTGCTAGCGCAAAATAAAAGAGGTGAAGTTTGGTTGGAAAAACGGCCTAACAAAGGCATTTGGGCCAGTCTTTACTGCTTGCCAGTCTTTGAGTCTGAAGATTTGTTGCAAAAACCGTTCGCCCCGTCCGTCAGTAATGCTGTTGGAATTGAAGTCACTCAGGTGGAAGTGTTGCCTGCGTTCAAGCATGTTCTAACGCACAAAAATTTGCACTGTCATGTGGTTAAAGTCATTTTGGAAAATGCGCCACAAACGGCTTCGGCGGGTGCCTGGTGGCCTGAAAAAGAGTGGACAGTGTTGGGCTTGCCAACACCTATCCGTCACTTGCTGTCTAATTCTCTGTGACGCTTAAGGGTGAGCCACTGCGCACCAAAGCGCTGGCTTAGTTTTTCGACCAAATAAACCGAGCGGTGCTGTCCGCCTGTGCAGCCAATGGCCACTGTGATGTAGTTGCGATGGTCTTTTTCTAGGGCTGGCAACCACTGGTCTAAGAAGCCTTCAATTTGACTCTGCATCAAATTGACTTCGGCATAGGTTTCTAAGAATTTTTGAACAGGCTCGTCTTTACCCGAAAGAGGGCGCAGGGCAGATTCGTAATGCGGGTTGGGCAGCATGCGCACATCAAAGACATAGTCTGCATCTAAGGGGATGCCCCGCTTGAAGGCAAATGATTCAAACACCAAGGTGAGCTTTGCGGCAGGCGAACTCACCAAAGATTTCACATAACTTTGCAGTTGAGCGGCACGCAGCAAGCTGGTGTCAATGACATGTGCGTTTTCGCGCAACCGAGACAGCAACTCGCGTTCGTATTCAATGGATTCTGTCAGCGCACGTTCGCCTTCAGATGCATTCCTGCCTGAAAGGGGATGACGCCTTCTGGTTTCTGAATAACGTCTGAGCAGCGTATCTGAGGCGGCATCCAAATAAATGGAAGTGACTTTGAAGCCTAAACTGCGCAATACATCTAATTGTCCCGGCATGAGCGGCAAGGACGTAGCGCTGCGCACATCAATGGCAATGGCCACACGTTCTTCTTTTTGGTCTCGCTCCAATTCGGCAAATGGAATGAGCAACTCAGGCGGCAAGTTGTCGACGCAGTAGAAACCAGCGTCTTCTAAAGCGTGCAAAGCCACTGACTTCCCAGAGCCCGACATGCCAGTGATTAAGACGATTTCCATGATTTCTAAACTTCAGAAGTTTATTTGGTCAGCATTTCACGCGCATGTGCCAAGGTTGTGGCAGAAAGCTTTTCGCCACCCAGCATGCGGGCAATTTCTGTGACACGCTGCTCACTAGAAATAGAGGTGACGCTGCTGCTCACGCCTTCCTTTGAGCTGGTCTTGCTAACCAACAGGTGGTGATCGGCACATGAAGCCACTTGCGGCAAATGCGTGACAGCCAATACTTGACGATGCAAGCCCAATTGCTTCATGAGTCGCCCCACGGTTTCTGCCACCGCGCCGCCCACGCCGGAGTCGACCTCGTCAAATATCAAGGTGCCTGCTTCACCCAACTCGCTGGTGGTCACGGCAATGGCCAAAGCAAGGCGTGAGAGTTCGCCCCCAGAGGCCACTTTACCCACAGGCCTAGGTGTGCTGCCTGCGTGGCCTGCCACTAAAAATTGAATGTCTTCTAAGCCATGCTGTGCAGCTTGATCGAGGCCGACAAGTGAGACTTCAAAGCGGCCGCCTTGCATGCCTAAATTTTGCATGGCCAAGCTCACCGCTTGAGCGAGTTTCGGTGCGGCTTTTTTGCGTTGTTGCGAAAGTTTTTTCGCTTCAGTTTGATAAGCCAGGCTCGCGGCTTTTTCTTGCGCTGCTAAGCCTTCTAAATCGCTGGCAGCTTCTAAGGCGTTCAGTTCTTGTTTCCAACCGGTAAGCAAGGCTGCCAACTCTTCGGGCGGACGTTTGTACCTTCGCGCCAACGACAACCATTGCGACATGCGTTGATCCAGTTCGTTCAAACGAGCAGGGTCTAAATCTGTTTTACGCAAATAGCTTTGCAAAGAATGCACAGCATCTTCAGCCTGCGCCAAACTTGATTGCAGCACTTGAACAATGCTTTGAAACTCAGGCTCTACGTGTGCCTGATCTTGCAAGCTGCCAATGGCTTGCGACAACAAAGTCATACTGCCATTCACGCTGCCTAGGCGAGTTGACTCTTCGCCGTCTAAGGCGCTCAGGGCAGTTTGCCCAGCGTCTATGAGAGCTTGCGCATGCGACAGGCGGGTATGTTGGGTGTTCAACTCGTCCCATTCATCTAAGGCTGGCGCAAGTTTGTCCAATTCGCTTATTTGCCAAGCTAAGCGCTCTTGTTCTCGGCCAAGAGAGTCTTGGGCAGTGCGCGCTTGTTGCACGGCTTGTTGGGTTTGGCGCCAAGCTTGCCAAGTGGCTTTTAAGGCGTCGGTACTGATGCCCGCATAGGCGTCTAATAAACCACGCACAGACTCTGGTCGAGTGAGGCTTTGCCAAGCGTGTTGGCCATGAATGTCTAGAAGCATCTCACCCAATGCACGCAGTTGGGTGGCGGTGGCTTGGCTGCCATTGACCCATGCGCGGCTTTTGCCTTGCTGGTCTACGCTGCGTCTTAAAAGCAGGGTGTCAGAAATTTCAAAGCCTGCTTCTTCTAGGACAGCATGGGCTTGAGGTGGGCAGTCAAATTCTGCTGACACTTCGCAGCGAGGAGCGCCTTCGCGAATCACGCTTGAATCGGATCTTTCGCCCAAGGCCAGTTGCAGGGCGTCAATCAAAATTGATTTGCCTGCACCCGTTTCGCCTGTGAGTACGCTAAAGCCTTGCGACAAATTTAAGTCGAGTTCGCGAACAATGACGAAGTCTCGGAGGCTAATGTGTCTGAGGGCCACTGTTTAAACCCCCCCTTCGTTCCAGTGCATTTTTTTGCGCAGCGTGTCAAAGTAATTCCAGCCTTGCGGGTGCAAAAACCGAACCTTGTTCGAGGACTGGGCCACCATGATTTGATCGCCCAACATGAGGCTGGCCAGGGATTGCATGTCAAAGTTGGCGCTGGCGTCGCGGCCAGACACAACTTCAATGCTAATTTTGGAAGTGTCAGGCAGCACAATGGGGCGGTTAGAAAGGGTGTGCGGTGCAATGGGGGCAATGACCCAGCCACCCAAATTGGGGTGCATGAGAGGGCCGCCGGCCGACAATGAGTAGGCGGTAGAACCTGTAGGGGTGGCCACAATTAAACCGTCGGCGCGCTGTGTGGCCACAAAGCGGCCATCTACTTCAATGCGCAACTCCACCATGCCTGAGGTGGCCCCGCGGTTGACCACCACGTCGTTCATGGCAAAGGCATCAAACACACAATGTTTGTCGCGCCAAACTTGGGCATGCAGCATGCTGCGCTGCTCTTCTTCAAACTGGCCCATTAGCATGGGTTTGAGAGTTTGCGCATAATTTTCGATGGGGATGTCAGTGATGAACCCTAAGCGGCCTTGGTTAATGCCAATGAGAGGCAAACCATATTGCGCCACTTGCCTGCCGATGCCCAACATGGTGCCGTCGCCGCCTATGACCACGCCCAAATCGCACTGCTTGCCAATTTCTGCCATGGTAAGGGTGGGATAGAGGTTCAGACCCAAATGCTCGGAGGTGCCTTGCTCTAGCACCACTTCGGCGCCAATGCGGCTAATAAACTGGGCAACGTCGTCTATGACCCGGCGTGAGCTCTCTAATGCGGCCCCAGAAACCGTGGTGTGGTACTTGCCAAATAACGCGACGTGACGAAATTTCGATTTCATTCGCAAATTACATCATTAAAATGACCCAATGCTAGATGATCGTGCCAAGTTATTACTCAAAGCGCTGGTTGAACGCTACATTGCGGACGGCCAGCCGGTGGGATCGCGCACGCTTTCCAAGGCCTCTGGCTTGGAATTATCCCCTGCAACCATCCGAAATGTCATGTCCGACTTGGAAGAGCTGGGCCTGATTGCCAGCCCGCATACATCGGCTGGCAGGATCCCTACCAATAGGGGTTATCGCCTATTTGTGGACACCATGCTCACGGTTCAGAAGGGTGAACTGCTCACCCAGCGCTTGGCCCCCGACCAACCTCAGAAGGTCATTGCCAACGCGGCCATCATGCTGTCTAGCTTGTCGCACTACGTGGGTGTGGTCATGGCACCGAAGCGTGCGTCGGTGTTTCGGCACATAGAGTTTTTGCGTTTGTCCGAAAAAAGGGTGCTGTTGATCATTGTGTCGCCAGAAGGCGATGTTCAAAACCGCGTCATCTTTACCGAGGCCGATTACTCACAAAGCCAGCTCATTGAAGCCTCCAATTATTTGAACGCTCACTACGCGGGCATGGCCATTGAGCAAGTTCGATTGCGAGTCAAGCAAGAACTGGTCAACTTGCAATCTGAAATTGCCAGCCTCATGCAGGCAGCCGTTCAAATGAGTTCTGAGGCTTTGAACGAAGACGAGGGCGATGTGGTGATTTCAGGTGAGCGCAATTTGTTGTCGGTCAGCGACTTCTCTAGCGACATGGGTAACTTGCGTCAGGCCTTCGATCTGTTCGAACAAAAAACGCAGCTCATGCGTTTGCTCGATGTGTCCAGTCAGGCCGAGGGTGTGCGAATTTTCATTGGCGGCGAAAGCCAGTTTGTGCCCATGCAAGAGCTGTCAATTGTCAGTGCACCCTATGAAGTGGATGGCCACATTGTGGGTACCCTAGGTGTGATTGGCCCTACTCGCATGCCCTATGAACGCATGATTCAAATTGTGGACATCACATCCAAGATGGTGGGTAATGCTTTGAGTCAGTCGAAGTAAATCGGTTTCTTTCTGAGCTCGCTGTGTAAGGATGGGGTGAGTGGGTTCCTCATACTGGGGTACCAGAAATCGTCACCCACTCACCCCATCCTTACACAGCTGCGAACAGCAATGATGGTGCCCGGAAGATTCATTGCAAGCAAATGTGTGTTGACTTGGTCTTTTAAAAGACTACATGGTTGACTTCACAGCGGATCAAACCATGCTCAGCAATGCTCAAACTAAACTAATGGCAATTCAGCAAAGTGGCGGGTTGGATACTGCTGCACTTGAGAAAACGAAAGAAACTTTAGCTCTTCTCAAAATTTTGGCTATGGCACAAGCGGATGTCGATGCTGGCCGTGTTCACACTTTGGACGAAGTGATAGACGCGATCCGTTCTAAACGTGCTCCAGAAACTTGTGCAATCACGAAAGATTGAGTACTGAATTCTTAACCGTGATGGTGTCCTAGACGGGCTTAGAAGTATCAACCCGGTTCATGCATCCAAGCCGCATGTTTAGGCGCGCGTTTGGTTTTGCTCCACTCGTTCAGCATGTCCCACTTCACCTCGTCCAAGGTTTTGTACATCTCGGGTGTGCCGGTGTTGGTGGCCAACTCCAAACGGTGGCCATTGGGGTCGAAGAAATAAATGCTTTTGAAAATGGTGTGGTTGGTAGGGCCCAGTACAGCAACACCATTGGCCTCTAGTTTGGCTTTGGCTGCCAGCAAGGTTTCCATGCTGTCCACTTCAAAGGCCATGTGCTGCACCCATCCTGGGGTGTTTTCATCGCGGCCCATTTCGGGGGAGTTGGGCAATTCGAAGAAGGCCAGAACATTGCCACCACCTGCATCTAAGAAGATGTGCATGTACGGATCGGGTGCTTTGGTAGAGGGTACAAAGTCTTCGGCTATGGCCAAGACAAAGTCCATGTTTAAGTTTTTGGCATACCACTCAACGGTTTCTTTGGCGTCTTTGCAGCGGTAGGCGGCGTGGTGAATTCGGCTGATTTTCATGACTTTCCTTTAGGCGTCTATTTGAAGGGCGCCACGTCTCATTTGATCACGTTCTAAGGACTCAAACAATGCCTTGAAGTTGCCTTCGCCAAAACCTTCGTCGGCTTTGCGCTGAATGAACTCAAAGAATACAGGGCCCAACAATGTTTGCGAGAAAATTTGCAACAGCAAACGTTTCTCGCCATTGGCGGTAGAGCCGTCCATCAATATACCTCGAGCTTGCAGTTCTGCCACAGGTTCGCCGTGACCGTGAAGGCGCTCTTCCAGCATTTCATAGTAAATGTCGTTGGGGGCGGTCATGAGGGGAATGCCCGCCATTTGAAGCGAATCGACGCTCTTCATGATGTCGTCGGTGAGCAAGGCAATGTGCTGAATGCCCTCGCCATTGAACTGCATCAAGAACTCTTCAATTTGACCGCCGTTTTTGCCAGACTCTTCGTTCAAGGGAATGCGAATGAGGCCATCGGGTGCCGACATGGCACGGCTGGTGAGGCCGGTGTGCTCACCCTTGATGTCGAAATAACGAATTTCACGAAAGTTAAAAATCTTTTCGTAAAAGCCACTCCAAAAAGACATGCGACCTTTGTACACGTTGTGCGTGAGGTGGTCGATGAGCTTCAGGCCGTGGCCAAAGGGGTGGCGATCGGCGCCTTCAATGAACTCAAAGTCGATGTCGTAAATGCTTTTGCCATCTTCATAGCGATCAATCAGATAAAGGGGCGCACCGCCAATGCCTTTGATGGCGGGTAGTCTGAGCTCCATGGGCCCTGTAGGTACTTCGACGGGTTGCGCGCCCATGTCGAGCGCACGGGCATAGGCTTTGTGCGAGTCTTTCACGCGGAACGCCAAAGCGCATGCGCACGGGCCGTGCTCGGCAGCAAAGTAGCCTGCCAAACTTTTGGGCTCGCGGTTCAAAATGAAATTGATATCGCCTTGGCGGTACAGCACCACGTCTTTGGAGCGGTGCTTGGCCACCAAAGAAAAGCCCATTTTTTGAAACAAGGGCTCTAGAACACCTGCGACGGGGGATGCAAACTCAACAAACTCGAAACCGCACAAACCCATTGGGTTGTCAAACAAATCAGCCATGAAGCTCTCCAGAAATTAAAAGCGCTTAAACCACCGGTACTTCCGCCCAGTCCGTAGTGTAGTTCGGCGACCGCCTTTCTTGCCGCATTTGCCACCCGCTGTAGGCACCTTGCGTGGAGACCTTCACGGCGCCGCGGCCGTAGCGCTTGTTCAGCGCATCCAAGGTTTGCATGAGTGTGCCTTGCGCGGGCAAAGGCTCTTCTAGCAAATCGCCTTGGTGGTGCGATACGGGGCTGATTTCGCTCAGCATGATGCCGGCTTTTTTGTACTGGTACTCGGGCTTGAACATGCGCTCACACAGCGCATCCACCCACCTAAAAATAACCAAGCTGTCGTTGGTGGGGTAGGGCAGTGGTACCGCTAAGCTGGGCGAGTACTGTGGCAAGTCTTTCCTAAAACGGTTGGTGTGCAAGAACACTTGAATGAGGGCCGCTTGGCTATTTTGTGCGCGCAGTTTGGTGCAGGCATTGGCCACAAACGTAGACAACGCATCTTTCAAAACAGGCAGTTCGGTGACCATGTTGCCAAAAGAACGGCTGGAAATGATTTGCTGTTTGTCGGGCGTGACTTCTTGCAAATCGACGCACGAAATTTCTTGCAATTCGCGTTGTGTTTTTTCAATCACTACGCCAAAGTCTGCGCGCAAGGTAGGCGTATGCGCGACTTTCAAATCTTGCACCGTGTGAACGTTGTAATCAGCCAGTCGCTTGGTGAGCTTGCGACCTACACCCCACACTTCTTCCACGGGCAATTGCGTGAGCAGCTTGTCTTTTTGTATTTCGGTAAGTGAGTTGAAATTGAAAACGCCTTGCGAGCGCGGATGCTTCTTGGCCACATGGTTGGCCAGCTTGGCCAACGTTTTGGTGGGCCCAATGCCCACGCACACCGGAATGCCCGTCCATTGCACCACGCGCTGGCGCATGGCATAACTCAGCTCGCGCAAGTTGGGTGTGCCAGTGAGGTCTACAAAACATTCGTCAATGGA
>CANKBG010000023.1 GCA_947479935.1 Comamonadaceae bacterium
AGGCATTGGTGTGCAGTGAGTTGCAATTGTCGTAAATGGCAATCAGGGCTTGCAGCGTGGTGCGAATGTCGTTGAACTGAATTTCTTGCGCGTGCAATGAGCGGCCAGAGGTTTGAATGTGGTACTTCAGTTTCTGGCTGCGATCGTTGGCGCCGTATTTATTCTTCATGGCCACCGCCCAAATGCGGCGTGCCACACGGCCCATCACGGTGTACTCGGGGTCCATGCCGTTGCTGAAGAAGAAACTCAAGTTGGGCGCGAAATCATCGATGTGCATGCCGCGTGCCAAATAGGCTTCCACAAAAGTGAAACCATTGGACAACGTGAAAGCCAATTGGCTAATTGGGTTGGCGCCTGCTTCGGCAATGTGATAACCGCTGATGGACACGGAGTAGAAGTTGCGCACATCGTTGTGCACAAAATATTGGGCAACGTCGCCCATGACTTTCAAGCTGAACTCGGTGCTGAAGATGCAAGTGTTTTGGCCTTGGTCTTCTTTCAGAATGTCGGCTTGCACGGTGCCCCTCACATTGGCCAAAACCCACTTGCGAATTTTGAGGGCTTCTGTATCTGTGGGGTCGCGGCCGTTGTCGGTTTTGAATTTTTCTAAATTCTGATCAATGGCGGTGTTCATGAACATGGCCAAGATGGTGGGCGCAGGGCCATTGATGGTCATGGACACACTGGTGCTGGGGTTGCACAAATCAAAGCCACCATAAAGCACTTTCATGTCTTCAAGGGTGGCAATACTCACGCCAGAATTGCCTACCTTGCCGTAAATGTCTGGCCGAGGGTCGGGGTCATTGCCGTACAGCGTGACAGAATCAAATGCAGTGGACAAACGTTTGGCAGGCATACCTTCGCTGAGCAGTTTGAAGCGCGTGTTGGTTCTAAAGGCATCGCCTTCACCCGCAAACATGCGGGTGGGATCTTCGCCTTCGCGCTTGAACGCAAAGGTGCCAGCGGTGAAGGGAAAGCTGCCTGGCACGTTGTCGAGCATGAGCCATTTCAAAATTTCGCCATGGTCTTCGTAAGTGGGCAAAGACACTTTGCGAATGGTGGTGCCCGACAAACTTTTCGACGTCAGTGCCGTGCGAATTTCTTTGTCGCGAATTTTCACCACGTACTCGTCGCCGGCGTACGCTTGTTGCATTTCGGGCCATTGGCCCAGCAATTTTTTAGCCGCAGCGTCTTGTGTTTCCTCGCGGCGTACCGCCAAGTCGAGGGCGGCTTCAGCGGCTTTGGCGCGGCCTGGCTTGTCCACTTCCAACATGACAGCGGCTGCGCGCAGTTGTTGAATTTCTCGCGCCAAGCGAGCTTGTGCTTTGGCTTGTTTTTTGTAGCCGCGCACCGTGTCGCTAATTTCAGCCAAATAGCGAGTGCGCGAGGCGGGCACCACAGGGGTTTGGTTGGTGCTGTGACGCACATTGACGTGAGGCAGCGAGCCCTCTTTCAATGGCAAGCCCAACTCGCCCAAGCGAACTTTCAAGGATTGGTACAAAGCCGTCACACCATCGTCGTTAAAGCGCGCGGCCATGGTGCCAAACACCGGCATTTGTTCAGTCGATACGGTCCAAGCTTCTTGGTTGCGTTGCACTTGTTTGGCCACATCGCGCAGCGCATCGCTGGCGCCTTTGCGGTCAAATTTGTTGATGGCCACAAACTCGGCAAAGTCGAGCATGTCGATTTTTTCTAACTGACTTGCCGCGCCAAACTCTGGCGTCATCACGTACATGGGTACATCGACGAGCGGCACGATGGCCGCATCGCCTTGGCCAATGCCAGAGGTTTCCACAATGACCACATCGAAGCCAGCCACTTTGCAAGCTGCCACCACATCGGGCAGTGCTGCAGAAATTTCGCTGCCGAAATCGCGTGTCGCCAAACTGCGCATGAACACGCGCTGGCCATTGCGCCAGGGGTTGATGGCGTTCATGCGAATGCGATCGCCCAACAAGGCGCCCCCGCTTTTGCGGCGTGAAGGGTCAATGGATACCACGGCAATGCGCAGCGCATCGCCCTGATCTAAACGAAGACGGCGAATGAGTTCGTCGGTTAAAGAAGATTTGCCTGCGCCGCCGGTGCCAGTAATGCCCAGCACTGGCACTTTGTGTTTGGCCGCTTCGGTGCGCAATGCTGCCACCATGTCGGCTGAAACACTGCCGTTTTCTAACACGGTGATCAGTTGTGACAACGAACGCCAGTGGGCTTCGGTGCCGCCTTGAATGGCTTTTAAATCTTTCGGCGCATAAGCGCTGAGGTCTTTGTCGCAGCGCATGACCATCTCGCCAATCATGCCGGCCAAGCCCATGCGTTGTCCGTCTTCGGGGCTGTAAATTCGGCCCACGCCGTAGGCATGCAACTCGCGAATTTCAGCGGGAACAATGACGCCGCCGCCACCGCCAAATACTTGAATGTGTTCACCGCCGCGCTGGCGCAACAGGTCGACCATGTATTTGAAATACTCCACATGACCACCCTGATAAGAGCTGATGGCAATGCCTTGTGCGTCTTCTTGCAAAGCGGCCGTGACCACCTCATCGACCGAGCGGTTGTGGCCCAAGTGAACCACTTCTGCCCCCATGCTTTGCAAAATGCGGCGCATGATGTTGATGGCGGCATCGTGACCATCAAACAAACTGGCCGCAGTGACGAAACGCACTTTGTGCGTGGGGCGGTATTCGGCAAGTGCTTTGTATTCGGCAGACAGGTCGGTCATGGTAGTGTTCCAGCTTTACGTTTACGTTAACGTCAACTTTCGATCTTAGCCGTTTTAGTGAGAAAAGTCTTACAAATCAACATGCCGGCCAGCATGGAGCCCGTAAATAGAAGGGCGTCGGTGCTTAAAAGCGCGGACGCCAAGGCTGGGCCAGGGCAATAGCCCGCCAATCCCCAACCTGCGCCAAATAAAAGGGCGCCTCCGACCAAGGGCAAATCAATTTGGTTTTTGGAAGGTTCGTGAAACTGGTTGCCATAGTAGGGAACTTGGGAAATTCGTTGCGTCCAAGCAAAAGCGACCAGGGTGACGCTGACGGCGCCGCCCATGACAAAGGCCAGAGTGGGGTCCCACAGGCCGGGAAATGGACCTTTCCATGCGCCTGTGACGTCCAAAAATCCTAGCACTTTGAGGGGCTGCGTCATGCCGGAAATGACCAAGCCAGCCGCAAAAATAAGGCCAGCAGAAAAAGCCAGACCCAAACGGCCGGCGCGGTGAGGGTTGGGACTCATCTCGCTCATAGGCCACCCCGTGCCAATGTGACGGCCATCATGCCAGCGGCCATGAAAACGCAGACTGCCACCAAAGACCTGACCGAAAGCCGCCCTAAGCCACAAACACCATGACCACTGGTGCAGCCGCTGCCCCACACGGTGCCAAAGCCCACCAACAGGCCAGCTGGAATGAGCAAAGTTAAGGAGCGGGTGGGCAATTGAGGTATTTCCAAGCCCTGGCCCAACAAGCACCCCCCCACAATCAGGCCCGCTAAGAAAGCCCAACGCCATGTGTCTGGTTGGGTGGGTGCCGTCAAAACCTCGGCGGTGATGCTGCTGACACCTGAAATTCTGCCCAAGCCCCACCACAATAGCCAACTGGCCAAGCCAATGAGAATACCGCCGATGGCAGCAAAATAATAAGGGTGCAAATTAGCAAGCATTGAACAGCATTCCAGAAAATTGGCTAAAAAGGTGGCAAAAGTTATCATAATTTGCTCTCATCTAGAAAGAATTCCATGAGTCGTCTTGCCGATCCTGAAAAAAAGAAAGCCCTTTGCGCCCGTTTGGCGCGCATTGAAGGCCAATTGCGAGGCCTGCAAAAACTGATAGACAACGACGCCGATTGCGAAAAAATTGCCCAACAAATGGCGGCTTCGCGCAAGGCCTTGGACAAAGCGTTTTTCGCCATGGTCGGTTGCATGATCGAACAAGGTGACCAATCGGCTGAGCATGTGGCAGAAATGCTCACTAAATTTGCTTAAGGCTTGCAATGCAAAACTTGCAAGCCCAGGTCGTTCAGCTTTTTGATACCGACTCAAGCACCTACACCTATGTGGTCTACGATCCCGCCACATTGGATGCGGTCATCATTGACCCTGTGGCTGAACAAATAGAACGTGACCAGAAAGTCATTCAAGAAAAAGGTCTCAAACTCCAATGGGCTTTAGAAACCCATGCCCACGCAGATCACATTACCAGTGCAGGTTTGTTGGCCGAACATTTGGGTGTGAAAACGGCGGCGCCTGAAGGCTGCCACATTGGCACGGCAGCGGTTCAATTGGTGGATGGCCAAATGATTCCCTTTGGCGCGTTTGCACTGAAAGCTTTGCACACCCCCGGGCACACCGGCGGCAGCATGAGTTTTTATCTGTCTGCTAACGAAGGCACCCATGTTTTCACGGGCGATACCTTGTTAATCAATGGTTGTGGTCGAACCGACTTTCAGTCGGGCAGTGGGGAAAGTTTGTATCACAGCATCACGCAAATTTTGTTCAAGTTGCCTGAAGGCACCACGGTTTGGCCGGGGCATGATTACCAAAGCAAAACCCATTCAAGCATTGGCCACGAGATGATGCACAACGCAAGAGTTGCGGGCAAAACCAAAGCGCAGTTTGTGGAGACCATGAACAACTTGAATTTGCCAAAGCCAAGGCGCATTGATGAGGCGGTGCCTGCCAATTTAAATTCTGGTTTACGGCAAGATGCCGGAGGAGAACCCATGCGAAAAGATGTTTTGAACATTCGGCCTGCAGAAGGCTATGCGGGTGATATATCGCCTGAACTGGCTTGGCATTGGGTGCAATCGGGCGAGGCCGTGTTGGTGGATGTTCGCTCTGATGCCGAGCGAGCTTGGGTGGGTTTTGTGCCTGAAGCCAAAGCCCTGGCATGGAAGCAGTGGCCGGTGGTCGATGTCAATCCAGAATTTGATGCGGGTATTCAAGCCGTTGCATCTGCAGGTCTCAAAATTGTGTTGCTGTGCCGAAGCGGTGTGAGGTCTGTGGCTGCGGCCCAAAGAGCCACTCAACTGGGCATCGAGGCCTTCAATATTTTGGAAGGTTTTGAAGGAGATCCTGATGCCCATGCGCATCGAGGCCATGTAGGTGGCTGGAAAATGCGCGGCTTGCCTTGGAGACAAAACTGATAAATTCAAAAACCACCACCGAGGCGCTCAGCCCTCAAATTCAAGCCGTCTTGGCGCGCATTGAGGCCAAGCAAGATGAAGTGGTGGCCCTCACACAAGAATTGGTACGCATCCCCACCGTCAACCCACCAGGCGATGCTTACGAGGCTTGCGCCAGGCTCATTGGCGAGCGCTTAAAGCCGCGCGGTTTTGCCGTTGAATACGTGCGTGCGCATGGTGCCCCCGGCGACTCCGATGCCAAGCCCCGAGTGAACGTGGTGGCGCGTTGGCAGGGCGCCCAAGATGGCGATTGTGTGCACTTCAACAGCCACATTGATGTGGTGGAGGCGGGCAGTGGTTGGACCTCCGATCCGTTTGGCGCTGATATTCGGGACGGCAAAATTTATGGCCGTGGCACCTGCGACATGAAGGGTGGATTGGCCGCCAGCATCATTGCTTGCGAAGCCTTGATTGAATCGGGTTTGCCTATACCTGGTGCGCTTGAAATCAGTGGCACCGTTGATGAAGAATCGGGGGGCTTTGCTGGCGTGTGTTATTTGGCTGAGCGGGGTTACTTCAGCAAACCGCGTGTGCACCATGTGATCATTCCCGAGCCATTGGGTGTAGACCGAATTTGCTTAGGCCACCGCGGCGTGTGGTGGGGCGAGGTGGAAACCAAAGGCCGTATTGCGCATGGCTCCATGCCGTTTTTAGGCGACAGCGCCATCAACCACATGAGTGCGTTCATTCATTTGTTGGAAACGCAATTGCAACCCCGATTGAAACAACGACATACCTCTGAGCCCGTTGAACCACCGGGCGCGCGAGTCAGTACCTTGAACATCAACAGCATTCATGGTGGCCAAGTCGAGCAACGTTATGCCTCAGACGAGCGAGGCTGGCCCACGGCTGACACGCCATCTCCTGTGGTGGCGCACAGTTGCCGTACGGTGCTCGACAGACGTTTCATTGCAGAAGAAAACTTGGAAGCCGTGAAGCAAGAAATCATTGACATGCTGGATGAGTTGAAACGCACACGCCCAGGTTTTGATTACGGCATTCGCGAAATTATGAGCTTTGTGCCCACTGCCACACCCCGTGATGCGCCTGTGGTCGATGCTACAGCGCGCGCCATTGCCCGCGTGTTGGGTCGTGAACCTTCTTACATTGCCAGCCCTGGCACCTACGATCAAAAGCACATTGTGCGAACTGGCAAGTTGAAAGACTGCATTGCCTATGGTCCTGGCATCTTGGACTTGGCGCACCAACCCAATGAATACGTGGGCATTCAAGAGTTGGTGGATTCGGCCAAGGTGATGGCCTTGGCCAGTTTGACTTTGACGGGTGCGATGCGTTGATTGAAATTCAAATGCCGGGAGGCCGTTTGTGAATCAAATCTTGCGCAGCCAATTCGTAGGCATGCGCCACTTGCAATAATTCAAAGTCCCCTTGCGGCTTGCCAATGAGTTGCAAGCCCATTGGTAGCCCTTGTGCATTAAAGCCTGCAGGCACACTGATAGCAGGTAGCCCTGCGAAGGTGGGATAGAGGACCACTTCCATCCAGCGATGATAGGTGTCCATGGTGCGGCCCTCAATGGTTTGTGGCCAACGCTCTTTCACGTCGAATGGCCAAACTTGCGCAGTGGGAATGGCCAACACATCAAACGATTCAAACAATGTGAGCATGCTTTGGTAATAACGGGTGCGCGTGGCACTGGCCTTCATCAATTGGTTGCCCGATAAGTTGAGGGACTGGTCGTATTCCCATTGCGCTTCAGGTTTTACTTTTTCGCGCCAATTGGGAAGATGTGCGTACGCGCCTGTATTGGTGCCCGCCAAGGCTTTGCGCCACACCAGCCAGGCATCCCAAATTTCTTCGGGCTGCATGCTGATGGATGTGTTGTCGATGCGGCATCCTGTGGTTTCTAAAACTTGGAGCGCACTTTGGCAAACCTCCAAAATGCCAGATTCCATGGGCAAGTAGCCATTTAAGTTGCCCAGCCAACCGACCCGCATGCCTTTCATGTTGGCTTCTAAGTCTTGTGCAAATGCCGCGCCACTTTCATGAATCGACAAAGGCGCGCGGGCATCGTAGCCAGCTTGTGTTGAAAGCAGCATGGCCAGATCGGGCACCGTTCTCGCCATGGGCCCTTCCGTGCTAAGTTGTGAGATGAACATATCTGGCACCGACGGCTTAGGGACGCGACCTTGCGAAGGTCGCATGCCAAACACATGATTCCAACCCGCTGGATTGCGCAGGCTGCCCATAAAGTCGGAGCCATCTGCGACGGGCAACATGCGTTGAGCCAATGCAACGGCCGCGCCACCACTGCTGCCGCCTGCCGTTTTACGGGCGTCCCAAGCATTGTGGGTGGCGCCAAATACTTCATTGAAAGTGTGCGAGCCCAAGCCAAATTCAGGCGTGTTGGTCTTGCCAATCATGATGCAACCCGCGGCACGCATGCGAGTGGCCATGAGGCCGTCTATGGTAGATGGGGTGAGAGGCGTCAGAGGCGAACCGTGGCTGGTACGAAAGCCTTTCACATCCGCCAAATCTTTGACTGCTTGCGGCAAGCCATGCATCCAACCCATGGATTCTCCGCGGGCCAGTTGGGCATCACGTTCGTCAGCTTGGGACAAGATGCCTTTGAGGGGCGCAAGGCTGACAATGGCGTTGCTGGCAGGATTGTGTTTTTCAATTTGCTTTAAAAAAGCCTGCATCACTTCGCGGCAGGACACTTGCTTGGTGTGGATGGCTTTTGACAAATCCAGCGCCGACATATTGGGGATGACCATGAGGTTATTTTGCTTTCTGGGGTCTATAGTGGGGGTGTTTTCTATTCATGCCATTTTGAACTTGGAATTGCCAAGCAGTTTGCAATTTCGGGTTATTTTCTTTTGGAGTAAACCCTGATGAAACGTCGCTCACTTTTTGCAGCCAGTCTTTCCCTCAGCTTGGCCCTCATGACCAGTGGTGGTTATGCGCAAGCACAACCCGCCAACAGCAAAGTATTGCGCTTTGTGCCGCATGCCAACCTGACGGTGTTAGACCCCATTTGGACCACAGCTTACGTGACGCGCAACCATGCGTACATGATTTACGACACCCTGTTCACGGAAGACGCCAAGGGCCAAATCAAACCCCAAATGGTTGACTCTTATCAAATATCCAAAGACGAAAAAACATGGACCTTCAAGCTGCGTTCGGGCTTAGAGTTTCACGATGGCAAGCCGGTGACCAGTGAAGATGTGGTGGCCTCTTTGAAGCGCTGGGCCAGCCGTGATGCCATGGGCGGCATCTTGTCGACGTTCATTACAAGTTATGAAACGCCCGATGCCAATACGTTCAAAATTATTTTGAACCAACCCTGTGGCATTGTATTAGATGCGTTTGGTAAAGCTTCTTCCAATGTGCCGTTCATCATGCCAGCGCGCATTGCGGCGACATCAGGCACTGAGCAAATCAAAGAGCACATTGGTTCAGGCCCTTTCGTTTTCAAAGCAGACGAATTCAAGCCGGGCGCTTTGGTGGTTTACACGCGCAACGCCAAATACAAATCTCGTCCTGAGGCTTCTAGCGCTTTGGCGGGTGGACGTACTGTTAATTTTGACCGTGTGGAGTGGGTCATTATTCGCGACACCCAAACGCAGTTCAATGCCTTGAAGGCCGGTGAGGTTGACATCATTGAGCAGCCAAGCTTTGAGCAAATGGATGCGCTGAAGAAAACGGAAGGTGTGCGGGTAGAAAACTATGCGCCGGCTGGCATGCAATTCATCATGCGCTTTAACCATTTACACGCGCCGTTTAACAATCCCAAAATTCGCCAAGCTGCCATGGTGGCCATGGGGCAGCAGGCCTACATCAACACCCAAGTGGGTGTGCCTGAGTTGGGTCGCTTGTGCCGAAGCATGTTCCCTTGCGGCACCACTTATGCCGATGAAGACACGGGCTATTTCACGGGCGTTGCCAATCCTGCCAAGGCCAAACAGATGTTGCAAGAAGCCGGTTACGACGGTACACCGGTCACGCTGATGCGCCCCACCGATTTGGCTTCGATTGCAAAATTGCCTTTGGTGGCGCAGCAGCAGTTGCAAGCCGCTGGCTTCAAGGTTGACTTCCAGCAAATGGACTGGGCTACTTTATTGGCACGTCGTGCTAAGAAGGAAGGTCCTGCGCAAGGTGGATGGAATATTTTTCTAACGGCGTGGACGGCGGGTGACATTACAAACCCGCTGTCGATGGCCATGCTAAACGCCAAGGGTCAAAATGGTTGGTTTGGATGGCAAGATGAGCCTCGTCTTGAGTATTTGAAGGGCCGCTTTGCGCGCACCACAGACGTGGCAGAGAAAAAGAAGATTGCCTCTGAAATTCAGCGCGTGGCATTTGAAACTTCTACCCATGCACCATTGGGTCAGTACATCAGCCCCGCGGCTGTTCGCACCAATATCTCTGGCATGTTGGTCACACCCGGTGTGCCGGTTCTTTGGAACATGAAGAAAAATTAAGCCATGCTTCAATTCCTGTTGCGCCGCATTCTTGCGGTGCTACCGGTGCTGTTTGTGGTTTCGCTGGTGGTCTTCCTTATATTGAGGTTGGCCCCAGGTGATCCGGCTGCAGTCATTGCGGGCAACAGTGCCACCAACGAAGACATTGCCAAAATCCAAGTTCAGTTGGGCTTGGACCGTCCTATTCCCATTCAATACGGCATTTGGATGGCCAACGTGCTTCAAGGCGATTTGGGCTTTTCATACTATTTGAACAAACCCGTGACTGAGCTGATTGCGCAGCGCTTCGAGCCCACTTTGTCCCTTGCTTTCGGTACCGTTTTGTTGGCCATTTTGATTGCCATTCCTTTAGGCACATTGGCAGCTTGGCGCATGGGCGGATGGCTCGATCGAATTCTGTCTGGTTTTTCTGTCGCAGGTTTTTCGGTGCCTGTTTTTGTCATTGGTTATCTGCTCATTTATTTGTTTGCCATCCAGCTGGAGTGGTTGCCTGTGCAAGGCTACAAATCTCTCACCGGATCCTCTGCGGCAGGCCCTTGGGCGTGGATGCGCCAACTGATTTTGCCGTGGATGACCTTGGCCATGATTTATGTGGCGCTCATTGCGCGTGTCACGCGGGCCAGCGTGTCTGAAGCCCTCACTGAAGATTACATTCGCACCGCCCGTGCCAAAGGCATTACCGAATCTGCCGTGCTACTGCGTCACGCATTGGCCAATGCGGCGGTGCCCATCGTCACAGTGGTGGGCATTGGCATTGCATTGCTCATTGGCGGGGTGGTGGTGACAGAAACCGTGTATGCCATTCCAGGCTTGGGGTCACTCACAGTGGACGCTGTTTTGAATCGAGACTTTCCAGTGATCCAAGGCTTGGTGTTGTTGTTTTCAATCAGCTATGTGCTAATTAACTTGCTGGTTGATTTAAGTTATTTGGTGCTCGACCCAAGGATTCGTTACTGATGAACAGCTTGCATCGATTGTGGGCCAATGGCTCGGTTAAGTTTGGCGTGGTGGTGCTGGGGACCATGATGGTATTGGCCTTGATGGCACCATTTTTAGGCACGGTTGACCCGAGTGCCATGGACTCCAATTTCATCAACAAAGCCGTGGGTGTGTCAGGGCAATTTGCATTACTCGATGGCAGCACCGTGCCCCATACTTTTTGGTTAGGCACCGACAGTTTTGGCCGTGATTTGTACAGCCGTGTGGTTTATGGTTCGCGCGTCTCCTTGGGGGTGGGTGCTTGCACCGCCGTGTTGGCTTTGGTGTTGGGTGGCGGCATGGGCATGTTGGCTGGATATTTTCGTGCGGTTGATGCCGTCTTGATGCGCTTCATGGATGGCCTCATGGCCATTCCTGCCATTTTGTTGGCCATTGCTTTGGTGGCGGCTTTGGGTGCCACCATTTCCACAGTGGTCATTGCCATTGCCATTCCAGAAGTGCCGCGTGTGACGCGCTTGGTTCGATCGCTGGTGCTGAGTTTGAGAGAGGAACCCTTTGTGGAAGCGGCGCGCGCACTGGCCACGCCCACACACATCATTTTGTTCCGACACATTTTGCCGAATGCATTGGCACCGCTCATTGTTCAAGGAACTTTTGTGGCCGCATCGGCGGTGCTGACAGAAGCTATTTTGAGTTTTCTTGGATTGGGATTGCCGCCTGACATTCCCACTTGGGGCAACATCATGGCCGAAGGTCGTGTGCAGTTCAGTCAATATCCTGGCAATGTTTTGTATCCCGCTTTATTTCTGGTGCCTACAGTGTTGGCAGTGAATTTGTTGGGCGATGGTTTACGTGATGTGCTAGACCCCAAATTTGCACGACGAGGCGCTTGATGTCTGAAATTATTTTGCAAATTAAAAATCTGTCGGTAGCTTTGCCAAAGAGCGCCGATCGATTGCATGCCATTGAGCACATCAGCCTGAGCATTCAACGCGGTCAAACTTTGTGTGTGGTGGGTGAATCTGGATCGGGCAAGTCGGTCATGGCCACCGCCGTGATGGGCTTGTTGGCAAGTGAACTTAAAGCCAATGAAGGTGAAATTTTGTTGCAAGGTGAAGCCTTGTTGAAGGTACCGCAGTCGCGTTTGCGCGAATTGCGAGGCCAAGCCATGGGCATGGTTTTTCAAGAGCCTATGACAGCGCTTAACCCCGTTATGCGATGCGGCGAGCAAGTGGACGAGTTATTGGCCACGCACACAGATTGGTCTCTTGAAAAGCGCAAAGCAGAAGTTCTGCGTGTGTTTGAAAGTGTAAAGCTGCCAGATCCACTGCGCATGTATGGCAGTTTTCCACATCAGTTAAGTGGCGGTCAAAGGCAGCGCATTGTGATTGCCATGGCCGTTATTTTGAAACCGGCCTTGCTCATTTGCGATGAGCCCACCACGGCTTTAGATGTCACCACGCAAAAAGAAATTCTGAAACTCATTTCGCAACTGCAAGCGGAGCAAGGCTGCGCTGTGTTGTTCATCACGCACGACATGGGGGTGGTGGCAGAAATTGCAGACGATGTGTTGGTAATGAATCAAGGACTTGCCGTGGAGTCGGGCACGTGTGAGCAAGTTCTGAAACATGCGCGCGAAGCTTATACCCAAACCTTGTTAGCGGCGGTCCCCAGCATGACCCCGCCACCGCCAAGACCCGAAGCGCAAGGTCCTGCTCTTTTAAAGGGCGCAGAAGTGAGCAAAACCTATGTGAGCCGAGACTGGTTGGGCCGCGGCCACGAAACACAAGCCTTGAAGGCCGCCAGCGTTGCAGTGAGAGCGGGTGAAACCATAGGCATTGTGGGTGAGTCGGGATCTGGTAAATCAACTTTGGCGCGTTGCCTCATTCGGTTGATTGACCCCACGGCAGGCAAGATTCAT
The DNA here is from genome assembly GCA_947479935.1 of Comamonadaceae bacterium. Classification (GTDB taxonomy): domain Bacteria; phylum Pseudomonadota; class Gammaproteobacteria; order Burkholderiales; family Burkholderiaceae_C; genus Limnohabitans_A. The sequence continues at coordinate 12,480 of CANKBG010000023.1, forward strand.
TGGGGTGAGCATGAAATTGCCAACTTGACCGAAAGCCAACTCAGGCCTTTGCGCAGCCATGTGCAAGTGGTTTTTCAAGACCCCAATCGGTCGTTGAATCCGCGCCGCACAGTGGGACAGTCCATTGTGGAAGGCGCCATTAACTTTGGCATGTCGGAAGACAAAGCGCGAGCCTTGTCGGAAACACTCATGCAACAAGTTCGATTGCCTGTGGAAGCGCTCAGTCGATATCCCACCCAATTCAGTGGCGGTCAACGGCAGCGACTGGCCATTGCACGTGCGCTAGCGTGCGAGCCTAAGGTGCTGGTGGCCGATGAAGCGGTCAGCGCGCTCGATGTGAGTGTGCAAGCACAAATTTTAACGCTGCTGCGCGAGATACAAGCGCGATTGGGTTTGGGTATGTTGTTCATCACCCATGATTTACGTGTGGCTGCGCAGCTTTGCGACCATGTGATCGTGATGCACCAAGGACACATTGTTGAGTCGGGCCGCACCGCTGATTTATACGCCTCACCACAGCATGCTTACACACGCAAGTTGTTTCAAGCAGCGCCCACTGCCATTTTTTGAACTGCTTATTAGCAAGAAAATTGAGTTATGACACGCATTTTGATAGCCGGTTATCAGCACGAAACAAATACGTTTGCCCCCAGCTTGGCAGATTGGACTGCGTTCAATCGCGGTGAATCTTTTCCGGCTTACATGCGCGGGCAAGCGGTGATTGATCAACTCACGGGCATCAACATGCCCATTTCTGGATTCATGGATGCGGCCAAGCGCTGGCAATGGGAGTTGGTGCCTTCTGCTTGGGCCGGAGCCACGCCTTCTTCGTATGTCACGAAGGATGCGTTTGAGCGAATCAGTCATGCCATCTTGGAAGACCTGCAACGCGCTTTGCCCCAAGGCCTGGATGGTGTGTATTTGGATTTACATGGTGCGGCTGTGGCAGAAAACGCGGACGACAGCGAAGGTGAATTGATCTCGCGCATTCGGTTGTTGGTGGGCCCCAATATGCCCATTGTGGCCAGTTTGGATTTGCACGCCAATGTGACAAAGCGGATGCTAGCGCTGAGCGATGCCTTGGTTTCATACCGCACCTATCCGCACATTGACATGGCCGATACAGGTGAGTTGGCTGCGCAGCTCATGCAACGCCGTTTGAAGCTAGGCCGCAAAGAGCCTTTGCACGTTCGGCGCTTTCCGTATTTAATTTCCCTGAATGCGCAAAGCACTTGGATGGAGCCTGCCAAAACGGCTTATGAACAATTGCTGGCACTCGATCACGACTCAGGTGTGATGCTGAGTTTTTGCATGGGCTTTCCGGCTTCTGATTTTGAAGAATGCGGGCCCGTGGTGTGGGGCCATGGTGCGCAGGCCGAGAAAGTAGTGGAACAACTTTTTGCAAAGGTAAGCCCCCCCTCGTTGTGGCACCCCGATGGGTTGCCAGCGCGCGAAGCCGTGGTTCAGGCCATGGCCAAAGCCGGCACCTCCTCAGCGCCTGTGGTGATTGCCGACACACAAGACAACCCAGGTGCAGGCGGTGACAGCAACACCACCGGCATGCTGCATGCCTTGCTGCAACAAGGCGCAGGCAAAGTTTTTCCAGGTCAAGTGGCGCTGGGCTTGATGTTTGACCCCGACGCTGCCAAGATGGCTTTTGAAGCCGGTGTGGGCGCACAAATTGATTGCAGTTTGGGCAAGGCGGTGCCTATTTTCACGGGGCAGTTAAGTGACCCGCCGATACAAGGCCGTTTTACGGTGAAGGCTATCAGCGATGGAAAATGTGTTTTGAAAGGGCCGATGATGACGGGTGTGACCGTTCAAATGGGGCCCAGTGCTTGCTTAGAAATTGAAGGTATTTTGGTGGCCGTGGTAAGCGGCAAAATGCAATTGCTCGATCGTGAGTTGTTGCGTACGGTTGGCATTCATGCTGAAAAAATGAAAATTGTGGTGGCCAAAAGTTCAAACCATTTTCGAGCAGACTTCACGCCCATTGCTTCACAAGTGATCGTGGCCAAAGCGCCCGGACCCATGGCCGCTGACCCCGGCGATTTACCTTGGAAAAAACTCAGCCCTCAAACCAGGACACGACCATGAACACTTCTATCAACAGCACCCAGAGCGCGCCCACAGATTTAACACAATGCACTGCAGAGCAGTTGCTGAATTTGTATCGCAGTGGTCAAGCATCGCCCGTCGATACAACAAAAGCTTTGTTGGCGCGAATTGAGAAAATCAATCCTCAATTGAATGCATTCTCTTTGGTCGATGAAAAAGTGGCCATGAAAAGCGCCAAGGCCAGTGAAGCCAAATGGCAAGCCCATCGCAAAGCCGCACTGCACGGAGGCGCGGAGGTGGGTGCTTTGGAAGGCGTGCCCGCTTCCATTAAAGATTTAATTCTCACGCGCGGCTGGCCCACACTGCGCGGTAGTCGCACGGTCGATCCAAATCAAGCCTGGGAAATCGATGCGCCGGTTACAGCGCGTTTGCGCGAATCTGGCGCTGTGTTGTTTGCCAAAACCACCACCCCTGAATTTGGTTGCAAAGGTGAAACCAATTCACCCGCCACAGGCATTACCCGCAACCCTTGGAATACAGACAAAACACCAGGTGGCTCTTCGGGCGGAACGGCCGCGGCAGTCGCTGCTGGTTTGGGCCCTATTGGCGTGGGCACGGATGGTGCAGGCAGTGTGCGCATTCCGGCCGCATTCTGTGGCAACTTTGGTTTGAAGCCCAGCTTTGGCCGTGTGCCCGCCTACCCTCTCTCGCCTTTTGGTTCCGTGGCGCATTTGGGCCCCCACACCATGAGCGTGCGAGATGCAGCGCTCATGATGAATGTGATGAAGCAACCCGATGCCCGTGACTGGACTTCACTGCCACCTGATGCGACGGATTACTGTGTGGGTTTAGAAGATGGTATTCGCGGTTTGCGCATTGCCTATTCACCCACCTTGGGCTATGCCAAAAATATTCACCCCGAAGTGGCGGCTGCAGTCGAGGCTGCTGTCAAAGTGTTGCAAAGTTTGGGTGCGCATGTAGAGCAAGTGGACCCCGGCTTTGATGACCCTCTAGAAATTACAACGGGCTTGTGGTTCTTAGGGGCGACTTCACTCTGGAAGGGCCTGGCAGCAGAGCAACAAGCTTTGGCCGATCCTGATTTCAAAGCCGAAGCCATGTTGGGTGAAAAGCTAAGTGCCATGGACGTGCAGCAACTGAATTTAAAGCGCGGTGTTTTGGGCTCGCACATGCGTCAGTTCATGCAGAGATACGATTTGCTGGTCACGCCTTCGGTGGCCATCCCCGCCTTTGATGCGCGCTCCGCAGGACAACAAGCGATGACGCCCGAAGCCATGTTGGGATGGACGCCCTTTAGTTATCCCTTCAACCTCACACAGCAACCCGCTTCCACCATTCCTTGTGGGCTGACGAAGGACGGCTTGCCGATTGGCCTGCAATTTGTGGGTCGGATGTTTGACGATGCCATGGTGCTCCGTGCATCCCGTGCTTATGAATCTGTGTGTCCTATTCCTAGACCTCAGATTTAAGTTATTTTTTCAAATGCCGCCAACTTAGGCACGTTGGGGGCAATCCAAATCGAGCGTGTGTGCGGCGCCATGATGATGCCTGCCACGCTTTCGACGCGAGCTTCGGGTGGCATGGCGGGGTCGGGGCTTCGGCAAATAGACCAGAGGCCATCGGACTCATCGCGCAGAAAGTTTTGCAGTTCTTCAAAGCCAATGCGTTGACCTTGCTTCACAGCGGCTGCATGACGCAAACCACTGATCAATCGAGGTGTACTGGACAAGGCCAAACCCATCGGCGATTGTTGATCACTCAATGCTTCACACAAGAAATGGTTGGTGTGCACCACGCAGCCATCCACAGGTTTAACTTCACCCCAGCCGGCTGGAGAAATTTCAAAACACGCCACTTCACCCATGGCATCCGCTACGGGAATGTTGGACGCTGCCCCAAATTTCAGAGAATGCATGCGGTCAAGCGCCAAACGTGCTTCGGCCACTGACTGGCAAGACAGCAAATGCCTGAGCACCACATGCACAGGTACCCCTGGCGTGGCGCCATCACTGATGGAACGCAAAATGTTCAGGCCAATGGCCAGGCCGCCTTCACTCATGCCTATCTTGGCCAGCATGCCACCTTCTGTGAGTGTGGTGAAGGCGCGGCCTTGTTCGTCATAAGATTGGAGGATGACCAAGGCGGGACGTTGTCGGCCCACCCAGTCCCAATTTTGCGAAAACCAAGCGTGACCATCTGCACTGCCCAAGGCGTTGACGCAAAGGGACGTGCACTCGCCTTCTTTCCAAATGTCTTTTAAATTGTTTCCGTCTTTAGTGTCTAGCGTCCAATCGGGCAAGTCCATGGCGGTGTTAGTGACCAAGGCCAAGGCGGCTTCTTGGGTGTCATCGCTTAAAAAGTTGGGTGGCAATATTTCTGTCCTGCAATTGAGTGCCAGGATGTCTTCTAGCTTTAAAGCAGCACCATCGGCCATGCCCTGCATCTCTGGCAACAAAGCGGGGTTGAGGGCTTGAATGACGGCTGTGTAGGTTTTGGCGCGCTCACAAGCGGTTGTCCAAGAAATACCACATGTGGCAAACAATCGCGCGTAGGTGATGCGGCTGTGTTGGGCCTGAATTGCACTGGCCTTGCCAAATTCAAGGCCTCGCTCATAGGGAGACAGACTTTTTGAGATTTTGATCAATGGGAACATAAAAATCATTATCATCCGCATATGACATTTTTGGCAATTGACGTCGGTAACACTCGTTTGAAGTGGGCGCTCTACGATCGGCCGCATACCCAAGCCAGCATATTGGCGCAGGGCGCGGAGTTTTTAGAGAACATCGAAACCCTCGCCGACGGGCCTTGGGCTGGCTTGCCTGCGCCCCAACGTATGTTGGGTTGTGTGGTGGCCGGTGATGCGGTGAAGCGGCGTGTACAAGAGCAAATGGAACTTTGGGATGTGGCGCCGCAATGGGTGGTGTCTTCAAGTGAAGAGGCGGGGGTGAGCAATGGCTACGACCACCCGACTCGCTTAGGCTCAGATCGATGGGTGGCCATGGTGGGTGCACGTCATCGCATGCTGGCCAAGGGCGTTGCCAAACCTTTGGTGGTGGTCATGGTGGGCACTGCCGTCACGGTAGAGGCGCTTGACCAACATGGTAAATTTTTAGGCGGTTTCATCTTGCCGGGGCACGGCATTATGTTGCGTGCGTTGGAGTCTGGTACGGCAGGCTTGCATGTGCCCACCGGTGAAGTTCGGCCCTTTCCCACCAACACCAGCGATGCCCTGACCAGTGGCGGCACGTACGCCATTGCCGGCGCCTGTGAGCGCATGGTGCAGCACGTAAAAGATCACACAGGCATCATGCCTGAATGCGTGATGACGGGAGGTGCGGGTTGGAAAATGGCGCCCAGCATGGCCATTCAATTTGAATTGGTCGACAGCCTTGTTTTTGACGGCCTTTTGAAGTTGGCGCAGACTCGGTTCACGTGAAATTAAGGTTTTTCAGAAGCGTAGGCATGCGTGAGTTGCATGAGGTGCGCGCGCTCATCGGCGTCTTCCAAATAGGGGGCTAACAATAAAAGCACATGCCGCGCACCACGTGCCAATGAGTCGCCTGCGCTTTCAGGCTCCATGGCGTGGCGTGGGTTCCTCACATATTCGTAGCTGAGCCAATAAGTTACCACCACCGACATGCTGGCCGACAAGGTACTGAAGGTCTCGGGCTCGTTTCGAATGTGGCCTTGCCTGGCCAAGGCTTGGAGTAAATGGTTGAGGGAAGCGGTTTTCACTTCAAGAATGTGTTTGAAGTTGGTTTCCAAATGGCGATTTTTTGACAATAAATCGTTTAAGTCTCGGTACAAAAACCGGTGTTCCCAAATCAGTTCAAACAGCGAATGCAAAAAGAACCAAGCATCTTCAACGTCTTTCACATCTTGGCTGGCCTCTAACAACTTCAATATGTCTTCTTTGTAGTTGTCAAACAGATGGCTCACCAATTGGTCTTTGGCGGGAAAGTGGTAGTACAAATTTCCGGGGCTGATGCGCAGCTCCGAAGAAATAAGCGTGGTCGACACATTGGGCTCGCCATAGCGATTGAACAAGTCTAAGGAGACTGTGGCAATGCGCTCTGCTGTGCGTCGAGGGGCTTTTTTAACCATGCTGATGCTACTTTGTCGCCTTGCTGACTTTGGCTGTTGCGCGTTTGCGAGGCGCTGCTTTGGAAGATGCCGTCCCTGCTTTGCCAATCGCTGCGCTTAATGCGGCTTCAAGTTTTTCAACACGTTCTTGCAAATCAGCCACTTCTTGTGTTGTGGGCAAGCCTAAGCTTTTCAGGGCCCGCGCCACACGGTCTTCAAACAAATGTTCAAGGCGGTCCACTTTGGCCCCAACGGGTTGAATGATGCCGGCGCTCAAACCTTTTGTCATTTGGCTGAAATGCGCGGCGGCCTCATTGATTTTTTCTTGTGCAGCTTCTTGCGATTTGCGTTGGAAGGCCAATCCATCTGCCACCAAGGACTCAAAAGCCTTGCTGCCCTGCGCTCTGGCCTGAGCCTGAGCTTGCGCCATGGCGCCTAGACCCGCCAGCCAAATGTCTTTAGAGGCGGCACTGTGCAAGGGTTCGCTGGGATGGGATGCATCTTTCGCGGGTTTTTTAGGTGAGGTGGGGGCCATGGAAACTCCGTACTTCTGAGGGCGACCTGTAAAGCCTCACTTTAACCGCTGCCGGAAAGCCTGCCAAGGCTTCTAGAATAGGGTTTTGGAAAGAAAAAACATGTCCGTTCTGATCACTGGCGGTGCAGGCTTCATTGGTGCCAATTTTGTGTTGGACTGGGTTGCCCACACCGATGAAAAAATCGTCAATCTCGACAAGCTCACCTATGCAGGTAACTTGGAGTCCTTGGCTTCTTTGAAGAACAACCCGCGTCATGTTTTTGTGCAAGGTGACATTGGTGATGTGGCTTTATTGCCCCAATTATTGGCCGAATATCAGCCCCGGGCGGTGTTGAACTTTGCTGCTGAAAGCCATGTAGACCGTTCGATTCATGGCCCAGGGGAGTTCATTGAAACCAACATTGTAGGTACCTTTCGTTTGCTCGAATCGGTACGCGGCTATTGGCAGGGCTTAAGCGCAGAAGACAAAGAAAAGTTTCGTTTTTTGCATGTGTCCACCGACGAAGTGTATGGCAGCCTCACGCCGCAAGAGCCTGCGTTTACGGAAAGCCATCAGTACGAACCCAACAGTCCTTACAGTGCCAGCAAAGCGGCCAGCGACCACTTGGTAAGAGCTTGGCATCACACCTACGGTTTGCCGGTACTCACCACCAATTGCAGCAACAACTATGGCCCGTTGCACTTTCCTGAAAAACTCATTCCCCTCATGATTGTGAATGCGCTGGCTGGCAAGCCTTTGCCGGTGTACGGCGACGGCATGCAAGTGCGCGATTGGCTGTATGTGAAAGACCACTGCAGTGCCATTCGCCGTGTGTTGGAGGGCGGTCGCTTGGGCGAAACCTACAACGTAGGGGGCTGGAATGAAAAGCCCAACATTGACATTGTCAAAACAGTATGTGCCTTGCTCGATGAACTGCGTCCGCGAGTTGATGGTGCCAGCTACACCACTCAAATTTCTTATGTGAAAGACCGGCCAGGTCACGACAGACGCTACGCCATTGACGCTCACAAGTTGGAAAAAGAACTGGGCTGGAAACCGGCAGAAACTTTTGAAACGGGCATTCGTAAAACGGTGGCCTGGTATTTGGAAAACACGGAATGGGTAGCGCACGTGCAAAGCGGTGCCTATCGCGATTGGGTGTCTAAGCAGTACACCGCATGAAAATTTTATTGCTCGGCAAAAACGGCCAGTTGGGCTCTGAGTTGCAGCGCAGCTTGGCTCCTTTGGGCGAATTGTTGGCGCTTGACAGGCGCAGTACCTTGCATTGTGGCGACCTTCTCAACTTAGAAGGTTTGGCAGAGACGGTTCGAGCGTTGAGGCCTGATGTGGTTGTGAATGCAGCGGCCTATACCGCCGTCGACAAAGCCGAGTCCGATCAAGAAGTTGCGCATCGGGTGAATGCGCTGGCGCCTGAAGTTTTGTCGCGCGAGTGCGCTGCGCTGGGGGCTTATTTGGTTCATTTCTCCACCGACTATGTGTTTGATGGCAGTGGCCAAACCCCATGGACCGAATTTGACGCAACAGGCCCGGTGAATGTGTATGGCCAAAGTAAATTGGCGGGCGAGCAAGGCATTGCCAAACAGGGCGCAAGGCATGTCATTTTTAGAACCAGTTGGGTGTATGGCACCGAGGGCGGCAATTTTGCCAAGACCATGCTCCGATTGGCGCAAGAGCGCGACAAAATGGCGGTCATCAACGACCAGTTTGGCGCGCCTACTGGCGCGGCTTTGTTGGCCGACATCACCGCCTTGGCACTCCAATTGCCAGCGCCTTTGATGGGTATTTATCACTTGGCAGCAGCGGGCGAAACCACTTGGTATGCCTACGCGGAATATGTACTGGCCAAGTCCAAGCAATTGAAACCCAACTTAAATTACACAGTGAAAGAGTTTGTGGCCGTGCCCACGTCCGACTTTCCCACGCCTGCCAAGCGGCCCCTCAACTCCCGACTTGACTGCAGCCGCCTGACAGAGGCGCTCAAGCGCCCATTACCCCCATGGCAGGCAGGGGTCGATCAATTGCTGGCAAAAATTTTGTGAACTTAGGGCTTGGGTTCAGCACAACTGCCCCAAAAGTGTTCACAATATGGCTCTGAATGGGTTCCATCCAATGAGCAAGTACTGACTTGCATGTTTCCAATTTGACGGCACATCATGACTGACAACAATTCTTTGGCTCACATCTCCCCCAGCGACAAAGCGGAAATATTGGCGCAAGCCTTGCCCTACATTCGCAAGTTTCACGGCAAAACCTTGGTCATTAAATACGGCGGCAATGCCATGACCGACCCAGCGCTTCAGGCCGACTTTGCAGAAGACGTGGTGCTGCTCAAGTTGGTGGGCATGAACCCTGTGGTGGTTCATGGCGGTGGTCCTCAAATTGAAACAGCACTGAACCGCTTGGGCAAAAAAGGTGAGTTCATTCAAGGCATGCGCGTGACCGATGCCGAAACCATGGAAGTGGTGGAGTGGGTTTTGGCCGGTGAAGTGCAACAAGACATTGTGGGCTTGATCAACCAAGCGGGCGGCAAGGCGGTGGGCTTAACAGGTCGCGATGGCGGCATGATTCGCGCCAAGAAACTCAAAATGGTCGACAACGCCGATCCTTCCAAAGAATATGACGTAGGCCAAGTGGGCGACATCGTGTCAATCGACCCGAGCGTGGTGAAAGCCTTGCAAGACGATGCGTTCATTCCCGTCATCAGCCCCATTGGTTTTGGCGAAAACAATGAAAGCTACAACATCAACGCCGATGTGGTGGCCGGCAAATTGGCCAGCGTGCTCCGAGCCGAAAAATTGGTGCTGCTTACTAACACACCTGGCGTGTTGGACAAGGCAGGCAATTTGCTTACAGATTTATCAGCGCGCCGTATTGACGAGCTGTTTGCCGATGGCACCATCAGCGGTGGCATGCTGCCCAAAATCAGTGGTGCCTTGGATGCAGCCAAAAGCGGTGTCAATGCTGTGCACATCATTGACGGTCGTGTGCCGCACGCCATGCTGCTTGAGATTTTGACCGATCAAGCCTTCGGCACCATGATTCGAAGCCACTAAGCAAAGGGAACCTTCATGACATCTGAGACCACTTCTGCTGATTCGTTGCCAGAAAACGAAGCGTCTGGTGCAACCGAGGCCCCTGCGCGCAAGCGCCCTAAGCCTGGTGAGCGTCGTTTGCAAATATTGCAAACCTTGGCGGGCATGTTGGAGCAGCCCAGTGCAGAGCGCATCACCACGGCGGCCTTGTCGGCCAAGTTGGGGGTGAGTGAGGCGGCCCTTTACCGCCACTTTGCCAGCAAGGCGCAAATGTTTGAGGGCTTGATTGATTTTGTCGAGCAATCGGTGTTTGCATTTGTTCGTCAAATTGCCGACCGCGAGCCCGCAGGGCCTGCTCAAGTTGGACGCATGGTGGTTTTAATTTTGCAATTTGCTGAAAAGAACCCTGGCATGGCGCGTGTCATGACGGGTGATGCACTGGTGTTTGAAAACGAGCGTTTGCAAGAGCGCATGAATTTGTTATTCGATAAACTTGAAAGCGCGTTCAAGCAATCTTTGCGTGATGGTGGCCCGCAAAGCGATACGCCCACAGTCGATGCACAAGTCACAGCGTCTTTGCTGGTGGCCTTCATGATGGGCCGAATGCAGCGCTTTGCGCGTTCAGGCTTTAAGCGTTTGCCTTCAGAGAATTTGCAGGCTTCTTTGGCCAGAGTTCTTTGAAGCGAATTGTCATCAAAAAGGGACCCTGAGTGAGGTGCCTTTTTTTGTTAAAGCTTACCAACTCCACAAAGTGCCGTCGTGCTGAAGTCGATTAACGGGCAGATAGGCGCGTTGATAAGGATATTTGGCGGCCAGTTTTTCATCAATGTCCACGCCGTGGCCGGGAGATTCTCCGCAATACAGTATGCCTTTTTCAAAGCGCCAATCGTGTGGAAAAACCGACAGCATTTCTTCGCTGTGGGCCATGTGTTCTTGAATGCCAAAGTTTGGCACCCACGTATCAAAGTGCAAAGCCGCGCCCATACAAACCGGTGACAAGTCGGTGGCGCCGTGGCAACCCGTTCGCACTTGGTAGAGGCTGGCCAAATCGGCAATGCGCCTTAAGTGCGTGATGCCCCCCGCATGCGTGACCGTGGTGCGAATGTAGTCAATGAGTTGCTGCTCGATCAAATCTTTGCAGTCCCAAATGGTGTTGAAAATCTCTCCTACCGCCAAAGGTGTGGTGGTGTGTTGGCGAATGAGCTTGAAGGCTTCTTGATTTTCTGCGGGAGTGGGATCTTCTAACCAAAACAAATGAAAAGGCTCTAGGGCTTTGCCCAATCGACCAGCTTCGATGGGGGTGAGGCGATGATGCACATCGTGGAGTAAATGAATGTCGGGCCCGACAGCATCGCGCACGGTTTGAAACAAGCCGGGCGTGTGGTTCAAATATTTCTCAGTGCTCCAATCGTGCTCGCCAGGCAAGGGGCCATCAGCAGGTTCGTACATGCGGCCATTGCCACTCACGCCATAAACCTTGTTAAGACCAGGAATGCCACTTTGTGCGCGAATGGCCAAGTAGCCCATTTCTTTGTGACGCAACACCTCGTCTACCGTTTCTGCCGTGTCACGGCCTGTGGCGTGTGCGTAAGACATGATGGCGGTACGACTTCTTCCACCGAGCAATTGGTAAAGGGGTTGCCCTGCAATTTTGGCCTTGATATCCCAAAGCGCTGTGTCCACCGCCGCAATGGCCGTCATGGTGACGGGCCCTCTGCGCCAATAAGAACCCTTGTAGAGGTATTGCCAAATGTCTTCAATTTGCTGCGGATCACGACCCAACAAACACGGTATGACGTGCTCTTCTAAGTAGCTCACCACCGACAACTCGCGCCCATTGAGGGTGGCATCGCCGACGCCTGTAAGGCCTTGATCGGTTTCAATTTTGAGGGTAACAAAATTGCGGCCAGGACTGCAAACAATGACACGAGCGGCAGTAATTTTCATGACAAGTCTTTGTGCAAATGTACAAGCTTAGGTTTCTAAGGTGATGGCAAATTTCACAGTAGCATCTAGCCCTTGGTAAATCAATTGATGGTGCCAATAGGCCACGCGATGAGCCCATTCTGTATTTTGAGAAAGCTCGGCACCCCACAAATCTTGCCGAGCCAAAAGCGCTTTAATGCTGGCTTCAGGTTCTGTCACTTGATGGGCACCCAAGGCCATCAAACTTTCTGCTTCTGGATCGTTGAGTTTGTAAGCATGGCCCTGTTCGTCAAGCGCCAATGTGTAGCGCAGAAAAATGGCAGCAGACAAAGCATGGAGTTCAAACGATGTGCCCTTGGCAATTTGGCCTTGCACAGAAGGCGGCCAGCGTTGTGGAATTTTTTGCGAACTGTCGGTGGCAATTTGATGCACGCTGTGTTTTAAATAAGGATTGCCAAAACGCTGAACGAGCGCATCGCGATAGTCGGCCCAATCTGTACGGCTTAAATGTGGTGCCACTTCACGCGTCATGAGGCGTGCAACAAACTCACGAATGTGATCGGCACCAATGCAGTCGGCAATGTAGGCCCGTCCCGAGATGGCGCCCATCAGGGCCATGGCGGAATGGCTGCCGTTGAGCATTCGCAATTTAGCTTCTTCGTAGCTGTGCACATCGCCCGTGACACGCACACCGCACTTGGTCAGAAGCGCTGCATCGCCGGGGTCAACAAAGTTGTCCTCAATGACCCATTCCCAAAAAGTTTCGGTGCTGAGGGCGCATTCATCTTGTAAACCCAGTGCGACTTTGGCGGCAGAAGCCACTTCGACGGTGGCGGCCGGCACGATGCGATCGACCATGCTGCAAGGAAAGGCGCAATGAGCGTCCATCCATTTCATCAATCCAACATCTTGAGAACTGGCTGTGGCATGAATGATGGCTTTGAGTTTGTGGCCATTGCCTTGCAAGTTGTCACACGATGCAATGGTGAGGCCTGACTCGCCTGTAGCATGGCGCAAACGCAAGCCTTCAATCAGCAATTGGGCTAAGGCGGGGGTGTAGCCTTTTTCCGTCACCGTGAGTGTGATCCAACGCGTGTTGTTGGCTGCAATGGCGTTGAGCACATTCTGGCGTTCGGTGGTGGCTACGCTGGTTTGCCATAGCGCACCCGGGACTTGCCATTCAAGCCCACCAGCACCTGCAATGCGCACAGCATACAAACCATCTTGAGCGCGCAGTTTGTTCACCAATGTGGGTTGTGTCATGCCCACGCCATGAATTCCCCAGCGCATATCGCCATCGCGCAGCAGTTGATCGAACACCATGGCTTGGTGAGCGCGGTGAAATGCGCCTAAGCCCAAATGCACGACGCCCGGCTGATGAGTGGATGAAGAGTAGGCCGGTGTGTGAACAGACTTTGGAATGTGAGACAGTGTGGCGCGCGATAGCTTCAATTCAGCCATGACGATTTTTCAGCTTTTCTTCTGAAGACTGAATTTCGGCCCAAGTAGCGTCGTCAACCCAAATGCCATTTTGCGCACGATCAGCGCGCGCCGCACGCTCGGGTTCGCCGGCCATCATCACGCCTGAGGTGCCAGGGGCATCCGGACTTTGCCGCAACCAATCTTCAAAGGCCAAGGCTTCTTGTTCAAAGGCAGCCTGTGTGCCCAAGCGAACAGGGTCGATGAGCATGACCAGCATGCCGTTTAAAACAGCACGTTTGTGATCGGCTTCGCGGTGCCAAGTACCGCTGCCCGTCAAGGCGCCGCCTAACAATTCGCAGGCCATGGCCATGCCATAACCTTTGTGTTCACCAAAGGTCATGAGGGCGCCAAACAATCCATTGGATTGCGGCACCACCACCACGCTAGGATCGTTGGTGGGGAGGCCGTTTTGATCGATCAAATAACCATCAGGCACTTGCTCGCCTTTGTTGTATGCCACGCGCATCTTGCCTTGGGCCACACGACTGGTGGCAAAGTCAAGCACAAAGGGTTTGCGGTTGCCCATGGGCACACCGATGCAGCAGGGGTTGGTGCCAAAGCGGCCATCACCACCGCCAAAGGGCGCCACCACCGGACGCGACAACACGTTGACAAAATGAATCGATACCAAGCCTTGCGCCACTGCCATTTCTGCAAAGTGACCGATGCGGCCCAAATGATGCGAACGGCTGAGTGCTACGGTGCACACGCCATGCTGCTTGGCGCGTTCTATGCCCATTTGCATGGCTTGCGCGCCCGTGATTTGGCCATAGCCACGTTGGCCGTCTAAGTTGAGCAGTGGGCCCGTATCGAGCAACACTTTGACGCCCGTGTTGGGGCTCAGGCCGCCTTCAAGCACGGCGTCGACATAGCGAGGCACCATGCCCACACCGTGCGAGTCGTGACCACTTAAATTGGCCATGACCAAATTAGCGGCCACTTGTTCTGCTTCGGCAATTTCACTGCCGGTCATTTGAATGATGTGGCTAATTTGTTGCCGCAGTTGTTCGGCAGGAATGCATTGACTCATGAATATTCTTTCAGGTTACATGACAGCGCCAACTTGCCACGGCACAAACTCATTTTGCCCGTAGCCATGTTGTTCGCTTTTGGTGGGTTCGCCAGAGGCTGCTTTTAAAATCATGTCAAAAATGCGCTGACCCATGTCGGCAATGCTCACGCCGTTGTCGACAATCTCACCGCAATTCAAGTCCATGTCTTCTTCTTGTTTTTTCCACAAAGCCGTGTTGGTGGAAAACTTCAAACTGGGGGAGGGCGCACAACCATATGCGCTGCCACGACCCGTGGTAAAGCAAATGAGATTGGCACCCCCTGCTACTTGGCCTGTGGCACTGACGGGGTCGTAGCCAGGCGTGTCCATGTAAACAAAGCCGTGCGTGTTGACAGGTTCTGCATATTCGTAAACCGCTTGCAGGTTGCTGGTGCCGCCTTTGGCCACAGCCCCCAGAGACTTTTCCAAGATGGTGGTCAGGCCACCCGCTTTGTTGCCAGGCGAGGGGTTGTTGTTCATCTCGCCGCCATTGATTTCGGTGTAGTTTTCCCACCAGTGAATGCGGTCAATGAGTTTTTGCGCCACTTCAGGTTTAACAGCGCGGCGTGTGAGCAAATGTTCAGCACCATAAATTTCAGGGGTCTCGCTCAAGATGGCGGTACCACCATGTTGCACCAGCAAGTCAACCGCTGCGCCTAAGGCAGGGTTGGCGCTGATACCAGAGTATCCATCGGAGCCGCCACATTGCAGACCCACGGTGATGTGTTCTGCGCTGCAGGATTCGCGCTTGACTTGGTTGGCACGCGGCAACATTTCTTGGATGAGGGCAATGCCTTTTTCAACCGTCAGGCGGGTGCCACCTGTGTCTTGAATGTTGAATACCTTGAGGGTGTCACCTTCGCGCAAGCTGCTGTGCGCCAACCAGGTTTTGAGTTGATTGGACTCACAGCCCAAGCCCACCACCACCACGCCCCAAAAGTTAGCA
Organism: Comamonadaceae bacterium; assembly: GCA_947479935.1. GTDB lineage: Bacteria > Pseudomonadota > Gammaproteobacteria > Burkholderiales > Burkholderiaceae_C > Limnohabitans_A. The sequence continues at coordinate 27,615 of CANKBG010000023.1, forward strand.
TGCGTGGCGTACCCTGCCAAGGTGCGCTCAAGCAACTGCATGCCCAGGCCTTCCGTGTCCATGCCGCATCCGGTGCCATGAGTTAAAGCTACAACGCCATCGACGTTGGGGAAATGGGCCAGCGCGGAGGGGTTGTTGCGTTTGGAAAAATGATCAGCAATGGCACGTGCGGCCGTGGCTGAGCAATTGACACTGGAGAGAACGCCAATGTAATTGCGTGTGGCCACTCGGCCATCCGACCGCTTGATGCCCATGAAAGTTGCGTGTTTGCGCGGCGATTCTGGTTTGACGTCTTGTCCTATGGCGTAGTCGCGCTCGAAGTTGCCCTTCTCGGGTCCCATGTTGAGGTTGTGCGTATGCACATGCTCGCCAGGTTGGATGGCGGTACTGGCAAAGCCAATGATCTGGTTATATCGGCGCACGGGCTGTCCGGCTTGAATAGCGCGCGTGGCTACTTTGTGGCCAGGCGGAATGAGACCTTTCACAGGCACGCCCTCCACATTGGCACCGCTCATGAGTTGGGCCCGCGCAATGACCACGTCATCGGCAGAATGAAGTCGAATAAAGATACTCATGTTTTGGTCTCAAAAAAACTTTTTAGGCAACCACAGAACCAAGCTTGGTACGTAAGTAATGACGACCAAACTGCCAAGCAGAGGGAACAGCCAAGGCAAGATGGCTGCAGTGGTTCGTTCAACGCTGAGTTTGGCCACACGCGCCAAGACAAACAACACCATGCCCATGGGCGGGTGCAACAGACCAATCATGAGGTTGAGCACCATGACCAAACCAAAGTGAACCAAGTCGATGCCCAGCTTTTGGCAAATGGGAACCAAGATGGGCACCAAAATGGTAATGGCCGCAGTGGGTTCTAAGAAGCAACCCACGAACAACATGAGCAAGTTGGCCAACAACAAAAACTTCCAAGGCTCTTGCGTGAAGCCCAGCACCCATTCGCTGATGGCTGCCGTTACGCCGGTGGCTGTGAGCATCCAGCCAAAGATGCTGGCAGCCGCCACAATGAACATCACGGTGGCAGTTGTCTCTACGGTGTCCAAGCAAATCTTCACAAACATTTTGAAGTGAAGCGTGCGGTACCAGAAAAATCCGAGAATGATGGCCCACACACACGCTGCAATGGCGCCTTCTGTGGGTGTAAAAACGCCGGTGGTCATGCCGCCAATGAGCAGCACAGGCGTCATGATGGGCAACACAGCTTGAAAGTTAAACATTTTGTCGGCGATGAATAAAAATCCGAGCGCAACGAAAACAGTCAACTGAGGTGGTGTTTCCAGCACAGTGACCAAGCCCCAAACCCCGATAGGCCAGCCAATCACAACGGCTGTTTCGGCCAAGGCTTTTAAAACACGAGGCCATTCAAACTTCACATCTGCGCCCCAATTGTTTTTATGCGCAAAGTAGGCCACGGTGACCATCATCAGGAAGGCCATTAAGACGCCCGGCAAGATGCCTGCTAAAAACAATGAGCCCACAGACACGTTGGCCATCATGCCGTAAATGACAAATGGCAAACTGGGTGGAATGATGGGTCCCAAAGTTGCCGATGCAGCAGTGACACCCACCGCAAACTCGGTGCTGTAGCCATGGTCTTTCATGGCCTTGATTTCAATCGTGCCCAAACCTGCAGCATCGGCAATGGCGGTGCCGCTCATGCCCGCAAACACCACCGATCCCACCACGTTCACATGGCCCAAGCCGCCTTTCATCCAACCGACCAAGGCCAAGGCGTAGTTGTAAATGCGGTTGGTAATGCCGGCATTGTTCATGAGGTTGCCGGCCAAAATAAAGAAGGGTACAGCCAGCAAAGGAAAGCTGTCGATACCAGACACCATGCGGTGAATGACCACGAAGGGAGGCGAGCTTTGCGTCCAGAATAAATAAATGAGTGAGGCACCCGCCATGGCAATGGCCACCGGAATGCCGCCACTCATGAGCAACAAGAACAAAATTTTTAACATGTCTTTACTTTCAAGCGTCGAAATGAAGTGATTAACGGTCTGTCATTTCTGACTCGGGACGCTGCAACACGGTGTAGCCACGTTGCCAATGAATTTTCATGACCCAGATAGCGCGCAAACACATGGCAGCAAAACCCGCCATGACTACACCGTAAACCAAATTCATGGGCAAATCGATGATGGTCATTTTGTAGGTGCCCAGTTTTTCCATCATTTGACCTGTTAGAAAAGTGGCTGCTGCAAAAAATGCAATGCGCATGATGTCGACTAAATGGTTCATGAATTTGGACAACCAGGCCGGCATGAACTTGTAGAAAAAGTCCACTTGGATGTGGTTGTTCTTGGCCACGCCAATGGTTGCGCCCGTAAAGACAACGGCGATCAAAAGATAACGTGCAATTTCTTCTGTCCAAGACGCAGAGTTGTTAAGCACGTAGCGTGTAAAAAACTGATAGAAAACAGTTGCACCCAGCAACCAAAAGAATCCCAAGGCCACCCAAGCTTCAACAGGTGTGCCAGACAAATCGACTTCTTCGTCAACGGCGTGAAACTGCCCATCGTCGCCCATGATTTTGGGCATGGCGTCTAGGTCGGGGGTGTTGCTCATGGAATATCCTCAAAAAGACCAAAAGATCGAGCCCGGAGGCTCGACCCGTATGCGTGCACCCTTCAGTCAAGGAGTGGTGCACTGAGTGAACAACTTACTTGGCAGCTTGAATTTTGTCGAAGTCAGCCTTGGTGAAGCCCATTGAATCAAGCGGTTTGTTTTTCAAGACAGCGTCTTGGAATGACTTGCGATCGACTTGCACAACTTGCAAACCTTTCTTCTTGAACTCGTCAACCAATTCAGCTTCGCGTGCTTTGATTTTGGCGGTAGCGCGAACAGCTGCTTCTTGCGTCACGTCACTGAAAATTTTCTTTTCTGCATCAGAAAGTTTGTTCCAAACGTGAGGGGCAATTTGCGTGGTCAAACCGTCAACAATGTGGCCCGTGAGCATGATGGCCTTTTGAACTTCGTAGAACTTCTTGGCTTCAATGGTGGTCAATGGGTTTTCTTGGGCATCCACAGTGCCGTTTTGCAAAGCCAAATAAACTTCGGCAAAAGCAATCGGTGTTGGGTTGGCGCCGCATGCTTCTGGCGTGGCACGGTAGGCGGGAACGTCAGGCACACGAATTTTCATACCCTTCATGCCGGCGCAATTGGTAAAAGCTTTTTGCGCTGTGGTGTGACGTGCGCCATAGTAGGTGTACGCGGTCACTTGAATGCCTGTTTTGGCTCGGAATTCATTCACCATTTCGGCAAACACTGGACTCTTGGAATAGGCAATCAGGTGGTCGCCATCGCGGAAGATGAAGGGGTAGTAGGCAATGCCAAAGCGTGGATAGGCGCGTGCCGCAAAAGAGGGACCGCTGATGATCATGTCGACAGTGCCCAAGGTCAGGCCTTGGTTAATGTCGGTCTCCTTGCCCAGTGTGGAGGCAGGAAAAACTTGAATTTCATATTTGCCGTTGGTGCGTTTTTTAATTTCTTCGGAAGCCCACACAGATTCAGTGTGATAAGCCTCTGAAGTTTCGTAAACGTGCGCCCATTTCAATTTGGTTTGAGCTTGCGCAACGCCGCTGCCCATGGCGCCAAATAGGCCCAGAGCAATGACGCTGGCGCTAGCGAGCGATTTCAATGCGTTTCGTTTGGTGGTCATGTTATCTCCTTGAGGTTAGAAAAAATTTTGAGTTGCTGGCGAAAAACTAAGAACGGGAAGGTGCGCTTCGCCAGCTAGCGCTGAATCGTTTGTGGGCTTGTCGCAAATGTTTTCGCATGGCATTGCGGGCATGTTGCGGATTTCTCTCTTCAATGGCTTGAATGACTTCTTGGTGCTCCAAAATAGCAGCAGCCCATGCCGCGGGTGATTCAAAATAATCACCCAAGCGTTCAAACAAGTGGCCAGTTCTTGCTTGCAGGTACCGGTCTAGCGTATCGAGCATGACACTGTTGGCACATGCGTTGGCAATTGCCATGTGAAACGCAATGTCACTGTCGCGTGGCACACGCCCCGCCGTGGCTTCTTTTTGCATGCCTTTAAGAGCCAACTTCATTGCTTTCAGGTCTTTGGCTGTGGCGTTTTCAGCAGCCAAGGCGGCCATTTCAGCTTCAATCAAATACCGCGCCCGCATGACCTCAAGCGGGCCCCATTCAAGCGTCGTGTTGCTGGCGCTGATCTTTGCATTGCCACGTTTGCCAAGTGATTTCACGTAAATACCCGAACCTGTGCGCACCTCAATGATGCCCTCGACCTCCATCGCAATGAGGGCCTCCCGCACCGAAGGACGGCTGACGCTCAGTTGGGTGGCCAAGTCGCGTTCTGCAGGCAAGCGTGAACCCACTGCAAACTCACCAGACGAAATGAGCGTCTGGATTTGTTTGGCAATTTGGCGATAAAGCCTTTGGGGTTCAACTGTCGTGTCGGACATGAAGCAGGTGGGTTCTAAAAAATGGTGAAGCGTTCAAGCTTGTCAGGGAATACGCGGATTGGACAATTGGTCAGACCAGTTGCACAATCTTCACATGGAACCTGAGTGAGGGTCAAGACTGTTTTGATACGCACAAACCCGAACTCTTCTCAATCAATTTTTCCGCCAACATGACCCCAGTCACCATCGATCGCGTTCACCTGCGGCAAGTTAACTTGCCCCCCAAGGTTGAGCGGACTGACGCAATTCAATCATTTGTGACCCAAGAAACCGTCATGCTCACGTTGGTGTGCAGTGATGGTATTGAGGCCACGGGTTATGCGTACACCATAGGAACGGGTGGTAGCTCGGTGGTGGCCTTGCTGAAAGACCACTTGGTGCCCAGACTGCTAGGACAAAATCCTGTGCGCACTGAAGCCATTTGGAAAGATCTGTTTTTTCACACCCACGCCACAGCTGTGGGCGCCATGACCAGCTTGGCCCTGGCCTGCGTTGATACCGCGCTTTGGGATTGGCGCGCACAAAGTCAGCAGTTGCCGCTTTGGCAGTTGTTGGGCGGTGCGCAAAACAAGGTGCCGCTTTACACCACCGAGGGCGGGTGGTTGCAACTGTCGCCAGAAGTTTTGGTCGAACAAACGCTCAAGGCCCAGGCCGAAGGCTTCAAGGGTGCCAAGATCAAAATTGGCCGCCCACATGTGAGCGAAGATGTGGCCAGATTGTCGGCCGTGCGCCATGCCGTGGGACCCGCTTTTGAAATCATGACGGATGCCAATCAAGGTTTTCATCGGGCTGAAGTGGTGCGGCGTGCCAAAGCGTTTGAGGGCTTGGATTTGGCGTGGCTTGAAGAGCCCTTGCCTGCCGAAGATATCTCGGGGCACCGCCATTTAAGGGCGCACACATCGATACCGGTGGCGGTGGGTGAGTCGATGTACCACCCCATGCAATTTAGAGAGTATTTGGAGCAGGGCGCCTGCAGTGTGGTGCAGCCCGATGTGGCGCGCATTGGCGGCATAACCCCTTGGCTCAAAACAGCGCATTTAGCCGAAACATTTGATGTGCCGGTGTGCCCGCACTTTTTGATGGAATTGCATGTGAGTTTGTGTGCGGCAGTTCCCAACGCCACTTGGGTGGAATACATTCCACAGTTGGACGACATCACGCATTCGCGCATGAAAGTGCAAAACGGATTCGCTTATCCACCCGAGGTGCCTGGTTTGGGCATTGACTGGAATTGGGAAGCGATCTCAAAGCGGCAACAAGTTCATTTGGAGATCAAATCATGAGGCTGAAAAATAAAAACATCTTGGTGACAGCGGCTGGCCAAGGAATTGGGCATGCGGCTGTCATGGCCATGGCGGCCGAAGGCGCCACGGTTTGGGCCACTGACGTCAATCCTGAATTGCTGAAAAGCTATGCAGGTGTTGCCAATGTTCACACGGCCGTTTTAGACGTGTTGAACAAAGACGATATACAAAAACAAGTGGCACTGATTCCACGCATCGATGCGTTGTTCAACTGCGCAGGCGTGGTCCATGGCGGCACTATTTTGCAAGCCACCGACAAAGACTGGGACTTTGCATTCAACTTGAACGCGCGTGGCCAGTTTTGGATGATTCAGGCGGTGTTACCCAAAATGCTAGAGCAGGGGGGCGGTAGCATCATTAACATGGCCAGCGTGTGTTCCAGTGTTCGCGGCCTGCCTAACCGGTTTATTTATGGCGCTTCCAAAGCGGCCGTCATTGGCCTCACCAAAAGTGTGGCCGCAGACTATGTCACCAAAGGTATTCGATGCAATGCCATTTGCCCAGGCACCGTTGAAACGCCCTCTTTGCATGAGCGCATCAACTCAGAAGCCGATCCTGTCCAAGCCCGAAAAAACTTCATTGCGCGCCAACCTATGGGACGTTTGGCGCAAGCCCACGAAATTGCCCCCATCATTGTTTTCTTGGCCTCCGACGAAGCCATTTTTGCAACGGGTAACGCCTACATGGTCGATGGTGGCATGACCATTTGATGCTTTAGACACGTTATTTTTTAAATCTCTCAACTCAAATTTAAGACCTTATGAATCAATACGACATGAAAGGCCGCCATGCGGTCATTACCGGTGGTGCTACGGGTTTGGGCTATGCCATTGCAGAACGTGTGTTGGCCTCGGGTGGCAGCGTGACCTTGTGGGACCGTGATGTGGCGGGCATGGCCAAAGCCGTTGCCAGTTTGAAGCATCCTGGTTCAGTTCACAGCGTTCAGGTGGATGTGTCACAACATGCCTCAGTGGCTGCCGCAACCGAGGCCACTTTGAAAATAGGGCCTGTCGATGCGGTGGTTAACTCTGCTGGCATTACGGGCCCCGTTACGCCAGTGGCAAACTACCCCATTGAGGCTTGGCAACAAGTCATGGATGTGAACGTCAATGGTGTGTTTTATTGCTGCCGTGAATGGACGCCGCATTTGAAAGAGCGTCCGGCTGGCCGCATTGTCAACATTGCCTCCGTGGCCGGCAAAGATGGCAACCCCAATGCCAGCGCCTACAGCGCCAGCAAGGCGGCGGTCATGGCCATTACCAAATCGCTGGGCAAAGAATTGGCCAGTAGCCATGTGCGTGTCAATTGCGTTACGCCGGCTGCCGTCAAAACAGCCATCTTCGATCAGATGACGCCTGAGCACATTCAGTTCATGTTGTCTAAAATTCCCATGGGCCGTTTTGGCACACCGGAAGAAGTGGCCGCCATGGTGACTTGGTTGTTAACTGAAGATTGTTCGTTTTCCACTGGTGCTGTGTTCGATTTGTCTGGCGGACGGTCTACCTATTGATTCGATTTCGATCACAATCCGATATTCAAATAGTGCGTCATCAAAAGCCTGCTTAATTTTTACTGAATCATTCATCAAAGGAAGTTCTTATGAAACTCGTGCGTTACGGCCAACCCGGCAAAGAAAAACCAGGCCTGATTGATGCCGCTGGCAAATTGCGTGACTTAAGTGGCGTGGTGTCAGACATTGGACCTGAACAGCTGTCAGACAAAGTCTTGGCCAAGTTGGCCAAACTCAAAACAGACAAGTTGCCCTTGGTCAAAGGCAAGCCCCGCATGGGTTGCCCAATCTCGCACGTGCCCAAGTTCATTGCCATTGGTTTGAACTACGCCGACCATGCGGCTGAAGCCAACATGCCCATTCCCAAAGAGCCCATTGTTTTCATCAAGGCCACTTCATGCATTCAAGGCCCAGACGATGACGTCATGTTGCCCAAGGGTTCTTTGAAATCAGATTGGGAAGTTGAATTGGGCATTGTGATTGGCAAGCGCGCTAGCTATGTGTCACAAAAAGAAGCCCTCGACTATGTGGCAGGCTATTGCACCGTCAATGACGTGAGCGAACGCGCCTACCAACTCGAAATGGGCGGCACTTGGGACAAGGGCAAGGGCTGCGACACCTTCGGCCCCATCGGCCCCTGGATGGTGACCAAAGACGAAGTGCCTAATCCTCAAAATCTGAAAATGTACATGGACTTGAATGGCAAGCGGATGCAGGATGGCTCCACCAAAACCATGATCTTTGGCGTTACCAAACTGGTCAGCTATGTGAGTCAATTCATGACCCTTGAGCCTGGTGACGTGATTACCACCGGAACCCCGCCAGGCGTGGGCATGGGTGTGAAGAAGGATGGCAAGCCAGCCCCCGTGTTCTTGAAAAAGGGCGACGTGATGCACGTCGGCATTGACGGCCTTGGCCAACAGATCCAAAAGGTGGTGGCCTTTAAGCGCATGGCCTAATACCGACCTTGTGCGCAGACCTTCCCTTGATGTGAGGTCTTTGCAGGCGAGTCAGGATTAACCCTGATTCGCCTTTTCTTTTTGCGGAGGGGTTTATTTTCATGCAAAATAGCACGAGCGTTCTATTTTTATGAAATTCAACCCTATGACTGTCAGACACATCACCTCTGGATCTTCGAATGGCGCTTCAACCGCAGGCTTGCGCATGTCTGATGAAAACGGCGGAAGAACCTTGCTGAAGGGTCGTCAAACCAAAGCTGCCATTGTGGACGCTGCCTTGGGCTTGGCTTCGCAAATTGGCTTGGAGGGATTGTCGATTGGTGCCTTGGCCGAAGTGACGGGCATGAGCAAGTCGGGCGTGTTTGCCCATTTTGGATCGCGTGAAGAATTGCAAATTTCGGTCATTCGCGAATACCACGATCGCTTTGAAAGCGAAGTTTTTTATCCCGCGCTCAGTGGCGCGCGGGGCCTCCCAAGGCTGCAATCTTTGTTTGACAACTGGATGCAGCGCACCTCCACCGAAATTGATTCAGGCTGTATTTACATCAGTGGCGCTGTTGAGTTTGATGACCGGCCTGGCTCTGTGCGCGATGCTTTGGCATCGTCAGTCAATACCTGGCAAAACGCGTTGCAACGGTCGGTGGCGCAAGCGCAAGCCGAAAAACATTTGAGGTCCCAAGCCGATCCCTTGCAAGTGGCGTTTGAAATCCACGGCCTCATTTTGGCGCTGCACTACGAAGCCCGATTCTTGCGAAATCCTGGTGCGGCCGAACGCGCGCGAAAAGGCTTCACAGAAATAGTAGCCCGCAATCAACCTTGATGCCACACGGTAGCGAATGAATTTTGAAGCTTTAAAACTAACCTGAAATTTTTGAAAGTAAACCATGCCCAGTTACACCCCGCCCCTGCGCGATCTTCAATTTGTGTTGCACGAATTACTTGATTTGGAAAATGAATTGAAGGCCATGCCTAAGCATGCCGAAACCGGTGCCGACACCATCAATGCGGTGTTGGAAGAAGCTGGCAAGTTTGCCTCTGAAGTGGTTTTCCCATTGAATCTGTCAGGTGACGAAGAAGGCTGTGTGCTTGACCGCACCACACATGAAGTGAAGCCACCCACAGGTTTCAAGGAAGCCTATGCCCAATACGTCGAAGGGGGTTGGGCGGCGTTAAGCGCAGAACAAGAATATGGCGGTCAAGGTTTGCCATTGGTGGTCAACCAGTGTTTCTTTGAAATGCTCAACTCGGCCAATCAAGCATGGACCATGTACCCTGGTCTGTCGCACGGCGCACACGCTTGCTTGTCAGCGCATGGTTCCAAAGAACAAAAAGACACGTACTTGCCAAAGATGACCAGCGGCGTGTGGACCGGAACCATGTGCCTCACAGAACCGCACTGTGGAACCGACTTGGGCATGCTTCGCACCAAGGCAGAACCCCAAGCGGATGGTACTTATCGCCTGACGGGTCAGAAAATTTTTATCAGCGCTGGCGAACACAATTTGGCTGAAAACATTGTTCACCTGGTGCTGGCGCGCTTGCCAGATGCGCCCGTGGGCAGCAAAGGCATTAGCTTGTTTGTGGTGCCTAAGTTCAACGTGAAAGCAGATGGAACGATGGGCGATCGAAACGGTATTTACTGTGGCGGCCTGGAACACAAAATGGGCATTCATGGCAATGCCACGTGCCAAATGGTGTTAGACGGCGCGGTAGGCGCCATGGTGGGTCAAGCCAACAAAGGTTTGGCCGCCATGTTTGTAATGATGAACGGTGCGCGCTTGGGTGTGGGCAATCAATCCTTAGGCCTAACTGAAGTGGCCTATCAAAATGCTTTGGCTTATGCCAAAGATCGTCTCCAGATGAGAAGTTTGTCGGGCGTGAAAGCGCCTTCCCAACCGGCCGACCCTATTTTGGTTCACCCCGATGTAAGGCGTATGTTGCTGACTGCCAAGGCCTATGCCGAAGGCGGCCGTGCATTGGCTTGTTATTGTGCTTTGTTGATCGACAAAGAGTTGAGCCACCCTGATGAAAAAGTGCGGGCAGAATCATTGGAAATTTTAGCTTTGTTGACTCCGATTGTGAAAGCTTTCCTCACAGACAACGGCTATCAGGCCACCACCATGTGCCAACAAGTCTTTGGTGGCCACGGCTACATCAAAGAATGGGGCATGGAGCAATACGTGCGTGATGCTCGAATCAACATGATTTACGAAGGCACCAATGGCATTCAGTCTTTGGATTTATTGGGCCGTAAAGTTCTGGGCAATCAAGGCGCTAGTTTGCAAAAGTTTGGCAAACTCATTGGCAAATTGGTGGCACAAGAAATGGGCAACGAAGCCATGGCGGAGTTCATCAAACCTTTGGCCGATTTGGGACAAAAGATGACCCAGTTCACCACCGAAATTGGCATGAAGGCCATGGGCAATGCCGACGAAGTGGGTGC
>CANKBG010000024.1 GCA_947479935.1 Comamonadaceae bacterium
ACACTGGCTTGGTTGGGCCAAGCGGAAGCCGGCCAAGACGACCTGACGGTGTATGACGTGGCCATGTTGGGTCGCTTGCCACATCAATCTTGGCTTTCAACGCCCACTGCCAAAGACCATGCGGTGGTGGAGGTGGCCTTGAAAACAGTTCAGGCTTGGGATTGGCGCACACGCAGTTTGGGACAACTTTCTGGCGGTGAGCGGCAACGTGTTTTGCTGGCGCGAGCCTTGGCCGTGCAAGCTCAGGTGTACCTCATGGACGAGCCCTTGGCGGGTGTGGATGTGCCGCATCAGGCCGATTGGTTGGAGTGGGTGCGTTGCCTGACGGAGGCGGGCGCTGCCGTGGTGAGTGTGTTGCACGAACTCAATTTGGCACTGCAAGCCAATCGGGTGTGGGTCATGTCAAAAGGCCAGTGCGTGCACACGGGTTTGCCCAATTCAACAGACACCCACAGCGCCTTGTCGGCGGTTTTTCAAAACAGATTGCAGTGGCGTGAATGGCAAGAAGAAGGCATCACACGCTGGGTGGCTTTGCCTAAGTAGTTTTCGGTTTGAAGCTGCAATAAGCCGACACGGCACACTGTTGGCACAAAGGTTTTCTGGCTTGGCACACATAGCGGCCATGCAAAATGAGCCAGTGGTGTGCGTCGACCAAATACTTTTCTGGAATTCTTTTCAAAAGCTTCAACTCCACTTCAAGCGGATTTTTGCCGGGGGCTAAACCTGTTCTGTTGCCCAGCCTGAAGATGTGTGTGTCCACCGCCATGGTGGGTTCGCCAAAGGCCACATTCAAAACCACATTGGCCGTTTTGCGGCCCACGCCTGGCAATGCTTCCAAGGCCTCGCGAGAGCGTGGCACTTGACCTTGGTGTTGCGAAATCAAAATTTGACAGGTTTTCAGCAGATTGCTGGTCTTGTTTCTATACAGCCCAATGGTTTTAAGGTAGCCCTCCAACCGGTCTTGGCCCAAGGCCAGAATGCGGTCCGGCGTATTGGCCACAAGGAACAATTTGCGGGTGGCTTTGTTCACGCTCACATCGGTGGCCTGGGCCGACAACAGCACCGCCGTGAGGAGTTCAAACACCGAGGTGTAGGCCAATTCGGTATTGGGCTGGGGATTGGCTTCTCTCAGGGTGTGAAAAAAGAGTTCAATGTTGTGTGCGTTCATGAGAGAAAATGTGAGAATTAACCAACCGTGTTGAGTGGAAGATACACCATGTCCTTGCAATTTGCAGATCGATTGAACAATGTCGAAACTTCAGCCATTCGGGAGTTATTTAAACTTCTAGGCAAGCCCGGCATTATTAGTTTTGCCGGCGGCTTTCCAGACAGTGCCATGTTTGACGTAGAAGGCATCCGTGAAGCCTCTTCACAAGCGCTGGCTCAAGAGCCTGGTGCAGCCCTTCAATACGGCGCCACCGAAGGCTACGGGCCCTTGCGAGAGCAGTTGGCGCAGTTCATGGGGCAAAAGGGCGTGCAAGGTTTAAGCGCCGACCAACTCATTGTCACCACCGGCAGCCAGCAGGCGCTAGACCTCATTGGCAAAACCATGATTGGCCCGGGCGACAAAGTCATCGTGGAAGGCCCCACCTTCTTGGCCACCATTCAGTGCTTCCGGTTGTATGGCGCGCATCTTATTTCTGCGCCCGTGGACGATGAGGGCGTCAACACCGAAGCGTTGGAAAAATTAATCGCACAGCACAAGCCCAAGTTTGTGTATGTCATTCCCACCTTTGGCAACCCCACGGGTGCATTGCTCAGCTTGGAGCGCCGCAAAAAATTGCTCGAGTTGGCAGTCAAATACCAAACACTCATGGTTGAAGACGATCCTTACGGCGATTTATATTTCAACCAAGCACCTCCGCCCAGTTTGCTGGCGCTCAGCGCGCAAGTGCCCGGTAGCCGAGATTGGTTGGTGCATTGCGGCTCTTTGTCTAAAGTCTTAAGTCCTGGCCTGCGTGTGGGCTGGATGGTGGCACCGCCCGAGCTCCTCAGCCGCGCTGTCATATGTAAACAATTTAGCGATGCACACACCAGCACCTTTGCGCAGGCCACAGCCTCTCATTACCTCAAGGCCGGCCGCATGCCCGCCACTTTAGACAATGTGCGCAAGGTTTATGCAGCGCGCGCCCAAACCATGAGCCAAGCTTTGCGTCAACATTTGGGCAGTGCCATTTCATTTGTTCAACCGCAAGGCGGCTTGTTTGTGTGGGCCCGCCTGACGGGCGCAGAGGGCCGAGAAAGTGATGGCAATGCCTTTGCCAAAATGGCCATTGAAAAAGGTGTGGCCTTTGTACCAGGTGCCCCCTTTTATTGTGAAAACCCAGACCACTGCACCTTGCGCTTGAGCTTTGCCACCGTGGGTGAGGACAAAATTCTGGAAGGTGTCGATCGCCTCAAGCAAGCCATGTTTGCGTCTGCCTAATGTCATGAACCTTCAGGGCGTCGACATCAGAGTTGAAGGCACAGGCTCTGAAACGCTGGTCATGTTGCATGGCTGGCCCGACACACTGGTGCTTTGGGACAGCACCGTAGAAGCGCTTAGCCCAAACTACCAATGTGTGCGCTTTACTTTGCCCGCTTTTGACGCCAATGCGCCCATGCCAGCCAAGTCCTTGAGCGACATGGTCGCCTTCATTCACGAAGTGGTAACGCAAGTAAGCCCACAAAAACCTGTCACCTTGGTACTGCACGATTGGGGTTGTGTATTTGGTTACGAATACGCGGCCGTTTACCCAAGCCTTGTGAGCCGTATCGTGGCAGTCGATGTGGGTGACCACAACGCCAAAGCCCTTGCTGCCTCCTGGAATGCCAAAGCCAAATGGGGCGTTTTCAGTTATCAAATTTGGTTGGCCATGGCTTGGCAAATTGCACAAATCTTTGGCGCTGCAGGACGGCCTTTGGCCAATCGCATGACGCGCTACATGGCCAAGGCTTTAAGGTGTCCTAGCCCCGTGGCCAACATGCATGCAGGCATGAACGCACCCTACGCCATGAAGTGGATGGGGGCCTTGAAAGGTTTTAATTTGGCGGCCAATACGCTCAAAATTTTGCCTGCTGCGCGCCCTATGCTTTACATCTACGGACGGCGCAAACCCTTCATGTTTCATTCAGAGCTTTGGCTTGAACAAATTGCATCGCATTCGGGTTCTAGGGTTGAGGGCTTTGACACAGGGCACTGGGTCATGAGTGCCAAGCCCACTGAATTTAACGCATTGCTCAACGATTGGTTAAGGACGCCTTGAAAAATTCAATCACTGCATTGCACCCAACATTTGCCAACCCCTCTAGACGCGAATTATTGAAGTGGGCAGTGGCGGCCTCTGCGCCCCTCACTTATTCATTTTCTGCTGCGCAAACACCGCTCAAGCACAACCCCTTTTCTTTGGGCGTGGCCAGTGGTTCGCCCAACTACCATTCGGTGGTGCTGTGGACGCGCCTGATGCCCCCTGAAGCGGGTGACTTAGATCAATTTTCGTCATCCAATGTCACGGTTACCTGGGAGGTGGCTGACGACGAATTGTTCAAAGTCAATCGGCGCTCGGGGCAAGTGATGGCCTTGGCTGCGTTGGCTAATTCAGTTCATTTGGAATTGGAGGGCTTGCAAAGTGATCGTTGGTATTTTTACCGCTTTCAACTTGAAAATGCACAAAGCACAGTAGGCCGAACGCGCACCTTGCCACATCCAAATGCGGTGGTGCAAAAACTGCGCATAGCCTACGCCTCGTGCCAGCGTTGGGAGCATGGCTATTTCAGTGCCTACCATCATATGTGCCAAGAAAACCTAGACTTGGTGCTGTTCTTGGGTGACTACATTTATGAATATGCAGGAGCGGCCAATGCCGTGCGCTTGCCCACAGGCGGTTGGGTCAACTCACTTTCTGACTATCGCAATCGGTATGCCCTGCATAAAAGTGAAAAAAGTTTGCAGGCCATGCATGCCCAGTGCCCTTGGCTCATCACGTGGGACGACCACGAAGTGTCCAACGACTATGCAGGCTTAGAAAGAGGGCAGAGCGGCAACATCAGCTTTGACTTTTCAGCGCAACGTGCGCGGGCTTACCAAGCGTTTTACGAACACATGCCATTGCGCGCCAGTGCCCTGACACGCGCCATCGAAGGCTTGGCCACAGGCGCTGAAATGCGCATCTATGGTCAAGTGGCCTACGGTCAATTGGCCAACATTTATTTGCTAGACGATCGCCAATACCGCGACAGGCAGGTTTGCAACAAAGGCTTGGGCTATGGTTCGGGCTGGGTCGATCCTGATCAATGCGAAGCATGGCTAGACCCCCAAAGAACGCTGCTAGGCATGGCGCAAGAAAAGTGGCTTGATCAAAGCTTTGCCAAAGCACACACAGAGCAGCGCACCTGGAATATCTTGTCGCAGCAATCACTGTTTGGCAGGCGAGATTACAAATTGGGCGCGGGCTATTACCTGTGGAATGACGGCTGGGATGGTTATTCTTCGGCGCGCCAACGCATGACGAAGTCAATGCAAAACCATGCACTCAACAACCCCGTCCTCATTGGTGGCGATATCCACGAAAACTGGGTCGGCCATGTCATGGCCGATGCCTACCAAGACGACAGCGCCACAATTGGGGTGGAGTTTTGCGGTGCGGGCATCACGGCGCGGTCTGCCGGCAATTCAAAGCTGGCTGCACGCTTGGCTGAAAATCCGCACTTCATTTTTGCAGACAGCGAGCGCAAAGGTTATGGTGTGGTCGAATTCACGGCCAAGCAAATTCAAACCGAGTTGCGCGTGGTCGACGATGTGCGTCAAAGGCAAACCAAAATAGAAACCTTGGCCAAGTTTACGGTGGAGGCGGGGGTGCCGCAGGTGCAGCGGACGGCTTGAGCTTTCACCGCTTGAAGCTTGGCCTAGTGAAAGGCTTCTAGCAAACGGTCAAGTCCGCCTTCTTCAATGGCCACCATGGCTTGCTCACGCACCTTGGGCTTGGCGTGATAAGCCACAGACAAACCCGCCACACCCATCATGGGCAGGTCATTGGCACCATCGCCCATGGCAATGGCTTGTGAGGGTGTGATGCCCATTTGCATGCAGGTTTGCAGCAGCATCTTGCGCTTTTCTTCGCCATCGCAAATGTCGCCCCAGTCTTGGTCCACCATGCGGCCTGTCAATTCACCCTTCACCACTTCCAACACATTGGAGCGTGTCCAATTGATGTTAAGCCTGTCGCGCACACGGTCTGTGAAAAAAGTAAAACCGCCAGACACCAAAAGCACTTTCATGCCAGCTGCTTGGCAGGCCTTCACCAAGGTTTCTGCGCCGGGGTTCAGTTGCAGACGTTGACGCCATACTTCTTCCATGTGCGCCACCGTCACGCCCTTTAAAAGCGCGACTCGTTTGCGCAAACTGTCTTTGTAATCGGTTATTTCACCCCGCATCGCCGCTTCGGTGATGGCTGCCACTTCTGCTTTGCGGCCAGCAGCATCTGCAATTTCGTCCACGCATTCAATGTTGATAAGGGTGGAGTCCATGTCAAAGGCGATGAGTTTGAAATCACTCAATTTCAAGGGCGGTGCGAAGCCCTTCACGGTCATGCCTTGAAAAGTAGGGGCGCTGCGCTCGTTGCTCATGCTTGTTTATCCTTCAGCTTTCTCAATTTTAGGCTGACCCAAAGAGCGCAAGATGTCTCTGACCATTTGCGCGCGGGCTTTGGGGTCGGGCAGTTCGCGCTCTATGCGCAATTTGTCGTTGCCGGCCAATTGAATGTGCTTGTTCTTTTGAATCAACTCAATGATGCGCATAGGTTCAATCGGTGGATTGGGTTTGAAGCTGATTTGAATCACACCCGGTGCGGCATCCACCTTCACCACGCCATAAGGCAAGCTCAGCACCCTTAAGCGATGCACATCCATTAGGGTTTGCGCTTGCGGCGGCAATTTGCCAAAACGGTCGACAATTTCTTCCAGCAAGCCGTCAATTTGATCGGAGGTTTTGGCCGTGGCCAATTTCTTGTAAAAAGACAAACGCAAATGGACATCGCCGCAGTAGTCGTTGGGCAGAAGGGCAGGCGCATGCAAATTGATATCGGTGGCGGCAGACAAGGGACTGAGCAAATCGGGCTCTTTGCCCAATTTCAAACAGCGTACAGCTTCGTTCAACATTTCGTTGTAAAGCTGGAAACCCACTTCCAGCATGTTGCCGCTTTGGTTTTCGCCCAGCACTTCTCCGGCGCCGCGAATTTCTAAATCGTGCATGGCCAAATAAAAGCCGCTGCCCAATTCTTCCATTTGCTGAATGGCGTCCAAGCGTTGTGCCGCATTTTTGGTCAGTGCGTCTATTTCGGGCACCATCAAATAAGCATAGGCTTGGTGATGGCTTCGGCCCACACGGCCTCGAAGTTGGTGCAGTTGCGCCAAACCAAATTTGTCGGCGCGCGAAATCACAATGGTGTTGGCGGTGGGCACATCAATGCCGGTTTCAATGATGGTGGAGCACAACAAAATGTTGTATCGCTGCGCCACAAAATCGCGCATTACTTTTTCCAAATCGCGCTCAGGCATTTGGCCGTGGGCTACGGCAATGCGTGCCTCTGGCAATATTTCTTCTAGCTTTTGGCGGCGGTTCTGAATGGTTTCCACTTCATTGTGTAAGAAGTAACACTGTCCGCCGCGTTTGAGTTCACGCAGCACTGCTTCGCGAATGACACCAATCCCTTCGTTGCGCACAAATGTTTTGATGGCCAAGCGGCGTTGTGGTGCGGTGGCTATGACGCTTAAATCACGAATACCTTCAAGGGCCATGCCCAAGGTTCGTGGAATGGGGGTGGCAGTGAGCGTGAGCACATCCACTTCGGCGCGCATGGCCTTCATGGCTTCTTTGTGACGCACGCCAAATCGGTGTTCTTCGTCAATCACCAACAAGCCTAAATTTTGAAACTTGGTTGACTCACTCAGCAGTTTGTGGGTGCCCACCACAATGTCGACGGTGCCATCGGCCAATCCTTTGAGTGCCTCATTCACTTCTTTGGTAGAACGAAAGCGCGACACTTCGGCCACCTTCACTGGCCATTTTGAAAAGCGGTCTTTCAAAGTTTGAAAGTGCTGCTCGGCCAGTAGCGTGGTGGGCGCCAAGATGGCCACTTGTTTGCCACCAGTTACAGCCACAAACGCTGCGCGAAGCGCCACTTCTGTTTTGCCAAAGCCCACATCGCCGCACACCAAGCGGTCCATGGGGCGCGGGCTGATCATGTCTTGAATGACGGCGTGAATGGCGGCGTTTTGGTCTGCGGTTTCTTCAAAGCCAAAGTCATTGGCAAATATTTCGTAGTCTTGAGGGCTGTATCGAAAGGCATGGCCTTCGCGCGCTGCCCGTCGTGCATAAATATTCAACAACTCTGCTGCAGAATCGCGCACTTGCTCGGCCGCTTTGCGTTTGGCTTTTTCCCACTGGCCACTGCCCAAGCGGTGCAGCGGTGCTTCATCGGCACTCACGCCAGTGTAGCGGCCAATCAGTTGCAACTGACTCACGGGCACATACAGCGTGGCCTTGTCGGCATATTCCAAATGTAAAAACTCTTGCAGTGCCGGGGTGCCATCTGGATTTTTCTCGCCCAAATCCATGTTCACCAACCCACGGTAGCGGCCAATGCCGTGCGCGTTGTGCACCACGGGGTCGCCTACGTTGAGCTCTGATAAATCTTTGATGAGCGCTTCAACATCACTCACTTGCTCTTGTTTTTTCCGGCGACGCGTGGTGGGGCCAGCTGCAAACAATTCAGTCTCTGTGACCAAATCGATGCCAGCTTCAAACCAATGGAAGCCTGAATTTAAGGCTGCAGTCGCAATGCCTATTTTTTCGTCGTTGGCTTGAAATTCTTTCAGGTCATCAAACGCGGGTGGGTTCACGCCACTGGCGCGCAAGAAGTCGAGCAAGCTTTCGCGTCGGCCCGCGCTCTCTGCCAAAATCAACACGCGGTTGGACGTGCTGCGAATGTGCGCTTGCAGTTTGGCCAAAGGCTCTTCGGCACCGCGCACCACCGTCAGGTCGGGCAGAGGCTGCGCCAGGGTGTTGTCAGCGTTGCTGTCTTGGGGTTCGCCTTCGGAATCTTTGGCGCTTGGGCGCAAAGCCAATTGCGCATGCTGATTCGTCCCCGTGTAAAACTGTTCGGCCGACAAAAACAAAGCCTCAGGTGGCAAAGCAGGTCGTTCAGGGTCGCCTTGCACCAAGCGATAGCGGTCTTTGGTGTCTTGCCAAAAGCGTTGAAAGGCAGGCTCCAAATCGCCGTGCAAGACCAAGGTGGCTGGCTTGTCTGTGCCCGCACCCAAGTAGTCAAACACGGTGGCAGTCTCTTCAAAAAAGAGCGGTAAATAATATTCAATGCCCGCCGTGGCCACACCATTGCCCATGTCTTTGTAAATACGACTTTTGGTCGGGTCGCCGTCGAGCAGTTCACGCCAACGGCTGCGAAACTTGGCACGCGCTGCTTCGTCCATGGGAAATTCACGGCCCGGCAGTAAGCGCACTTCGGGCACGGGGTAAAGGCTGCGCTGCGTGTCGGGGTCGAAGGTGCGAATGGAGTCAATTTCGTTGTCAAACAAATCGACGCGGTACGGCACTTGCGAGCCCATGGGAAACAAATCAATGAGGCCGCCGCGCACCGCGTATTCGCCAGGGCTTACCACTTGGCTCACATGGCTGTAGCCGGCCAAGGTGAGCTGGGCTTTGAGCTTGGCTTCGTCCAGCTTTTGCTTGGTCTTAAAGTTAAAGGTGTAGCCCGCTAAAAATGCAGGCGGCGCCAAACGGTACAAAGCGGTGGTGGCCGGAATGAACACCAAGTCGGCGCCTTCGGCTTTGTCGCGCTGATTGATGCGCCACAGGGTGGCCAAGCGTTCGCTGATGAGGTCTTGGTGGGGCGAAAAAGTATCGTAGGGCAAGGTTTCCCAGTCGGGAAAAATGGCGCATCTCAAATCGGGGGCAAAGAAGGCCACCTCGTCCATCAGGCGCTGTGTGTCGGCGGCGTCAGAGGTCACCACCGCTGTTAGGCGGCCCTGTGCTTTTTCGCGTTCGGCCAATTGGGCCAATAGCACAGCGTCTGCCGATCCCATGGGACGGGGCAGGGTAAAGCGTTTTCCTAAGCTAAGCGCGGGTAATTGCATGTACTCCAATAGTATAGTTGGCGTATTGGCACTCAAAATTAGATTCACTTTGAACCCCTCTGACACTACAGATCTATCTAAGCTCACCCAACCTGTGGCTCGGTGTTTTGCGTTGGTCCCCTGTGCGGGTTCGGGTTCGCGCGCTGGCACGTTGATGCCCAAACAGTACGAACTGGTAGCGGGCCAAAGCATGGTGATGCACACCTTGGCTGCTTTGCAATCGGTTAGTAGGCTTGAAAAAATTGTGGTGGTGGTGTCGCCCACCGACTCGCATGTGTGGCCTGAGTCAACAGTGCAACGCATTCAATGTGGTGGTTCTACGCGCGCCGAGTCGGTGTTTAACGGCTTAACCCATCTGCTGGCAGAGGGTGCCAAAAATTCAGAAGGTGTTCAACCTGACGATTGGATTTTGGTCCATGACGCAGCGCGTTGCCTCATTTCAGATTTAGAAATTAACCGCTTAATCGATGCCTGCATGAACGATGACGTAGGCGGCTTGTTGGCCGTGCCATTGCCCGACACGTTGAAAGCTTCAGTCAATGGCCGCGTGAGTCAAACCTTACCGCGCCAAGACAAGTGGTTGGCCCAAACACCGCAAATGTTCAGGGCCGGTCAGTTGCAAGCAGCCTTGTCGGCCAAGGCCGCAGAAAATTTTGAGGGCATCACCGACGAAGCCAGCGCCATGGAGATGGCTGGGTTTGCACCCAAGTTGGTGGTGGGCAGTCCGCACAATTTCAAGGTCACTTATCCGCCAGATTTTGCATTGGCAGAAGATTTGCTCAGGAGCAGAACATGAACATTCGAGTGGGCGAAGGTTGGGACACACATGCCTTGGTGGCAGGCCGTCCTTTGATCTTGGGCGGTGTGCAAATTCCGCATGACAAGGGACTGTTGGGACATTCCGATGCCGACGTGTTGTTGCACGCCATCACCGATGCGCTGTTGGGCGCTGCGGGCTTGGGCGACATAGGACAGCACTTTCCAGACACCGATGCCACATACAAAGGCGCTGACTCCGTCAAGCTTTTGAAAAAAGCCTATGAGCATGTGAAACATTTAGGCTGGCATTTGGGCAACGTCGATTGCACCATCATTGCGCAAGCGCCTAAGCTTTCGCCGCATCGGTCTGACATTCGGTCTTCCATTGCCAAAGCCTTGGGCGTGCCAGAATCATTTGTCAATGTGAAAGCCAAGACCGCTGAAAAAATGGGCCCCGTGGGTGAGGGCCTGAGCATGGAAGCCAGGGCTGTGGTGTTGATTCACAAGCCCTGATTTTTTATTGGGCGGCCCAACCGCCGTCCATGTTCCAAGCCACACCGCGAATGTTGTTGCCTGCCGCAGAGCAGAAGAACACGGCCAAGTCACCCAACTCTTCTGGCGTGGTGAATTGCATGGAAGGTTCTTTCTCGCCCAACAACAATTCGGTGGCCGCTTGATTGCTCAAGCCCAAAGTTGCTGCTTTGGCATCTACTTGTTTTTGAACCAAAGGTGTGAGCACCCAGCCTGGGCAAATGGCGTTGCACGTAATGCCCGACTTGGCGTTTTCCAATGCAGTGACTTTGGTCAAGCCCACAATGCCGTGCTTGGCGGCCACATAAGCCGACTTTTCTGCAGAGCCCACCAAGCCGTGAACCGATGCCACGTTGATGATGCGGCCCCAGTTTGCCTTTTGCATGGCGGGCAGAACTGCGCGTGACGCATGAAACGCGCTGGACAAATTGATGGCAATGATGGCATCCCATCTTTCAATGGGAAAGTTTTCGACGCGAGCCACATGTTGAATACCAGCGTTGTTGACCAAAATATCGACGCTGCCAAATTTCTGTTGGGCAAACTTCACCATGGCTTCAATTTCTGCGGGCTTGCTCATGTCGGCGCCGTGATAGGCCACTTTGGCGCCCAAGGCTGCCACTTCGGCTTCTGGGCCGGCATGGTCGCCAAAGCCATTTAAAACAATGTTGGCACCTTGCTTGGCCAAGGCTTTGGCAATGCCCAAGCCAATGCCGCTGGTTGAGCCGGTGACGATTGCAGTTTTGCCTTTCAGCATGGTGGTTCTCCGAATGAATTACGATGTGGAAATGTCAATTATGGCGCGTCAAGGCCACAGGGAACTGACGGCTGCACTCTAAATTTAGAATTGAACCCAATATGTTCGAACCCGTCCTAGATTTTGTCTCTTGCCCCAACCCACAGGGCACGCACCGCATGGCCTATGGGTCATGGGGAGATCCTGCGGCTTCGCATGTGGTGTTTTGTGTGCATGGCCTAACGCGTCAAGGGCGTGATTTTGATGTGCTGGCCCAGGCGCTGGTGGCTTCGGCGCAAGAGGCTGGTTTGCCCGCTGTCAGAGTCATCTGCCCCGACGTGGTGGGCCGCGGCAAAAGCGATTGGCTGAAAGACCCCATGGGCTATCAATTTCCACAGTATGCGGGCGACATGGCCGTGTTGGTGCACAAACTGAATGCCGAGCAGGCCATTTCGCGGCTCGATTGGGTGGGCACCAGCATGGGCGGCGTGATTGGCATGTTGTTGGCGGCGCAAGATTTGCCGGTACCTGTGCGGCATTTGGTTTTGAATGACATTGGCCCTGTGGTGTCGTGGTCTTCCATCTTGAACATGAAAACTTATGTGGGTGAAGTGGGCAAGTTTCAGACCGTGCAAGAAGCGGCCAATGCCATGTGGGAAATTTCCAAATCGTTTGGGCCACATACCTCCGCAGAGTGGCTGGCTTTGTCGCAAAACATGGTGCGGCGTTTGGAAGATGGCACGTATTGCTTGCACTACGACCCTGAATTGCGACAGCCCATTCGTGCTGTCACACAAGAGCAAGCCCAAGCCGGAGAGGCGATGTTGTGGCAAGTTTACGATTTAATTCCATGCAAAACATTGCTCATTCATGGCGCTGAGTCTGAGCTTTTGAGTTTGAGTGCAGTCAACGAAATGAAACTTCGGGGGCCGCGCGTTCAAGTGGCCAGCCTTCAAGGTGTGGGCCATGCACCCACACTCACACATGAAGACCAAATTGACATTGTTCGGCAGTTTTTAGGTCTGCATGCATGAGTGATGTGGCTGAAGATATTCTGGTTCGAGCAAGAGCGTTTGCAGAGCCCTTCTTGTCGAGTGAGTATTTAGACACCGGCGAGAACATGCTTGAGCATGCCGATGCTGTGGCCGCTATTTTGGAAACCATGAGCAGCGGCAACGATGTGAAGGCGGCCAATTATTTGGTGTATGCGTGCCCCCACTTAAGTCGACCTCGCGAAGTGATTGCCAAAAAATTTGGCGAAGAGTTTGCATCGCTGGCTGTCGAAACGACCAAGCTGATGGAGGTGCAGCGCATTTCTCGCACGGTTGTATCGTCAGCCCAACTTCAAGACGACCCTCGTGCTCAGACAGAGAATGTACGCAAAATGCTATTGGCATTTAGCAAAGATTTGCGCGTGATTATGTTGCGCCTGGCGTCGCGTTTGCAAACACTTCGGTATTTTGCAAGTGTTAAAAAAGAAGTGCCTGCGGCATTGGCCAAAGAGTCTTTGCAAGTGTTTGCGCCACTGGCCAATCGATTGGGCATTTGGGAAATTAAGTGGGAGCTGGAAGATCTTTCATTTCGTTTTTTAGAACCTGACAATTACAAAAAAATTGCCAAACTGCTGCATGAAAAGAGGGCCGAGCGAGAACTCAATATGCATCATTTGCGGCAGCAATTACAAACTGAATTGGCTGCACAAAACGTGCATGCTTCGGTGCAAGGCAGACCCAAACACATTTACAGCATTGTGAAAAAAATGCGCGGCAAGTCGCTAGATTTTTCTCAAGTGTTTGACATTCGCGCTATGCGCGTCATTGTGTCTAGCGTGGCAGATTGTTATGAGGCGCTCAGCTGGGTTCACTCGCGCTATGTGCCCATTGCGTCTGAGTTTGACGATTACATTGCCAAGCCTAAGACCAATGGGTATCAGTCTTTGCACACTGTGGTGCGGGATGAAAAGGCCAGTCCCATTGAAATTCAAATTCGCACGCAGGCCATGCACGACCATGCAGAGCATGGCGTGGCGGCTCACTGGGCTTATAAAGAAGCTGGTGCGAAGGGTTATGTGGGGGTGAGTGCCAACAGCGATTACGACCACAAAATTGCGGTGCTGCGGCAGTTGTTGGCTTGGGAAAGGGAGATGTCTTCGGAGTCCGTCAGCGACTCAGCCTTGTTTGACGACCTCATCTATGTGCTCACGCCCAATGCCGCCATTGTGGAATTACCCAAAGGGGCTACCCCCGTTGATTTTGCCTATACCGTTCACACAAACTTAGGCCATCGGTGCAGAGGTGCCAAAGCCGATGGCGTGATGATTCCTTTGAACACGCCTTTGCAAAATGGACAAACCATTGAAATCACCACCGTGAAAGAAGGCGGCCCTTCGCGTGATTGGGTCAATGTGGAGTTGGGTTTTTTGGTGAGTCACCGCGCCCGTGCCAAAGTGCGGGCTTGGTTCAATGCACAAATTTCGCATGAGAACATTGCCAAGGGCAGAGAGTCCGTTGAAAAATTATTGCAACGCGAAGGCAAGACCGCCATCAAGTTAGAAGATTTGGCATCTGATTTGGGATTCAAGTCGGCCGAATCTTTGTTTGAAACAGTGGGCAAAGATGAATTTTCTTTGCGCAATATTGAAGTGTTCTTAAGGCCGCCTGAACCCGTGATGCAGCCCGATGATTTTGTGCTGCTGAAAAAATCGCGCGTGGTGCCACCCAAATCGCAGTCGGGGGTGTTGGTGGTGGGCGTCGATTCATTGCTCACGCAATTGTCGAAGTGCTGCCGACCTGCACCGCCAGACCCTATTAGCGGCTATGTAACGCGAGGCAAGGGCGTGAGCATTCACAGAGATGACTGCCGAAATTTTCAGTCTTTGGTGGGCAGGCATGGCGAGCGCGTGATTGAGGTGCGCTGGGGTGTGCAAAAACCGGGGCAAACATTGCTGTATCCGGTAGAGGTTTCCATTGAAGCTTCAGACAGACAGGGTTTGTTGCGAGATATTTCCGAGGTCTTTGCCAAAGAAAAAATGAATGTGGTGGGGGTTCAAACGCAGTCGGTCAAGGGCACGGCTTGGATGACTTTTACGGTAGAAGTGGCTGATGCTTCGCTCTTAAAGAAGGTAATTCAGGCTGTGAAATCGGTGTCTGGTGTGGGCAGGGTTAGGCGCAATTAGGGCCCCTGGGTAGGCGTAAAGGGGTCATTTTTTGATGCTACAATGCGTCCTGAATTTGTAGGCGCGTAGCTCAGCTGGTTAGAGCACCACCTTGACATGGTGGGGGTCGTTGGTTCGAGTCCAATCGCGCCTACCAACATTCTTCATCTAAATTAAGCACCTGTCCGAAGGTGCTTTTTTTTCGCCCAATAAATGGGGTCAGATCAACATTAATTTCCAATCAAAGGGGATAAAGGCTAAGGGGGCTTCCTCATACTGGAGTACCAGAAATCGTTCAGCCCCCTTAGCCTTTATCCCCTTTGATTGACCAAATTAATGTTGATCTGACCCCATTTATTGCAAGCCCCTTTAGCTTCTGCCCTCATTGATTGCCAGTCAAACTGGTTTTCATCATTCACTTCAACTCGTATACTTACTTCATGTCTTTTGAATACGCCTCACGAGGATTTCTTGGCGTCCTTACGCCACAGGCCAACACGACGGTTGAGCCTGAGTTCGGCATCCTACTGCCTAGCGGTTTGAGCCTTCTCACCGCGCGGCTCGTCAGCACCCGGCCAGATTTAGAGAGCCGGCTCATGGACTATTTTGATAACTTAACTTTGTCAGCTGCGCAATTCGCTGATGCGCCGTTGCGCTCGCTTGGCGTGGCCTGTACAGGCTCATCTTACTTAGTGGGCTGTGAGCGGGAGGACCACATCTTCGATGAACTGCGGCAGCGCAAAGGTGTTCACGTCACCAGTTCTGCGCTGGCTGTGGTGGATGCGTTGCGTACCTTGAATGCACAGACAATCGGCCTAGTCTCGCCGTATCCTGACAGCTTGCTGAAACACAGCGTAGCCTACTGGCACTCACGCGGATTTAATGTGAAGGCTATTGCAAAAGTAGCGCTTGGCAAAGCCGATGGTTCGTCTCCTCGCGCGAATCCAATTTATGCCGTTGGTTCAGATTCGGTCGTTGTTGCTTTAGACCAGCTGCAAGATTTGTCATTAGACGCTATCGTCTTGCTAGGTACGGGTATGCCGAGTTTGCAGTCCATTTTGAAGGTGCCCCACATTGGCGGCGCGCCGGTAATCTCATGCACACTGGCTCTGGCATGGAGATGCTTCAGTGCGGTGGAAGGGGTGGAACTCTCTTCACATACTTTGCGCGATTGGATTGCCGGCACCCACTGGAGAACTCGTTTTGGGCAATCTTTTTCTGCTTTGACTGAAGCAAAATAAAACGCATACATAAGCCATAATCCGTTTTGATCAAGTAGCTAAACAAATCTGGAGACACATGGTGGCAAAAGAAAAACCAAAAAATGAAGGTGCGAAAATGCTTGACGCGATGTTCGCCAAACGGGGCTACCTGTTGCCCTATCATCGAATGTTGGCTGCTTCAGACCACAAGCTACTTGCCACATATGACGCACTCTATACACGTCTAACGCTTGACGAGCGAATTTTAACTTCTGTGGAAAAAGAAACGGTGTGGATTGCGCTGATTGCAACCACTCGCGAGAAGCTCGCAATTTTCCATTTCGAGCGCGCGGCTGCCGCGGGAATGAGCAACAGCGCAATCAGTGACGCACTGGCAATTGCCGCTGCGTGCGAATCATTCAATGCGTTGTTCTTTGGTCATACTGCGTTTACAAAGTGGGTGCCTGAAAGCTTGGCATTAAAGCGCTATGTCCGCATCTTCGAAGCTGCACGAGGACGCACACTGCCTGCTACGGCTGAGATTGCCGCAGCCGTTTGCCATGCAGGCCTTCGAAATGCCGATGGTATGCGTATCCATCTTCAGCGCGCATTCGCCAGTGGTGCAACCCATGGCCAGATGGCCGAGGCGCTTTCTTATGTGCTTCTGCACCGGGGTGGACCCACCATGGTGGAAGCTGTGGCTTGCTGGGAAAAGACGGCGAAAGAGCTGGCAATTCCAGGGCCTTATTAGAAAGACAGAGCCGCAAAGTTGTGTTCGGCAACACCTTGCAAAATGTCAACCCATCAAGACTTGCTTCAATTCACTTTAATTTTTGCTGCGCTGATAACGTCTGCCCATTTGCGACGCTCTCCTAGCAGGTAAGTGCGAAAGGTCTCGCTAGATCCTCCAACGGGCTCGACACCCATTGCCATGAGGCGTTCGCGTGTATCTGGCATGGCCAATGCAGATGCAAACGCAGCATGCAACTTAGCTACAACAGCTGGCGGTGTACCGATGGGCAACAAAGCGCCGTACCAGCCATTGCCATCCACATCGTTGATACCAAAATCGCCCAAACTAGGCACGTCGGGCCACAGTGGTGTGCGCTTCGGCGCAAGTACGGCTAACGCCTTTATTTGCCCTGTTTTGATGAGTTCGATCATGCCCCCGAGCCCGTCCACACCAAGCAAAATATGGTTGCCCATCAAATCAGTCTTGAGCGGACCCGAGCCTTTGTAAGGGACGTGTTCTGGGTTGATCGCAACGCGTTGTTTGAGTAGTTCCATCGCCAAGTGTGAGTTCGAGCCCGTACCGGCCGAGCCATAGGTCATCAAGCCTGGCGCTGCCTTGGCGCGGGAAACCATTTCGGGCAATGTCGCCATCTTCGAATCGGGCGCGGCTACCAAAACGTTGGCATAGCGTACAAGGTGTATCAGGGGAATGAAATCATCAAAACGCCAGGTTAGCTTGTCATAAAGCGCCTCACTGGTGGTGAAGTTTGGAGCGGTCACCAAAATGGTGTAACCGTCTGCGGGAGAGCGCGCAACGAACTCTGAGCCGATGTTGGCAGAAGCGCCGGGCTTGTTTTCCACCAACACAGACTGGCCCAGCGTTGCTGTCAGGCGCTGCGCCATGATACGTGCCACGGCATCGGTGCCACCGCCCGGGCTGTAGGGCACAACAATACGGATGGGTTTGTTTGGGAAGTCCTGTGCAATTGCGTGAGTGGCTGAAAGTGCCATTGCAACAAACAGTCCGCCGAATAAAGTCTTGATGATTTTCATATGTAGTCTGTCAAATCAGTCGACGCGAACATCGGCGGACTTGGCCACAGCTGCCCAGCGTGCAACATCAGAAGCAACCAAAGTCGTGAACTCCCCACGCGTCATCTTGTTTGGCTCAGCGCCTAAATCACGAAGTCGATTAGCCAGATCGGGTGTGTTGAGGGCTGTAATGAGTGCGGTATTTAAACGGTCTGCTACTGGGGCGGGCAAGCCAGAAGGTCCGGAAATGCCAAACCAGTTGCTGGCCACCAGCGGCGCTAGGCCTAACTCTGTGACGGTCGGGACATCAGGCCAGCGCGCTGCGCGTTTGTCGGCCGTAATTGCGACCAATCGAAGCAGCGGGTTGCGACCTACATCCGGTACGGCAGCAATCAGTCCGTCAATTTGTCCACTGAGTAAATCTACTGTAGCTGGCGCAGAGCCTTTGTACGGAATATGAGTGATGTCTACTTTAGCTGCCCTGTTAAGGATCACGAGCTTGACGTGAGATGAAGTGCCGTTGCCATTGGAGCCGAATCGTGAAGCGCCAGGCGCAGTCCGTGCCTTGGCAAGAAGAGCCTCCATCGACGAGTAGGGGCCGCTGGCTGGAACGGCGATACCACTGGGTACCCCAGCAATCAGACCGATGTGTGTAAAGTCCTTGATTGGATCGTAAGGCATCTTCGCATACACCGCCGCGCCAATGGCGTGTGATGCTACGTTTGAAAGTATCAGGGTGTAGCCGTCGGCAGCCGCCTTGGCAACGGTGTCGCTGCCGATGAGGCCGCCAGCGCCAGCACGGTTTTCTATGATGACTGGCTGGCCTAAGGAAGCCTCCATCTCTTTTGCGGCAAGACGACCAAGAAGATCTCCTGTTCCGCCAGCCGGAAATGGAACGATTAGTTTGATGGGGCGTGATGGCCAAGTCTGCGCGTGCAGTGCCGCATGAGCAAAGATAAGAAATGCGAGTACTGCTAAGCGATATAAAGGCATTGAAATTTTTATTAGTAAAAAGGTGAGAATTTATCGTATCACAATTGCAAACAATTAGATTAATTGTAAATTCAAAATGGATACTGCCGTTTTGTGGTTTGAATGGTGATCCAGCGCAATTCTGTAAATTCGTTGATGCCAGCCTTGCCGCCAAAGCGGCCGTAGCCACTTCCTTTCACGCCGCCAAAAGGCATTTGCGCTTCGTCGTGCACCGTAGGGCCGTTCACATGGCAAATGCCAGAGTCAATTTTGCGGGCTACGTTGTAGGCACGGGCAATATCGCGTCCAAACACCGAGGCAGACAAGCCGTACTCGTTGTCGTTGGCGCAGGCAATGGCTTCTTCTACGCCCTTGACACGCACTATAGCTTTCACGGGCGCAAAGCTTTCCTCGCGGTAAATGCGCATGGCAGGAGTGACATGGTCTAGCAAGGTAGCAGGCATCAGCGTGTCAGTTGATTTGCCACCACACAATAGTTTTGCGCCTTTAGACAGCGCATCATCAATCAGGTCGTTGCAATGTGAAACAGTGCTCATGCCTATGACACTGCCAAGCACCACAGGCTCGGGTTTGCGAGGATCACCTAGGGGCAGGTTTTTCGCTTTGTTGGCAAAGCGTTTCACAAATTCATCGGCAATTTTTTCGTCCACCACAATGCGTTCAGTGCTCATGCAAATTTGACCACTGTTTGCAAAGCTGCCAAAGGTTGCAGCGTTGACCGCATCGTCAATGTCGGCGTCGTCCAAGATCACCATGGGTGCTTTGCCGCCCAATTCTAAAATTGCTGATTTCAAATATTTAGCGCAAGTGATTGCGATGAGTTTGCCCACTTTGGTCGAGCCCGTAAAGTTGACACGCCTCACAGCAGGGTGGGCTACCATGGCTTCAACAACCGTTGCAGCATCGGCCGGTGCGTTGGTAATGTAGTTCACCACACCGGGGGGAAATCCAGCTTCTTGAAATGCTTCAACAATCAGTTGATGTGTTTTAGGACAGTTTTCTGAGCCTTTCAAAATAACTGTGTTGCCACAAGCCAAAGGCGTGGCGATGGCCCGAACTCCCAAAATAACAGGTGCATTCCAAGGTGCTATACCCAAAATAACACCTGCAGGTTGTCGGATGCCCATGGCCAAACTGCCAGGCACATCGGAGGGTATAACCTCGCCAGTGACTTGCGTTGTCAGCGAAGCTGCTTCGCGAATCATGCCGGCCGCCAAAAACACATTAAAGCCAGCCCACATGCCAGTGGCACCTGTTTCTTCGGGCACCGCTTTAATGAATTCGGGCGTTTTGGCTTCAAGTTTATCTGCTGCTTTAAGCAGTAACGCGCGCCTTTCATTGGGGCCTACATCGCACCAAGTTTTGAAAGCCTCGGCAGCAGCCTCGACCGCCAAAATAGCGTCAGCGGGGGAGGCCGCTGGAGCGCGCGTGGCC
This sequence comes from Comamonadaceae bacterium, assembly GCA_947479935.1. GTDB lineage: Bacteria > Pseudomonadota > Gammaproteobacteria > Burkholderiales > Burkholderiaceae_C > Limnohabitans_A. The sequence continues at coordinate 19,703 of CANKBG010000024.1, forward strand.
ACGGTGCCATCGAGTGGATTTCGACGCTCAAAGGTGGCGTTGTTTTCGGCGCTCACTTTGAGGCCGTTGATAAACATGGTCATATCAGACATAGCGTGTCTCCTGGGTATCTTTAAAAATTAAGTGGACCGCACAGATTTCTCAAGCGCTTGCGAGGCGGTGCGTGTGTCGCTGGCGGCTGCGCCCAAATAGGCTTCTTGAATGACGCTAGAACGAGCCAACAACTTGGATGAGCCATGCGCAACCAATACGCCCCGCTCAATGACATAACCGCGGTCAGCCACTGCCAAGGCTTTGCGCACATTTTGCTCCACCATCAAAACGGTGGTGCCTTGGTCTGCAATGCGTCGGGTCATGGCCAGCAATTCATCCACCATGCGAGGCGCCAAGCCTAGCGAGGGTTCGTCAAGCATCAGCAAGCGGGGAGCAGACATCATGGCGCGTGCAATGGCCACCATTTGTTGTTCGCCGCCGCTCATGGTGCCGGCCAATTGGGTAGCGCGTTCACGCAACTTTGGGAAATCTTGTAAAACCATTTCCAATCGCCCTTGCCGTGTGTTGGGTTTTTGCAGCCAACCACCCAGCTCTAAGTTTTCAAGCACGGTCATTTGTGGAAACAACTGGCGGCCTTCAGGCACCAAAGCCATGCCTGCTTTGACAATTTCGTGAGCTTTTTCGGGAAGGTCTTCGCCGTCTAACAGCACCTCGCCGCGCATTGGAATTTGTCCAGACAAGGCACGCAGCAAGGTGGTCTTGCCTGCACCATTGGGCCCCAAAATGACAGTCAGTCCAGGCAACACATCAAAGTTGAGTTGACGAATCACTTCAAACGGGCCGTAGCCTGCAGACAATCCACGCACACGCAATTGCGCCTTGCCTGATCCACCCAGAACAAAAGCTTGAGGGCGATACCACATCATGTGAGGCCCTCCGAGTCGTTCACCATTTCATCACCCAAATAGGCTTCAATGACTTCTTTGTTGCGCACCACTTCCGATGGTTTGCCGTCGGCAATCATCTTGCCTTGGTTCAGCACAATCACACGCTCAACGTGCTTCAGTAAAACTTTGACAGCATGCTCAATCCAAATGACAGAGAGGTCTAGCTCATCGCGCAAGCGCCTGATAAGTCGTGCCATTTCTTCGACTTCAATTTCAGTCAGGCCCGCAGCCACTTCGTCTAGCAACAAAATGCGAGGGCGCGTAGACAAGGCCATGCCAATTTCTAACACGCGTTGCTGCGAAGGTGTAATGGCGCCTGCGGGCAGGTCTGCTAACGCAGACAAACCAATGACCGACAAAATGCTGGCGGTATCACGAAGGGCCCAAGGCACGCCTTTTTCTTCGCCCCAAAACACATACTTTCGCGGCCTGCGTCCGGCAAACATCAAACCAAAGCGAATGTTTTCGCTCACGGGCAAGTCGCTGAACACCCGCGGTGTCTGAAATGTTCGGGCCAGGCCGCGCTTGGCAAACTGGTGGGGTAAAGCGCCTGTGAGTGATCGGCCATCCACTCTGAGTTGGCCCGAAGTGAGCGGCGTGACGCCAGAGATGGCATTGAAGAAAGTGGTTTTGCCAGCGCCGTTGGGGCCCATGATGCCCACCAGTTCGCCAGCCGCAATATTCATGCTGACAGCGTCCACAGCGGTTAAGCCGCCAAAGCGCACGGTCACATCTTTCGCTTGAAGCAAATAGTTTTCAGAGGCCGACAATTCGTCTCTCCTTGGCGCGTTGCTTGTCGCGTGCTTTGTCGCCACTCCATTCGTAGCGTGTGTCCTTGTACCACTGACGCATGTCTTGGTACCAGTCTTTGAAGGTTTGCCAACGCATTGAGGCCAAGCCGCCTGGCAAATACAACACACTCAAAATGAGCAAGAGACCCAGCGTCATCATGTAAATTTGAGGCGCTTGCAAGCGCAGGGTTTCTGCCAAGATGCTGAACACAATGGCTGCAATGAGGGGGCCCCACAAAGTCATGGCGCCGCCAATCAACGCAATCAAAACAGTTTGAAAACCAATAAAGGGATTGAATGCGGTGTGCGGGTCAATGTAAGTCCACCTCACCGCCATGGCCGCGCCTACGCCCCCCGCCACGGCCGCCGTCAACGCAAAGCCTGCTACCTTGACCCAGCGCGTGTTCACGCCCAAGGTTTGAGCGCGTTGCTCATCGCCGCCAATGCCTAGCAAGGCGAGGCCAAAACGTGTGCGACGCAGACCAATAGAAAGAGCCACAGTGATTACAGCCAGTAGCAACACAGTGTGATAGATGGTGCTCATCTCTGGCACGGTGGTGAGCACGCGGCCCACCGTACCGTGCACAGATTTTTCGTAATAGCTGATGGCGTGTCGAATGAGTTCGGCCATGCCAAAGGTGAGCACCGCAAAGTAGGTGCCGCGCAAATGCAAAACTGCCAGTCCCATGACGACTGCTACGGCTGCTGCAATGCCTGCGCCCAAAGCAATGGCACTGGCCCATGGCATGGTGTCTAAATTCATGGCGGTGGTATATGCACCCAAGCCAAAAAATGCTGATGTGGCCAAAGACAAATAGCGTGAGCTACCGCAAAAAAAGCCCCAGCTGGTCGACAAGGCCACATACATTAAGCACGTCAGTGCCATAGAGACTACAAACTCATTGCCATAACTGGGCAATGCAAGGGCCCACCCTGTCAGGCCAAAGAGCACAAGTACATCTCGCCACAGACCTGCGTTGGTATTCATTTTGTAAACAAGCCTTTAGGACGTAACAACAATACACCGATGAACACCACGTAAGACAGCAGCGCTTTGAGTGAAGGGTTGGTAAAGTGCATGCCAAATGCTTCGATCACACCCAACAACAAGCCGCCTGCCAGCGCGCCACCCATGCTGCCAAAGCCGCCAAGCGTGATGACAATCAAAGCCGTGACGGTGTAGGGCTCGCCCATCGATGGAGAGATGGTGTAGGCCATGGACAACAAGCAACCCGCCAAACCAGAAAGCCCTAGGCCAATGCCAAACATGAGCGGGTGCAGGGTGCGTGTATTGATGCCCACCAATTGAGCGCCCACTTGAGACTGCATGAGAGCGCGCACACCTTTGCCCAGCAAAGTCTTTCTTAGCAACATCATGAGGCCCAGGCTGAAAACCAAGGCCATGGCAAAAACCACCAATTTGTTGCCAGCAAATTGTGCTTGACCCATGATCACGGGTTCTGCCATGTAGTCGTAGCCTCTTAGTTCGCCGCCCCAAATGGCTGATACCAAGTTTTGAATGAGGAACATCAAACCAAAGGACACCATCAGCCCTCTGGCTTCAAAGATATCGATGTTGGGAGATGTGGCTGTTAAGCGCCTAAAGCACAGCCAATGGATGTGCAAGCCCATGCCCATGAGCACCACAAATGAAACGGGGATCATTAAGAATGGCGAAATGCCGAAGCTGGTTTGCACCATCCAAGTGAGGTAGGCGCCTAGCATCAGAAATTCGCCGTGCGCAATGTTAAGGATGCGCATCAGGCCGTACTGCAAATTCAGCCCTAGCGCTACCAAAGCATAAATACCGCCTGTAATGAGCCCGCTGAAAATCAGCTCAATCCAAGCGGTGGCAGACACGCGTCATTTCCAAACAGGTTTGTTGGGATTGATTTTGGCAGTGGCCAACTTGGTGGGCCAGACAACTTCAAATTCACCGTTTTGCCATTGGCTTACGGTGCCGGGTGTTGCGATGTTTTCGCTGCCAGAGAACTTCACATCGCCAATGATGGTTTTATGGGAAGTGTTGGCAATGAAGTCGCGCAGAGCTTTTCGGTCCAAGCCGACTTGCTTTACGCCAGCCGTCAAAATTTCAAGGCCAGCCCATGTGTGGCCGCTGGCCCAACGATCGGGTTCTTTGCCGTTGAATTTTTTGGTGTGGGCGTCAAAGTAGGCCTTGGCGCCTGCGCTGGTTTTGGCGTTCCACGAACCCATGCCCATCACGCCTTCTGCGCCTGCGGGTGTCATGACATTGCGGTACAACTGGAAGGCTGTGCCCACTGAGGCATAGAAAAACTTGGGGTTGAAGCCAACTTCTTTAGCCTGCTTACTGGCCAAAATAGTGTCTGGTGGGTAAGTGAAGCCTACAAAGGCGTCTGGGTTTTTGTCTTTGATAGAACGCAAGACAGGTGACAAATCTTTCACGCCGCTTGGGTAGCTTTTCTCTTCGATCAGCTGAATGCCACTGCCTTGCAAAGCAACTTTCAATGCAGCGTAGTTTTCAAGACCAAACAAATCGTCTACATAAATAACAGCCAAGGTTTTTACGCCATTGGCCTTGAACATGTCGACCAAGGCGTTGGTCATGGGTTGGGGTTGTTGCAGCAGCAAGAAGAAGTAGGGCAACTTCATTTCAATCAATTTTTTACTCAAAGCCGTGGGCGCTAAAAACGGATAGCCAAAGCGATTGGCTAAAGGGGCCACCGCAAAGTTGGCGTTGCTGCCCCAAGGCGCTAAAACCAAATCAAGCTTGTCGGAGCCCATCATTTTTTCGTAGGTGCGCACGCAGGTTTCAACATCGCTGCGATCGTCGGAGCTGATGAGCTCGATGGGGCGTTTGACACCCTTTACATCTAGTCCGCCCGCGGCATTGATCTCATCTGCCCACAACAAGTAATTGGGTTCTTGGCTCACTTGTGCGCCACCGGTCCATGGACCAGTGCGGGCCATGGAATAACCAATTCGCACGGGTTTGGTTTGTGCGTGCAGTGCGGGAGCAAGACTGGCAGCGCCAAGGGCGGCAGCGCCTTGAAGCAGTTGTCGGCGTGAGGTCATGAGGGTCTCCTGTTTGAATTTTCAGACCTACATGCTACCAAGGTCGCGAAACCTTTGCCAAACTTCGGTTGAATGATGAATGTGATTAGAAAGTTTTCAATTTGGTTTCACTAGTTAACGATGGACAAGGTGCGTTCAAAAATATCTTTGGCGTTTTCATACATCGCTTCGGTGGCCAATTTGAGTTGGCTTCTTAGTAAGCGCTGGGCATGTTTGTCTAAAAGCTTCTCTTGCCCGCTTTCTCCTAGCAACCATTCAAATAACAGGGCCCAACTGATGGCGCTGTCTTTGGTGTGTTGCGTCAGGTCAATGATCACCTGGGTGTATTCAGAGGGCAGCCATAGCTTCAGGGTTTGCTGCAAAGCTTGGCGGAAAGTTGTGTTGTGAAGGGCTACTGAGTTGAAGGTGGTGATCCAATCTTGCAGATTTGCTTTGGGTGCTGGGGTCATTAGGGCTGGAATATTCAAATCGGGCCCATCCGCTTGCTTGCGCAAGAACGCTGGAATTTCAATATCGTCCATGCCGGCAGATGCCATGCCGTCCACTTTGGCTGCGACTTGTGTGCGATTGGTGCGCCACACGCTAGGAGTGTTGAGGCGTCCGTAGTCGCCACCTAGCCTGCGTGATTCTTGGATATCGGAGGCATCAAATTCGTCCATTGATGCACCCATTCTGCATGCCAGATAAATGGTGCCAGAATTGTCAACAGTGCCATGACCACTCCACCCTGCAGCCTGCATTTGCGCCATTTGTTGCAGCTTGGGCAGGCCTTCTGCTTTGCTGTCTTCAGCGCGTTCGTGCAGTAAGAAAAGGTTGGTGTGCTGCGTGACCAATTGGTATTTCATGGCCATGGACTTGGCCAGTTTGGCGTCAATTTTATCTTCAGACAATTCTGCAATTTGAGCCGCCGCACACAACCTGGCCACAATGCCTTCGGTGTCCCATGTCATGTGAGCGGGTTTGGCGCTGGAGACTTCTTGTTCCTCGTTGTTTGAAAAAGTTTTGCAAACTAACATCGGTGGTTTTTCTGTCTTGGCAGGCAGTCGGGCATACAAGTGAATCGTTTCGCCGTCAATCAATTGAGGGGGCAGGGTGCTGGCCCATTCATGTTCTTTGTGTTTCTCATCTGTGGCGTTCCATTGAATGGCAAACCGCACTTCTTGCGCTGTGCGCATTCGCTCCAGCATGCGATCGATGGCATCACGCATATCTTCGTTGGGCGTGACAAATTCACAAGCACCCCCAGTGTCTTTGGCCAATTCTTTGAGCAAGCTTTCGGCAGGTGCACTGCCCACGCCAATGGTGTAAATGCGGTGCCCGCTGGTGCGTGCCAAGGCAATGATATTTTCTATGTTCCACACCTCGCCATCGGTAATTATGAGAACGTCTGTGGGCTGCCCGTCTTCTTTGGAGTTTCGTGGATTGACGCGGGTGCCCATTTTGAACACGTCGCCCATGGCGTCGCCCAATTCGGTGCCGCCTAAGTCGGCTTCTGTTTTGGGCAGTTTGTAAAGCAGGCCTTGGATGCGTTCGTTGTCGGCCATCACCATGCGCGGTGTTTCTCTTTGCACGCTGCTGCCAAATCGAGTGTAGGCAAAACAGTCTTTGGCATTAAGCGATTTGAACAGGTGCTTGAGTGCCAAGCGGCCTTGCACCATGCTGTCGCCGGCCATAGAGCCCGAGCAGTCTAAGAGTATTTTTAAACGCAATGCGTTTGGTTTTGATGGGGGCAGTTTGGGACAGAAGCTGGTAATGATGGCCGTGGTTTGGCTGCCTGGTTCATCGGGTCCTGCAATGCAAAACGATTCGCCTTCTACGTCTTGAATGAGGAGAACAAAGTCGCGGTCTAGGAAGGCTTGTTTGTTTAATTGAATGTTGACGCCGTCAAAATTTTTGGTGGTTTTGATGGGGTGTGTGGGGCTGCTGATAATGCCTTGGGTGGCGGGGCCTTTGATGTCCACGGTTATGAAAAAATCGTATTCAACTAGGCCGCTTGAGGCTGTGGTTTGGTGAGCTTGCAGGCCGCCTTGCTTGTGTGGGTCGCCATAGCGTGGGGCAATGGTGGTGGGCACGCTTAATCTGATTTGTTGGTGTTGAAAGTTGAGCATTTGGGCGTATTCAATTTCAATCACGGCTGTTTCGCCAGGCATAAGATTGCCTAGGTTGGCGGTGTAAAGGCCGCGCCCTGATCGCTCCACCATGATGGGTGTGTCGCCTTTGTCGATGGCTTTTTCGTATTTTTTAACGGCTTGTTTTTTTTCAATCACGGTGCCGTTAAGACGCTTACCGTTCAGTTCTACGGCCAGGTTGAGGAGGGTGGCGCCCCAGGCTAGGGGAAAGGTATAGACGGTTTCTAAGGTGTCGTTTGTTTCGTTGGTATAGGTTTGTCTGGTTTTCATGCGCAAAAGCAGGCCGTCCAATTTGCCGTGCACATGGACTGATTTCATGGCCACATTTTTGCCATCACAAGTGAGGGTGCAGTTGAGTTCTTCTTCGTACATGCTCAGGCCTTTATTTCTTGAATGGTTTTCATCACAACTTTCACAAGCGCTCTTATTTGCTCGGGGCTCATGTCGGCTTCTTCGGGGCTAATTTGCAATTCAATGCCAGGGGCAACGTGGACGTGGCTTCTAACTTGAATATCGCCAGGCTTTTTGGGCTTGGGCGGTACGGGAATTTCTTCGCCGTTTTGGATGTCTGCAATTCGTTCTAAGGAAATGCCAGCATCTGTAAGCTGCTTGACCTTCAGAAGTTGGTCAAGGTGTGTAGAGAGGTAGTGCGCCGCCCGGGTTTCCCCAATAGGCCGTTCCACAAGCCCCAATTAAATTTCTACCAAGCACTTTCTGACAGTGCTTCCATTTGCGAAACAGCAGACTCAAGTGATTTTGCGGGCGGTGTTTTTCTATTGGTAAACACGTTGGCCAACTGGCGGTAGTACCAGAGGGTTTGTTTGGTGCTGCTGCTGAACCTCTCAAACACCGAAGGGCCTTCGTTGATCAGGTCGGATACGATGGCTCTGGCGTTGTGAAGTTTGTCTGAACAACTGACAAGCAGCACATCGTCTGAGGCTTCTTCTAGATGGGCTAGATAAGCTGTTTTTCTTTCTTCCCAAGGCGCTTTTTGACCTTTGTGGTCTGGAATTCCGTCGGTGCAGCCTTGCACTAAATCGTGCACATGGTCGCCAAATTGCGCTTTGATGATGTTGGCGAATTCGTTGCCTCCGTCCTCAATGGCATCGTGGAGGAGGGCGGCGATGGCTTGGTCTTCAGTGGCGCCAAATTCGAGCGCAATGGCAGAGACCGCCATGGGGTGTGAGATATAAGGTATTTTGGTGCCTTTGCGAATTTGGCCTTCGTGGGCTTGAACAGCCAAGGCCAGTGCATTTGATAGTTTAGACAGTTGCATGATCGGTTCTTTCAATTTTTAAATCTTTGCTTGTTTCGATGGTTTTGCCATCTTCGGGTGGACGGATGGGCAGCAAAAAACAGTCTGGATGCCTAATTCTGGAATTCCATAAAACCTTTTCACTAACGATTTCGCCGTTGTGCTCCCTGATGAGAATTTTTCTTTTGTCGAGAGGCTTGATTCGCCAGCAGATATAACCGCAAAGTTGAACGGTAGGGCCGCGGACTTGGACGATGCAGCCAATGTTGCCTTCGCAGCCTGGAACATCACCCACAATAACGGCCATGTCGCCGTCTTTGCACCTGAGGCCCATGCCTGATTGATTTGAACTGCTATTTGAAAGGTTCATTTCTAGATCTCCTTTTTAGCTGATTTAATGAAATATCGGGGTCAGCAATATGGAACAATTTCCCCGGCCCTAAGGTGGGCTAGACCGTTAAGCTGATCTTATTTCGGTGATGGCTCACCACGTGATCCTAGGCTCATCAAAAATGCTTTTATGACAACTATTTCAAGAAATTTTCGCTTAGCAATTTTGTTGCTTCCGGCAGTCTTGGTCATTTATGAAATGATGGGATCAGTTTTGTGGTTGCATACAAGATTTGACCAATGGACCGTACCCGATCTATGGGTCTGGCAGCTGTTGTTTCTCTCGTTTGCGCCAGTGATTTATTGGGGCTGCAAGCCCGCACTTTGGCGCAAGGTTTACCTCATTTCCGCTATAGGCTTGGGCGCCTTTTATGCAATTGCCTTGACAGCTGTAGCCTTTAATTGAGGCGATTAATAATTGGGGTCAAGTAATTGGGGTCAGATCAACATTAATTTTCTGTGATTCAAAGAGATCCATGAGCCAAGTAAATTAATGTTGATCTGACCCCAATTACTTGTTTTGCTTCCTAAACTCCCAAGGCGGTGTGGGATTCTTGTCTTTCCAGATACCTATGTTTTGAGTCCGAGCTGCAATTTCAGCTTGCGCATAAGCTTCTCTGTCCTCTTTGGGTTGCTCTGATTCATATTGTTTGTAGTGCCAGGCCATTCCCAATTTAATTTGTTCTATACAAATGTCATTGCCGTTAAGTAATACCTTGCCAACTGTTCTGCCATATTTGTCTTTTTTCTGAAATTCAATGGTGACCGCTTTGCTGTGGACCATCTGATTTAAAGACTGCTTAGATTTCTGTCCAAAGGCTTGTGCTTTTTCGGGTGCATCGATGCCTTGAAGGCGAATTTTGTGTTGGGTGTTGGACGCGTCTAAAACCGTTATAGTGTCGCCATCGGCTACGCCCACCACCTTGCCTTGAAGCGTTGCGGCACTTAGTCCGCAGCCGATAAATAGCAGTGCGATGGCGAAAAGTTTTTGATGGCGCATCAATTAAAACAGTGCCACAGCCTGTTTAACCAGCATGTTCAATACAATGCCTCTCGCGTTGGCCAACGGGTTGTGGGCACTCACAATGCCATTTTCAAAACCATCTTTGGCATCCCCAATCCTAGCCGACATGTGTGAGTAGCAGGCGCATGGAATGCCTTGCGATTGCAACATTTCGAGCGCTACTTTGCCCGCGTCTTCCTTGCCGCCACCTGCGTCATTGAAGAAAACGCAGCTTGGCTTTTCGCTGAGTGCTAATACAAATTCAGCAGCTGAGCGACCGCCGTGCGAGCCTGAGACCACCGGAGCATTGACTTGTTCGTTGCTAATGAGAGCGATTGAATCGAGTAAAAACAATTGTGATCTGACCCCAATTAATTAGGCTCAATGTTGGATGTAAAGAAGCGCTGTGTCAAATGACAGTCTTGCTGGATGGCGGGGGAATGGGTAAAACAAGGTTTATGAATGATTTTGATTTGTTGTCGCCCAAGCAAAAGGCTTGGGTTGTTGAATGCTTGAGTAGTTTTCCTGAGTATCAGCACTATGCGGCGGCGGATTGTGCTGAAGAGTTGCCGGATGAGCTTTTGCATTTGCAAAATATGGCTGAGGAAGATGATGACTTTGAGTCTTTGCTGGAGGAGTGGGAAGAGTTCGTTAGCGAGCATCACATTTGGGTATTGCTAGAGCAGAGTTGTGATGAGGGGGTGATGCTGACGGAGGAGTTTGTTTACGAGCGAGTGAAGGATTGCCCTCGCGAATGGTTGGCACCTTTTGAAACCTTGCTTCAGCAGTGCCCCGATCACGTGCTGGCCTATTTGGCCCAGCGACACTACTTGGCAGTGCGCATGGACAGAGCCGACAGATTCGACAAGCCCGATTGGCGTCCTGCCGAGGGTCCTTTTAAGTGTATCGACCTAGAAAACTACTCGTGGAAAAAAGCAAGTTTTGAAGTTCGCCATTACGCTGGGTAATTTAATTGGGGTCAGAGCAACATTAATTTACTTAGCACCTAGGTCGCTGTGAATCACAAAAAATTAATGTTGCTCTGACCCTAATTAAATTTCTGAAAGTGTTTGTAGGTTGCAAATGGGGCGGTTCACGAAATACTGGTGAGCTCTTTATCAACACGAATTGACTTTGGTGTTGCTTATACCCACCAAATCAGTACAATCCGCATGAACAGCAAACAGGTCATCAAGCGGCTTCAGGGGGAGGGTTGGTATTTGGCGCGAGTCAAAGGCTCGCATCACCAGTTCAAGCATCCCAATCGGCCGGGGCTTGTTACTGTCAAACATCCCGATTCGCACATTGCTATCGGAACTTTGCTCAGCATTGAGCGACAAGCTGGGTGGCGTTGATGAAAAGGTATTTATGAAATTTTTTGTAGTCCTGCACACTGACGATGGCGTGCGATATGGCGCCACAGTGCCCGATCTGCCGGGTTGTTTTTCAGGGGGCGAGACTCTGGAGCAGGCGTTGCAAAATGTTCAAGAAGCCATCGACATGCATGTTGAAACATTGATTGAAGATGGGCAGACCATTCCGCTGTCGCAAAGTTTGAAGGCACATCAAAAAAATAAGAACTACAAAAATGGTGTTTGGGCGGTTGTGCATGCCCCCATCGAAAAATACCTTGGCCCTGCTGAAAAAATCAACATTACTGTGCCTCGCGTTATGCTGGCTAGGATTGATGAATTTGCTAAGAAGACGGGGCAGAGTAGAAGTGGCTTTTTAGTTGAGGCTGCAAGACATGTCATGCACGCTGGGTAATTTAATTGGGGTCAGAGCAACATTAATTAATGTTGCTCTGACCCCAATTAAATGACCCCAATTAAATAAATAGCACACCCAGACTGGCGCTATAGTATTCTTCAAGGCTTAGGCTAGGTTTCTGCCAAATCTATTTCATTCATTAAGTGTGATACTTTTGAGGTTTCATGGGTCCTTTTGAAGATAAATTGAGTGAGCTGGAGGCGCGTTTGCTTCAGGACCTGGCTTGGCTTGAATTGCCTGCCAAGCGCTGGGTTATAGAGCAGACTTGCCAAGGCACGCCTGTTTTGGAGGTGGCCATTATTGGTGGCGGTATGGCAGGCTTGGCAGCGGCCGGGGCTCTCCAGATGATGGGTGTGCAAGCACTTGTATTTGACAAATCGCCAGAAGGCTTTGAAGGCCCATGGGTCACAACTGCGCGCATGGAAACTTTGCGCTCACCCAAGCAACTGACGGGCCCTGCGCTTGGCATTCCTTCGCTCACATTTCGCGCATGGTATGAATGCCAGTTTGGCCTCGATGCTTGGGATCTGCTCGACAAAATTCCTCGTACCCAGTGGATGGACTATTTACGTTGGTATCGAAAAGTATTGAAGCTTCAAGTACTCAACTTGCATGAAGTTAAAAAAGTCCAGCCACGTTCAGACCAGTTGGTTGAACTGCATATTCAATCTCCAACAGGTTTGCAAACTGTGTATGCACGTCGCCTCATCATGGCCACAGGGCGCGATGGTTTGGGGGGCGCTTATTTGCCAGAAATTGCAAACACAATTCCGAAAAAATATTGGGCCCACTCATCCGATGCCTTTGACTACAGCACTTTGCGCGGCAAGCGTGTGGGTGTGGTGGGGGCAGGCGCCTCCGCCATGGACAGCGCAGCCACAGCATTGGAAGAGGGTGCCACTCAAGTTGACCTCATTGTGCGGCGAACTGACTTGCCGCGCATTAACAAAGGCAAAGGCGCTGGCAATGCCGGCATGGTGCAAGGCTTTGCCCATTTAAGCCCCGAATGGAAATGGCGTATCAGGCATTATTTAGGCACGCAACAAGTGCCATCACCTAGAGGCAGCACACTCAGAGTTTCAAAATTTCCGAATGCCAAATTTAATCTTGGGTGCTCGCTAGAGAAAATAGACATCGTGAATGAAAAAGTTGTCGTTCAAACTTCTCGAGCCACCTTCCCATTAGACTTTCTGATTTTTTCAACGGGCTTTAAAATTGACTGGTGGAATCGACCAGAATATGCTGCCTTTGCGCCGCACGTTTTGTCTTGGGGAAATCGCTTGCAAACATCGGCAGAACCAGGCAATCAAGAAATGATCGACTCACCAGATTTGGGGCCAGGCTTTGAGTTCCAAGAAAAAACCACGGGCGAATGTCCTGGTTTGTCGCGTATCCACTGCTTCTGTTATCCGGCCGCTTTAAGCCACGGCACTGTTTCTGGCGATATACCGGCCATCAGTGATGGCGCAAAACGACTGGCCAATAGCATTGCTGTACATTTTTACAATGAAGATATTGAAACTCATTTTGAACGCATGAAAGCTTATGCTGAGCCCGAATTGTTGGGTGACGAATGGATACCTGCAGCCCCACCTCACGCTTAAAAAAAACTTTATTCAAAGGAAGCAAAATGTTGAATCAGAGTTCATCAGACACACTTGATCGATTGGTGGGTTTGTCACCCCAAAGCCAAACTTATGCCACAAGGCGCGAGCGTGAAAAAGTAGTTTTCGCTACGCAGGGCAGTGAAGACGGGTTGTTTGAACCAGCCTTGCCTGGATTGAGTGTTGAGGAAAGACTTTATGTTGCGCTCTATGCTTGCTTACTCACGCCATCGCCAGATTTGGCTGCGGAGTATGAAAGCAGATTGCAAAAGTTGGGTGCCAATTTGCAGACAATTCTTTTGATTCAAAAGTCTGATATTCAAAGTATTAAAAATACTCGCCTCGAAGCTATTTTGAACTTCACGCACACCCTCATTACCAAGCCCATTAGCGCCGACAAGATGACTTTGTCTGCGTTGCCAAAGGCTGGTCTCAGTACCCCTGAAGTGGTGACATTGGCGCAACTCATTTCATTTGTGTCTTACCAAGTTCGATTGGCTGCAGGCCTGCGTGCCATGAAGGCATTGGAGTTGGCGTCATGAGCGCGCCCATCCACATTAATGGTTTTACCAACGACACACTGGGTTGGAAGGCTTGGCTAGATGTCGTGCAATTAGCGCAGGCAACACCTGCACAAATGTCTGTGTTGGAAGAAAGCCACCCCAAAGCAAAAGAGTCTGATTACTATTTATTTTTAGTTCATCAACCAGAAATTTTGCGCCAAAGATCATTGGCCTTCAATGCCATCATGTATGCGCCTGGCGGTTTATCTCGGGCTGAGCGTGAACTTGCATCTACTGTTGTCTCTAAAATCAACGGATGTGTTTACTGCGCATCAGTTCATGCGCAACGCTTTGAGCAATTAGCCAAAAGACAAGATGTGATTGCGCAAGTTTTTGAAGAACCAAATGGCGCTGGCACATCAATTCGAGAACGTGCAATTGTTGATTTCTCAATTGAGCTGACACTCAATCCGGATCATGTCAATGCCAGTAGTGTTCAAAAATTAAAAGATGTTGGTCTTCAGAATTCGGAAGTTTTAGACCTCATTCATTCAGTCGCAATTTTTGCTTGGGCCAACAGGCTCATGCTCAATTTGGGCGAACCTATTTTCCCTTCTGTTTAACTTTAAGACGAGTTTTTCTATGTTCAAATTAATTCGCAAATTAAAACCCTTGGCACTGCTTTTGAGTTTTGCTTTAGTGGGGGCTTCCAACGCCAACGATTGGCCGGCAGCTGGTCGTCCTATTCAACTCACTGTGCCTTCACCTGGTGGCGGCGGCACTGGCGACACCATTGCAAGATTGCTGGCAGAACAACTTGCTATCAATTTAAAAACCAGTTTTGTGATTGACAATCGTCCAGGTGCCAATGGCAATATTGGCGCTGCGGCTGCGGCTAAGTTCCAACCCGATGGTTATCGCTTTTTGTTTTCTTGGGCTGGTACTTTGGCAGTCAATATTAATCTTTATGAAAAAATTGCCTACGATCCTCAAAAAGATTTTGACCCCATTGCACTCATCTGTGATGTGCCCAACATCTTGGTCCTTAACTCAACGTTGCCACCCAAAACGGTGAAGGAATTTGTTGCCTACACTCAAGCCAATCCTGGTAAGTTAAATTTTGGATCGACGGGCATTGGCAGTTCAATGCACTTGGCAGGCGAATTGTTCATGCGTGAAACGGGTACCAAAATGGTCCATGTTCCTTTTAACGCACCGGGCACCGCCACCACCAATCTTCTTTCCAACGAAATTCAATTGATGTTTCAATTAATTCCAGGCATTGCAACACAAGTTAAAGCAGGCAAAGTCAATGCTTTGGCGGTCATGGCGCCCACTCGTTCACCTGCCTTGCCGGATGTGCCCACCACACTTGAGTTGGGTTTTCCTAAGTTGCAGTCGACTACTTGGTTTGCTTTGTTGGCACCTCGTGGCACGCCACCAGAAATCATTTCCAAAATGAATTTAGAAGTGAACAAAATTCTCAAAGATCCAGCCTTCACAAAGCGCTTGGCAGATATCGGTGCCACCCCTCTCGGTGGTTCTCCCAAAGATCTGTCAGATCATTTGGGTTCAGAAATTACAAAATGGGGCAGCCTGATCAAGGCCAACGGCATCAAAGCGCAATGAGCAAAATTAAATTTGCACAGACTTAATTTGTTTGATATATTCCAAACAACACATCAAGAACGGGTTTGACGCCTGTACCAACCTGCTTTCGGGCAAGGTGGTTCGCCTTCAAGGCAGATGAGGCTCAAGTAGCAAACATCCGAAGTCAAACCCGTCCCTTGAGGCGGGTTTTTTTATGGCTTGACCGTCCTAAACGGTTGGGGAGATTTGTTCTCTATTGCGGCCCCCGACATCACGTCAAAGTCGCTAAAAAGGAGGTATTTATGCGTGCGATTTCTTTCAAAAACTTTCTTGGTCAAGCCATCAAGGAGGTGTCATGATGAAGTCAACTTCAATGGCCCTTCCAGCGCGTGTCGGCCTATTTGATCAACTTGGCGTAGTTGGTTTTTCCAGTATTGAAGCCCCTTTACTTGCCGCACTGGCAACAGACAGCCCCTTGCTCTTAATTGGCCCCCACGGTACAGCCAAGAGTTTGTTGCTGAACAAAATTGCTGAAGCACTCGATATAAGTTTTCGGCACTACAACGCAAGTCTTTTGAATTTCGACGACTTGGTCGGATTCCCTTTGCCAAGTGCAGACGGTACTTTGCAATATGTCAAAACACCAGCTGCTATTTGGGGGGCAGGGGCTGTTATTTTTGACGAGATCAGTCGCTGCCGACCCGATATCCAAAACAAGCTCTTTCCCATCATCCATGAGCGAAAGGTGCAAGGCCTGCCACTGGTCGGCTTGCAATACCGTTGGGCCGCCATGAACCCGCCTGATCGGGATGAGGAAGATTCAGGTTACCTCGGCTCTGAACCGCTTGATACAGCATTGGCAGACCGTTTTCCGTTTGTGATCGATATGCCTGCCTGGCGCGTATTTACCAAAGAGCAACAACTTGCGGTTATTCAAAGCGAAGACCAAGCGATTGACCCTGTGCATGCACAGCACTTGGTGCAAGCCATTGCAAGGACAAAAGCCTTATTGGCGCTTACCAGTGAAGCGCTAGAAGAAGGCATGGCAGCTTATGTGCAAACCATGTTTTCTTTGCTTTTACAAGCAGGAATTGCGTTGAGTCCTAGACGTTGTGCCATGTTGTATCGGGCTTGTCTTTCCGTCAACGCTGCTGCAATGGCCATAGACTCCAAAGCTTCTGTGACAGATACAACACTTTTGGCACTCAGAAGTTCTTTGCCTCAGCGCGCACTTGGCATTGCAATTTCCGAGGTGAAACTGTTAAGCGCCCACAAAGAGGCTATGCGCTTGATTCAACTGGCACCCAATGACCCCTTCAAGGCCATTTTGTGCGAGAGCGATCCAGTTGAAAAAATTCGACTTGCAGTAGCTGCCTACAAATTGCCCAAGCCTGAATTCTCTCGTGTCATTGCAGACGCCTTGGCTCAGTTGCCTTTGGGGGGCAGAGAGGCCGCCATCGTGCATTTGTTTGAAACCGGAGCGGTAGGGCGTTTAAACGCAGCGGTAGCTTCGCAAGCGGGCGATGTTTACAAAGACATTGTTGTTGCGTCGCAGTTCTCTGAGACCATACATGCATCCAACGGAAGATTCATCACTTGGAACAAAGTCAAGTCATTGCTCGCAGGGCTCAACCCTAAAGAGTTGAGAGATAACCTTCAGGCCAACACCATCGCCACATTGTTTGCCCAAAAGAAGCTCGCAACGCCAGAGGATGCAGAGGCTGCAAGCAAACATTTTGTGCAAACCGACAAAGCCCTAAGGTCTGTGTGAGAGGCGCTGACACCTGCCCGTTGCTTCACAACATGTCTGCACCGCCCAAGACGGTTGTGAAGTACTCAGGGCTTGAGGGACTCACCAAACAAAGCGGCCCAGGCGGCTCAGGTGTGACAGGCATTAAATACATGAACCCTAAGGTGTTTGGCCAAGCCGTGCGATTTTTACTTCCTAAAGAGTTTTTCGCACAGGAACCGGAAAAAATTTTGAAAATGCTGCGAATTTCTCACAACAGCAAATTCAGTAACGCAACAGAGCAGTTAGCTGCATTGATCAACCAACGCGCCAAAGAACTGCCTTTGCCAGAGGGATGTGCAGTCATTAAAACAGATGCATCGCAAACAGAAATCTGGACTGACGCTTTAAGCGTATTGGCTATTTTGACCAAATGCACAGACACGATTTGGCTGCGTTCCAAGACTCCTTCATTTGCCGGTGCAAGAACCAAGCGCACTGTTTCGCTTTTGGTTCCTCCTTTATTTATCCATCACCTACCGAAAGTCTAAAAATGAACCTTTCTGACCGTATATTGGATTGCTTCCCCAGCGGCTCCTATGCTCTGAGTGGTCTCTTGCGCTTACTCGACATCGAAGAGACCACCTCTGTGCCCACCGCAGCGGTGGAATGCAAAGTACAGCCGAAGTTGCTTATAAATCCTGAGTTTGTTGCACTACACGCGCAAACTCCAGAAAAACTATTGATGCTTGTGATGCATGAGTTGCATCACATCTTGCTGGGACACACCACACTCTTTCCACGTATGACGGCAGAACAAAATTTTGTTTTTGACGCTGTCATCAATGGCATTGTGTGCCGCATGTTTCCAAGTCCTGAGCACACTTCATTTTTTATGGACTATTACAGGGCCGATTCATTTCCAGAGTGTTTGCTTCGCCCGCCTGTGGGGTGGCCGCAATCAAACACAGCTTTTGAATACTCACCTTCAAGCCTTGTGGGTCAAACAGAGCTGTTCAAAAAAAGATTGCAGGAAGTCCACGCTGCCTTGTACTCAGATGCAGGTGCAAGTTATCAAGAGGTTTTTGATTTGTTGCCCAAGGTTTTAGAGGGAAAAGGTGTTGGTGATATTCCTTTGCTAGGGGGTCATTCGCCAGGGGATTGCATTGACGG
>CANKBG010000025.1 GCA_947479935.1 Comamonadaceae bacterium
TAAGCCGGCAACCTGCGCTGTGGTCAGCGCCACAATTTGCGATGTGGTCATGCCCCTGATAGCCAGGGTGTTCAAGTATGAAAGTGCTGTGGTTGTCAGTCCAGACAACTGCGTGCTCGTCAAACCTTGTATCTGTATGCTGCTTAAAATTTCAACATGAGCCTGGCTCAATTTTGCCAAATCAGCCGTCTCCATTGCACCCAACTGCGTTGAGCTGAGCGCTTTGACAGTTGTAGTAATAAAGCTTGACGCCTGCGTTGTCGTTAACGCAGCAATTTGCTCGGTAGTAAGCGCACGCACTTGATTGGAAGTTAAATTCGCAATCAGTTCTGTGTTCAAACTGCCAATTTGTGTGGTGGTGAGATAGGATAAGGACTGAGTAGTGAAACCAGCGACCTGAACTGTGGTGATTTCCTTAATTTGAGAAGTACCCAATGCCTGCCACTGCTTGGCATTCAAAGCATTTAAGGCGACGGCATTTAACACTGCAACATCCCGTGTCTCTAAGGCAGCAATTTGATCAGTGGTAAGCGCTGACAACGTGGAGGAGCCAAGTAAAGAGGCCTGCACAGTGGTTAAACTAACTATATGAGAAGTTGTCAAACTACCCACTCTGCTGGAATTCAGGCTAGCCAACTGCAAAGAACTGAATGCTGAAATTTGAGACGGCGTAAGGGCTCTAAATTGGCTGGTACTCAGCACTGCAAGGCTTGACGGATTTAAAGCCGACACATCTGTACTTTCAATCGCTGCAATTTGAGCCGAAGTCAATAGTTGTACCGTTGACGTATTGATTGCCGCTATTTGCGCTGAAGTCAGTCCTGCTATTTGCACTGTGTTCAGCGCGCTAATTTGCGAGCTTGTAAGCGAAAGCAATTTGGTTGAAGTTAAACCCGCCAAATCACTCGACTCAATGGCGGCAATTTGCGACGTTGTCAACCATCGCAATGCGTTGGAACTCAGGCTCGCTATTTGTGATTCTGTAAGACCCTCAATTTGCAGAGTCGTCAAAGCCTGCAATTGCAAACTATTTAGAGACACAAGATTGGTTGTACTCAAGACTGCAATATCACGCGCTTCCATCGCGCTAATTTGTTTTGTCGATAAGGCCTGAAACGCAGAAGACTTGAGGGATGTAACTTGTGAAGTGTTAAGCGCGGCAATTTGTTGAGTCGTTAATGCAGCGATGGCATTAGCATTCAAAGCGCTGATGGCCAAGCTAGTTAAAAGCTCTAAATCTTTGGTTTCAATGGCGACGACTTGAACTGAACTTAATGCTGAAATGATGTTGCTTGTAAGGAAAGGGGCTTGCTTAGTCGTCAGTGCGGCCAATTGATTGGTAGTGAATCCAACAGCTTGGGACACGGTTATAAGCGCCAACTCTGCAGAGGTCAGCTCGCTGATCTGTGCAGTCGTCAGACCTGCCAGATTAGTGTTTGTATTTATAGCCATTTATTTCCCATTTCCTTTTAAATTGCTCACGCAATCTAAGATGCAATCGTCCTAGGAAGATCATCCATTCGAAAATGGATACTCCTACAGTTGTATCGAGTATCGACAAATGTTTTAAAAACTGTATATGTCACGCGTTTATCCAATTAACCCATTAAGAGACAAATCTAATAGAAATCATTAGGTTTACCTATGCTTCAGAGGTGTAACTTACGTAACGTATGCACCTTAATTAGCGTAATAAACCTAAAGATTCCTCTACAAATTCCGATTCAAGGTGAATAGAATTAAAGAGGTGAAGCTATGCTGACCATTGACACTCCAGAATCCGGCGTTGCCATGACTGAAGTCCGTCGTTACCCGTTCAACCAGATGAACGTGGGAGATTCGATCTTGATCGATGACTTCCGTGTGGCACAAAGTGCCAGGGTCTCAGCCATCAATTTCATCAAAAGGCACAACCTTTGCTGGAAGTTCAGCATGCGCAAAATGGAAAATGGATGGCGTATTTTCAGGATTAACTGAAAAGTGATTGCTAACTCTTTTATCTTTTCTTAATTCTTCTCAACTCGATTCATTTCACATCAGGGCTCCCTTATGGCTTCGTCCATGGCCTTCATCATGGGCCACAGTAAGTAAGACATCACCGAACGTTTGCCCACCACAATTTCAGCACTCAAGGTCATGCCTGGCAGCAAGCGGGTTTTGTCAGGCATATTTCTAAGCTGCTCTGTGCCCAATGTAATTCGGCTCATATAAAAGGCAGAAGACGCATTCGGGTTCAATCCAGCCTCTCGCTTAAAAGCGTCTTCACTCAAAGTTCTCACCTTGCCCTGAAGGGCACCGTGCTTTTGAAAAGGAAAGGCATCCAGCTTCAAGTGAGCAGAATCGCCTGTTTTGATATAGCCAATGTCAATGGCGTCAATGCTCACTTCGGCTTCTAAGGTGTCGCCCAGCGGCACCAAGGTGAACATTTTTTCAGCAGCTTGCACCACCGAACCTTGTGAAAGTTTGGCCATGTCTAGCACCACAGCATCTACTGGGGCCACCAAAGCAACCAATTGTTTGCGTTTGTCTGCTTTTTGAAGTTGTTCGTTCACACTGTCGCGTTCGCGGGAAGTAGACAGCAAGTCTTCCATGGCTTTTTGCCGCCACCCTTTCATAAAGGCTGTTTTTTCAGACTCAAGCGCAGACTTTTCACGTTTTAACTCATGCTCTTTGCTGGCGGCCAGGTCTAGTTCACGTTGGCCATTCAGCCTTCTTTCTCGGGCCTCAAGCAAATGCAAACGTGCGCCAAACTGTTGTGCCATCAGGGCTTCCTGCATGCTTTCCATTTCCACTAAGGACTTCACGCGTTGAGACAAAACATCCTGGTCGCGCCGGTTGGTTTGAATGCCGGCTTCCAAGCGTGCCAAGTTTTGGTCCATTTTGGCCAATTGCGCTTCATAGTTGGCTTTTCGCTCAGCAGCCAGTTCAGCTTGAAGCTTTCGGTCAGGGTCTTTACCCCCATAGCGGCCTAATTGCCCTCTTAACTCACTACTTAACCCTGTAGATTGGGTGTCCAAGCTTTGCAGTCTGGCACGCAATTGAGATTCATCGGCACTGGCAAAGGTAGGGTCTAGCGTGGCCAATACCTCACCTTTGCGAACCACTTGTCCCACACGCACTTCAATTTTTTGAATGATGGATGTTTCAAGAGGTTGCACCACCAAATTAGGCAGCGGCGTCATGAGGCGGCCCTGTGCAACCACCACTTTCTCGACCTGAGAAAAAGATGCCCACAAAATAAAGCACAGCAATGCAAACGCCAGCACATACATGGTGCTGCGAATGAACGCAGGCAAAGGCAAGCGTTCGATGGCGTCGGCGTCGGGCAAAAACTCGATCACCGTGTCGTCACGACCGCGCTTGGCTTTGGGCGTCACAGATGACTTGTTTGTTGGTTCCATAAATTCGAATAAGTTTCACTTCGAGTCAGCAACTCTTTGTGAGGGCCGCTGTCCACCAGCTTGCCGTTTTGCATCACCAAAATAGTGTGCGCATTCACCAAGGTAGACAGTCTGTGAGAAATCATGACCACCGTGCGGCCTACCGCAATGCGCGACAGGTTGTTAATGAAAATAGTTTCGCTCTCAGGGTCCAGTGCACTGGCCGCCTCGTCCAATATCAGAATGCGCGGATTGGAGATGAGAGAACGTGCAATGGACAAACGTTGCTTTTGCCCACCCGACAAATTGGCGGCGTTTTCTTCCAGCAGTGTGTCGTAGCCTTGCGGCATGCGTTCAATGAACTCATCGGCGCCAGCGGTTTGCGCTGCTACCACAATTTCTTCAAATGAAGCGTCGGGTTTGGTCACACACAAGTTGTCACGAATGGTGCCCCTGAACAAAAAGTTTTCTTGCAGAACCACTCCAATTTGACGACGCAAATGCGACAAATCAAATTCTCGTGCGTCCACCCCATCAAATCGAATAAGACCTTCTTGCAGGGGGTACAAGCCTTGAATCAATTTGGTCAAAGTGGTTTTGCCAGATCCGCTTCGGCCCACAATGCCAATCACGGAACCTGCAGGAATATTGAAGGTGGCTTTGTCCAGAGCTGTGGTGGTGGCGCCTGGGTATCTAAATGTCACGGCATCAAAAGAAATATCACCTACCAAGGTGGGACGCAAGCCGCCTGCATCTGCACGGCCTTCTGGCGCTCGGTTCATCACTTCGCCCATCATGCGCACAGACAAAGCCGTTTCTTGGTACTCATTGACCAAGCCCACCATGGAAATAAGCGGGCCCACCACGCGGCCCGAAATCATCTGGAACGCAATAAGTGCACCGACTGTCAGTGTTTGATCGAACACTTGCTGCGCACCAATCACAATGATAATGACAGGCAACAACTTGCCTAAAAAATCTGTAATGGCATTGCCCGTAATAGAAATACGCCCAACCCTGTAATGCATGGTGATGGCTTCAGCCGACCGTTGATCCCAATATTTTCTTTGACTAGGCTCAATGGCCAAGGCCTTGACCGTTCGCATGCCATGAATGGTTTCAACCAACATGGCTTGGCGCTGACCTTCTGCACTGTACAAAGCACTCAAGCGTCTTTGATAGGTAGGCAACATAGCCACAATGATGGCGGCAATCATGGCTGTGAACACCAACACAATGAGCGCCAACTGCACAGAGTAAAAAAACAAGATGGGCATGAAAATGACCAAGGCAATGGCATCCAAGCCAGTCATGAATATTCGGCCCGTTAGGAAACCACGAATTCTTTCCAACTGTTGCATGTGGCGTGTAATCACACCGGCCGTGGCTGTTTCAAAATAATCAATGGGCAAGCTGAGCAAGTGGCTGAATACACGCCTGGTTAATCGCATGTCAATTTTGTTGGTAGCGGCCAGAGTGAGGAGTTGCCGCAAATAGCCAAACGCAGCATCAAATATCAAAGCCAACACCATGCCAGCACCCAGCACCCACAAAGTGGTTTCACTTTGATGCGTGAGCACTTTGTCGATGACCAACTGGAAAAAGATAGGCGATGCCATGCCCAGCACATGCATGGCCACTGCCGCAATCAAGATGTCGCGAAAGGCGTCTTTTTGTTTCAGTATTTCGGGAATGAACCAACGAAAACCAAAAGGTTGTTTGGGGTCAGACAGCTTGTATTCGCGTTTGACAAAAATGACGTGTCCCATCCACTGCCTGCAAAAAGTAGCTTGGTCTTGCAATACCACTACCGCCTCTGACGACAAAGGATCTAACACAGCCACTTTTTTGTCAGTGTCGCCTCGCACGCCCACCACAATGACGGCACGCCCTGAAGTTAAGCGAGCAATGAGGGGAAACACACCGCCCTGCGCCAGCAATCCTTCCCAACTTAAATGATCTGATTTAGCCTTTAAACCTATATCTTCGGCAATGCGAATAACAGCCAAATCGCCAGGCTCTTCGCTGCCTAATGCGTGCTCAGAAATTAACCGCTCAGGACTAATTTGCAGCCCATGGTGCTGGGCTACGGCTGTCAAACATTGAATAAGGGTGTGCTGAAATACTTCCGCCATGTCATGCTCAATCGCGGTTCATCACAGTGATGCTGATGCGCCTATTTCTAGGGTCTTTAGGATCATTGGGGTTGTAGGGCGCTGTATCGGATACGCCTTCAATCTTGGCAAACCGACTGTCTGGTATGCCTTTTTTCTCAATGATCTTGCGTGTTTCTTCAGCACGCTCGGCCGACAAAGCCCAGTTATTTTTGCCATCTGTATTGGCAAATTTCACGCTGTCGGTGTGGCCTCGAATGGCAACCTTGTTGGGCATGCTAGCCAAAGTTTTACCTACCTCTGCCAACAAAGCTTGTGCTCTGGGCGTCATGTTCGTGCTGCCCAATCCAAACATGGCAAAGTCTGCCTTGTCGATAATTTCAATGCGCAAGCCGTCTTTGTCTCGTGCAAACTTAACTTGGTCTTTCAAGTTTTCCAACTTGGGGTTTTGCGCCATGGCCTCTTTGATGTCTTTTTCCATCTTGTCAAAGTTGGCTTGGTCTGCAGCTTCCTTGCCTTTTTTGCCTGGATCACCGTCTTGTCCCGACTCTTTGCTGTCGGCGCCATTAGGCGATGGATCGTTTTCAGTAGGCCCGCCTTGCGATCTTGGCGTTACCATGTTGAGCATGTTGGTTTGTTTGGCTTGAAACGGAAATCCCTCAGTGTCAATCACCGAAGCACCACCCAACATACCGTCGGAACCGGCCAGCTTGCCCATGGTCACATTGCTCTGTGAGGTAGGCTTAAAATAGTCGGCAATACTTTTGCGTTGGTCTGCGTTAGAAGCGCCCAACAGCCACATGAGTAAGAAGAAGGCCATCATGGCCGTCATCATGTCGGCCAGGGCAATTTTCCAAGCGCCGCCGTGAGCACCACCGTGCCCATCGTCCATGATTTTTTTAATGGTAATGGTGGGAGCCACCACCACAGGCGCATCGGGGTCGGCCTCCTCTGGAATCAGAGGCGCTGCTTCAGCTTCAGGCACAGCCTCTACAGCATCGGCGCCCGCCTCAACTGGAGCCTCTGCCAGAGCGACTGTCGCCTCTTCTGTCGGAGCTTCTAAAACTGCCTCAGCCATGATTCTTAGCCTCGCAAGCCGTCAAACACTTCAGCAAAACTAGGCTGATTGTGGTGGCTGATACCGGCCCGCGCGGCCTCAATGATCAAGGGCATTGGGTGACCGTGTAAGGTACCAATGATGATTTGTTTCACCACTTTGTAAATTTGGCCTTCATCGTCAATGATCTGTGCCAAGCGTGAGGCCATGGGCTCAATGAAACCATAGGCCATGAACACGCCCAAGAAAGTACCCACCAAAGCGCCACCAATCATGGCGCCCAGCACCGCAGGCGGTTGGTCAATCGCGTCCATGGTTTTCACCACACCCAACACGCAAGCCACAATACCCAACGCAGGAAGCGCACCCGCCAAAGTGGCCAAAGCAGCTTGTGATTTCAAGGCATCGTGGTGGTGTGTTTTGATAGACAGATCCATCACGTCTTCAACGGCATAGGGACTGAGGGGGCTGGTTGAAACCACCATCAATCGAACGGTGTCAGTGACCAAATGCAGCAAGGCATGGTCGTGCAACATTTTGGGATACTCACCAAAGATGGCACTGGCCTCGGGGTTTTCAATGTGCGCCTCGAGCGCCACAGGACCCTCTGTTTTGAGGGTCTTCATGATTTTTGACACCACAAAAATGGTACTTAAATAATCTTCTTTGTGATAGGCGGGGCCTTTGAACACTTTGCCCATGCCGCCTAAGGCGCCCTTGAAAATGTCCATGCTGTTGCCAATGAGCATGCCGCCAATACCAGCACCCAAAATAATGAAGGTCTCAATCGGCGCAGATTTGATAATCGGCTTCATGCTTCCGCCGGCCATGATAAAGCCACCGAAAACGCAAACCATCAAAACAACGATACCAATAATCGCATTCATATTTCTCTCCAAAAACGGCCAAACGGGCGGCTAGGAAATCCCAGCTTCGCCCGTCAAAGTAACCTCAATCAAGCGTCCAAATGGACGCAACCCTTCAGTGCATTGCAACTGACAAGGTGGCACCCGCTAGGGGTACCGGCTTGGGTAACAAATTAGGAACATCACGCCAAGCTTGACGAATTTCACTCATCAAAGTTTGGACTTCATTCAAAACGTTTAAATCGTTGTGGGCATTCACATACACCAAACGACGTGTCACGTAACTGTACAACTCATGCAAATTTCGGGCCAAGTCGCCGCCTTTTTCTAAATCAAGGGCGCCCTGCAAGCCAATCACAATACGGCCAGCACGCACCAGGCTTTTGCTTTTTTCTTCAGTGGCGCCGTGTTCCATATGGCCGCGGGCCGTGACCAGGCTTTCAATCAGCCCGTCGAAGAGCATCTGAATCAGCTCAACTTTGTCGGCAACTACTGCCTGAGATGCGCGATTGCCATCTCCATAGCTTTCCATGGCTTTGAAATTTACTCTCATGATGTCGTACTCCTTATGATCCAGACACTGCTGGTATCGGAGGCTCGACATGTAACTTGAGTAAATCGATTCAAAAAGACCTAAAGCGGCAAGGCTTGGTCGTTGACTGAGCGAGTAATTGCCACCAGAAAGCATGGTTATGCCTTAGCCGCCTTGGTTTTGCCGCTGTTCACAGGCTCCACTTTAAGTGTGCCACGCAGCTTTTTCACCACGGCCGTGAGCAACTGGCTCACGCGCGATTCGGTCACGCCCAACACTTCACCAATTTCTTTCAGGTTAAGCTCTTCAACGTAATACAAATTCATTAACAATTGGTCGCGCTCTGCCAAATCGCCTATGGCATCGGTCAGGGCGCCCATAAATTCTTGATGCTCCACAATGGCATCGGGTTGCTGAGAGACGTCAGTTGCAATGCTCATCACCTCTTCAGTGACCACTTCCATGGAGTAGGTTTCAAAGCGCCGCGCCTGGGTTCGCTCTTTGTGAAACTGCTCAATGTCCTTGCCCATGTGCTCGGCCAACTCGCTTTGCGTGGGCGTTCGGCCCAACCCGGCAGCCAACTCGTGGGTAGCCTCGCTGTGCGACTTATTAATGGCCACGGCAGACCTTGGCAAGAAAGAAAGTCGTCTGACTTCGTCCAAAATAGCGCCGCGCACTCGGCTGTGAGCAAAATTTTCAAACTCGATGCCTTTGATGGGGTTGTAAGCCCGTGCGGCCTCCAGCAGACCAATCATGCCCACCTGAATCAGTTCGTCCAACTCCATAAAAGGTGGCAATCTCACTTTGAGGTGCAAAGCCACGCGCTTGACCATGCCCAAATGGGCCATGACCAGCGCTTCGCTGTTGTTTTGAACCTCTTCGTAAAGACGGGTGGAGTTGGCCATAGGGTTTTAAACGTCTGACGAAGTCAGTCGTCGCTCCATGAAAAACTGCAAGCCGCCCGAAATGGGTGGCACTTGCGGTAAATTTTGAATGGCCTTGGCCAAATGCCGAAAGTCTCTTGAAGAAGAACTGGTGGGGGCAAACTCAATGACGGGCATGTATTTTTTATGCGCTTGCAAAATCATTTCGTCATTTTCAATCGAACCCAAATAGCGAATGGACCGGTTTAAAAACCGCGCACACACATTGTTGATTCGCTCAAAGAGTTGGTAGCCCTCTTGGGCACTGCCCACCCCATTGGGTATGAGGTAAATTTCTTCCAAACCATGATCTTGAATCATGATTTTGATGGTGCCGTAAGCGTCGGCAATGGAAGACGGGTCGTCTTTGACCACCACAAACCTTCTTTCGCTGGCTGACAAGAAGGTCATCACCGAGGGCGCAATGCCGGCAGCCATGTCCACAATCAAATAGTCAATCGGATCTTCCAAGCTGCTAAAGGCTTGAATAATGTGTGCGGCACCCATTTCATCAAGGGCCGCCATGTCTTGCCGACCCGAACTACCAGGCACCAGTTTCACGCCTTGGCGGGTGGTGACAATGATTTCCTTCAGTGTTTTGGCGCCGCTTAAAAAATCACTCAAATTAAAAGGACAACGCACGCCCATGGAAATTTGCGCATTGGCCAGCCCCATGTCTGCGTCAAACAACATGACGCGCGAACCCGTGGCCTGCAAAGCAGCAGCCAAATTCACAGAGACCGTGGTTTTACCCACGCCTCCTTTGCCACTGGCCACGCCAATGACTTGCGTACGCTTTGGCTTATCCATGCGTCACCAAAATAGGCTGAGAGGCTTGCTGCCGAGCAGGTCGAATCATGTTCAGATCAATGTTGGCCAAGTTCAAGATACTAGATGTAGGGGCGATGTTCTCAGGGGCCTCGTCAGGCTTAAAATCGGGCATGCAGCGTGCAATGGCCAAATCTGCCAAAACTTCAGGGCTCAAGGTTAACACCCCATCGGTCAATTTATCAGATTCGCTGCCCATAGAAAGGGGCAAATTGCGCTGATCGTGACTCAAAAATTGAATCAAAGCCCAAGGCGCGCTCGATTCATCGAATTTGGTGAGCATCAGGCTGTTCCAAGTCAAGCCCGGATCTGACAAAACGCGCTTCAAAGTGACGCTGGAAGCATCCACTGCCAACACGGCGTGAAGTTGGCATTCGGGGTCAAGGGCCAGAATCTCGGTCAGGCGGTCTGTCATTTGAACGCCAGAGGTGTCAATTAATACCAATTGTCTAGACGACAGCTCTTTCATCAACTGTCCCAAACTTTCGGCATTGGCGGCTCGGTAGCAATCCACTTCTGCTTGGGCACAAAGTTGTTGAATTTGTGACCAGGCGCCAGCACGCTCATCTTGGAACGACACCACAGCCACTTTGTGAGAGCCCATCAAGCGGGCTGCGTGGTGAGCCCAGCGCACCGTCATGAGTGTTTTACCCGCGCCAGATGAACCCGCCACGGCATGCACACCCGACAAAATAAATGACTGCGATTTAGACTGCATGTTGAAAAGCAGTTGCTGCTGCAAACTTAAGCGCGCATCGGCCAAACTCTTTTGTTCTTTTAAACCAGACAACAGCAATGTTCTTAGAGCTGATGGCACAGGGGCTTCGCACAAATTGTTAACCAATTCTTGCAAGTGCTCAGGCCATTGTTGTTGTGTTTCCCAAGCCGATACCTGCTGGCTCATTCGAATTTCTTGACGCAATGCAGACAACTCATCGATCACCAGCGATACAAGCTCTTTGCCACGTTCGTTGTCGCGGTTTTGCTCTACCAGGCTCATGGCTGGTGCTAAGCTTGTATCTGTGTTTAAAGCCGCTGCGCGAAGGGGGGCCAACAAAGCATTGACCAAATGATCATCAAATCCAGCACTTTCGGTGGCCTTGGTCGCAACCGATTTCAAAGGCGCGTCTTCTATTGAATCCACCGTGTGTGTGTCTTCAATGGTCATCAATTCATCATCGCCAGCTTCCATCTCCACTGTTTCTACTTCGAGCGCAATGACGAGTTCAGTTTGCCCACCCACGCGGTGGTTTGAGATGATCAACACATCTTTGCCGTACAAAGCCATGGCTTGTTCGGTAGCGCTGCGAGTATCTCTTGCGAGGATTCGTTTGAGTTCCATGTCGGTCTCTATTCTTGCGTCTGGGTTTGAATCTGTTAACGTGTTTCAGCGTGTACGGTGTGAACCACCTTGACACTTTGATCATCTGGAATTTCGCTGTAGGACAACAAAGTCATTTCGTTCACTCGATAGCGAACGGCCTTTGACATCCAAGGGCGAATGGCGGGCGATACCACCAATACGGCGGGGTGACCCATTTCTTCAACTGCGCGCGCGCCTTCGCGCAAGGCTGCAAACAAACGCTCTGACAAACCAGGCTCAAGCGCCATGCTTTGTCCTGGGGCGGTTTGTTGCAAAACGTTGTGCAACAACTGCTCTAAGTTAGGGTCCAGTGTCATCACAGACAAGGCGTTGGACTCGTCCACCAAACTCTGCACAATCATGCGGCCTAATTTGGGGCGAACCAGCGAGGTCAGCTGATCGGGCTCTTGCGTGCGGCTGGCCACTTCAGACAATGTTTCGGCAATGGTGCGCATGTCGCGAATCGACACAGATTCATTCAGCAAGTTTTGCAAGGTGCGTGTGACCACACCCAATGACAACTTACCGGGCACCAAGTCTTCCACCAGCTTCGGTGACTTGGCTGCCAACTTGTCCAACAACTGCTGAACTTCATCATGGCTGAGTAAGTCGGCTGCGTTGTCACGCAATACTTTGTTCAAATGTGTGGCAATGGCTGTGCTAGCGTCCACCACCGTGTAGCCCAAGGTACGCGCTGTGTCACGTTGAGAAGGATCAATCCACACAGCTTCCAAACCAAATGCAGGCTCTTTGGTAGGTTGGCCTTCTAAAGGACCATAAACTTGACCCGGATTGATGGCCAACTCTTTGCCCACTCTAATTTGTCCCTTACCGCGAACCACACCTTTCAAAACAATGTGATAAGCATCGGGGTCAATGGTCAAGGCATCGCGAATGCGAACTGGCTGAACCAAGAATCCCAATTCTGCGGAAAGCTTTTTACGCACACCCTTCACACGGTTCATCAATTGACCGCCGGTTTCAGGGTTGACCAAGGGAATCAAACCGTAGCCAATTTCAAGGCCAATCAAGTCCACTTGATCGACATCGTCCCAATCCAATTCTTTAGGCTCTTCCAATGCGGCTTGCGCGGCTTGTTCTGCGGGGGTAGCTTCTGGCACATCGGCTTTGTTGGTAATGCGCCAAGCCAAGCCAGCAGTCACCAGCGCCAAGACGAGGAACACCATGTGTGGCATGCCAGGCACCAAGCCAATAATGGCCAAAATGGCGGCCGACATGTACAAGGCTGTAGGATTGGAAAGCTGCGAGGTGGCCTGCTCCGTCATGGACTCGGAGGTGGTCACGCGGGTCACAATGATGGCAGTTGCCAAAGACAAGAAAAGCGATGGAATCTGCGCTACCAAACCATCACCAATGGTCAGCAGGGTGTAAATTTTACCAGCCTCAGACATTGACAGGCCGTGCTGGCCCACACCAATGGCCAAGCCACCCAGTAAGTTGATGACCAAGATGAGCAAACCGGCAACCGCGTCGCCAGACACAAACTTAGAGGCACCATCCATGGAGCCGAAGAAGTCAGATTCTTGTGAAAGTTCTTCGCGGCGCTTTTTGGCAGTTTCTTGGTCGATCACGCCGGCATTCAAATCGGCATCAATCGACATTTGTTTACCAGGCATCGCATCCAAGGTAAATCGAGCGTTCACTTCAGAGACACGGCCAGCGCCTTTGGTCACCACAATGAAGTTAATGATCATCAAAATAGAAAAGATGATGAAACCGACCACGTAGTTACCGCCAATCACAAACTCGCCGAAAGCTGCCACCACCTTACCGGCCGCCTCATGGCCTTCATGGCCATTGACCAAAATGACACGGGTCGACGCCACGTTCAAGCCTAAACGGAGCATGGTGGCAAACAGCAACACAGAGGGGAAGGAGGAAAATTCGAGCGGCTTGCGAGTGCCAATGGCAATCATGATGACCAGCAAACTGCAGCCAATGTTGAAGGTAAACAGAATGTCCAAGAGCAGCGCTGGCAGAGGCACCACCAGCATGGCCATGATTAAAAGCACCAGCGCGGGCAAGCCGAGGCCGGTGTAATCGAATTTGGACAGGCTCTGTCGAACCGTTGACAGGGTCAAGGTACTCATAGTGTGCTTTTGCGGTAAATCAGGTTGAAAAAGCTGGAATTGAACATATTTTTTCCAAAGTTCATCTGGTTCAGCAAAGTCCATGCCATGAGAAAAGCCGACAGGGTTGCAACCACAAAGCAGTCGACCCAAGCGGCAAAGCATGTCCTGTCACGGTTTTTGCTAATACAAAGCACCCCTCCAGTCATTTGCCGCTGTGAGGATGACCAATGAACATGGAAACAACATGGACAACAACCTGAATTTTTCTGCCAGCACCGTCGCCAATCCCTTGTCCAGTGCGGCTCCAGCAGCCGCCACGGCTGTTGATGACAGCTTGTCGACCCCCATGAATGGGAAGGAGTTTGCAGGGTTGATGCGCGACCTTCTGAACACTTCTGAACGGCAAGGGATTGCCGCCCCAGCTGGGGATGGGGCTGGAAAAGTGGCCGGGGCAGAAGGCCCTGATGCCAACGCCCAAGGCCTGCAAACGGTTGCTTTGGGTGATCAGTTTGCAGTGATCACCACGGCTTCACCCTTGCCAGACGCCAATAGCCTTGCTGCTTTTGCAAGGGCCCAGGGTTTAGGTGAAGGCGCCGTCAAAACGCTATTTGGTGATTTGGTGCCCTCGCCTCTGGCTGCGACTGCCAAAGGCCTCAAAATTTCGGCCCCCGCCTCAGTTGAGCTTTCGGAGAATGTTTTCACAGCGCCAGGTTTGGGTTGGCCCGTGACTCCTGGCCTGTCTGCCCCTGTTTCTATGACAGCTGCACCTGTTGACGCTTCATTAGGCTCCATTACCGCGGTCAATGAAGGTTCTCACCTTTTTCCTACGACGGCTACCTTGAACTGGCTCAGCGCCCACCCAGGTGCTTTGCCCATTAGCTCTCAAGTTACAACATCTGCTTGGTCGGCGGCCCCTCATTTGGCCGAAGTATCGGCCAAGGCTTCTGACCTTCATAATTTATTAGGAGCGGTGGGCGCCACTGCTGTGGTTCAAACATTTGGCGTACCCTCGCACCTAACTGGTTTGGCCCCTACTGTGGCTGAAATGGCCACAGAACTGCCCCCGGAAATGGGCCCTTTGGATGCCATGCGCATGCGCTTGGTTCCTGAGTGGGAAACCATGACCAAACAATTGGCCAAGCTCAATGGCAACTTGCAATCCTCCACTTGGGCAGAAATTATGTCTAGCAAGTTGGCAGAAAAAGAGGGTAGCTTTTCCGCCGAAGGCACAATTGACCTAGGCGCAACCGACATTGGCTTAGATTTGGGTGCCGACTTGGTCTTGGCTATGGCGGCAGGCGCAGATGACAACTCAAGCGCAACCCCCTTAAATGCCACCGACAACACCAAGGCCCCTATCAGTTTGTCGGCTTTGGCCAACAGTTCTATCAGTGCCCAGGGTGACAAAGCCCAATTAGCCGACAGAACCGGACAAATTCAAGAATTGGCAAATAAACTCGGAGAAGCCTTGGGAGAAAGACTCCAAGAACAGATGGAACGTGGACAATGGCGCTTGCATTTGAAACTCAATCCTGGCCACCTTGGGCAGATTGATGTAGAGCTTGACATGCATGCAGGCGGGCTAGATGCCGTGTTCAAAACAGAAAATATGCTTACCAAAGAACTCATTACGCAAGGAATGTCGAGATTAAAAGACAGTTTGGCTCAATCAGGCACGGCAGTTGCTGATGTCTGGGTAAACAGTGAAAGCAAGCGCGAATCTGGCGGGAATCCGACACCCCAGCGTTTTTCTGGCAACACGGAATCTGAGACCCCTGCCGATGAAGCTCAACCTGTTCAACGGGTAAGCCGCATGGTTGAAAAACGATCGGCAGATGCATGGGACACTTTGGCTTGATTAAATTCATGCTGAAGGTGTACAAATATTCTTTATAGAGGTGCCATATGGCTGAAGCAGCAGTAGAAGAAGTAGCAGAAGAAGGCGCAGGCGAGAAAAAGCCTAAAAACCCGATCGTCTTGATCATTGTGGGTGTGGTTGGCCTGCTTGTTATTCTGGCCAGCACGGTGGTGGGCACGCTTTTCCTCACTGGGTTTTTCAATCCTAAACCTGTTGACCCCGAGCATGCAGAAGCAGCGGCTGACGCGCATGGCGGTAAAGGTGCGGGCGGTAAAGATGCCAAAGACGGCAAACCAGGTAAGAAAACAAAAGAATCTCCTGAACTTCAGCGCTTTGAGTACACCTACCTGCAAATTGAGCGTGAATTTTTGGTTAACTTGAGCGGCTCTAAAAAAGTGATGTCCGTGCAATTGGCCGTGATGACTCATTATGACGAACGCGTCTTCGAAAACGTTAAAAAGCATGAATTTGCTTTACGCTCTGTCATTATGGATGTCATGCGTCAAACACAAGAAGCCGATCTGGTAAAGCCTGATTTTAGAAAAGAGTTAGGCGCCAAGATTCGTGATGCTATCAATACGCTGCTTGAAAAGTACGAAGACTTTGGTGGCATTGAAGACGTCTACTTCACTAATTTCATCGTTCAATAAACTTAGCGATTCTCATTTTTGAGCACTTGAATTGACATGGCCACCTCACTCTTAACACCCGATGAACTCTCGAGCTTGGCCGAGGGCGTGAAGGATGGATCCATTCCTGTTGACACAGGATTTAACACCAAAGCGCGCATTAAAAAATATGACTTGGCCAGCGAAGACAGCAGCTTAGGCGTCAATGTCAGCTCGCTCGACATGATCAACGAGCGGTTCATTCGTGTGTTCCGTTTGGGTTTGTTGGAAATGCTTCGCACCAGCCCCAAGGTGAATGGCACGCAGGTTCAAATTGTTCGATTTGGTGACTACCTCAAGGGCTTGAAAGCCCCCATGTCGGTCAACATGATCCGGATGAACCCCTTGCGCGGCTACTCCATTGTGGTGATTGACCCCACGGTGGTTTTTAGCTCGCTTGACACTTTCTTTGGTGGCTTTGGCCGCGGTGTTGGTGAACTACCACCCAGCCGCATGTTCACTCCTACTGAATCTAGAATCATCAACATGATTTTGGAAGTCTTTTTCAAATCCCTTAAAGAGGCTTGGTCACCTGTCTTGCCTCTTGAGTTTGAATTGGTCAGCTCAGAAATCAACCCCCAATTTGCTCAAATTGCAGATGAGAACGACTTGGTCATTCTCACTAGATTTGAAGCCGAAGGCCAATCAAATTCTCAAGGGTTTATCGATTTGGTCTACCCTTACTCTTCTTTGAAACCTATTCGCGAATTGTTGCGCAGCCGTGTGCAATCAGGCGACGGCAACGAAGAGTCTGACAAACAATGGCATGACGACTTAGAAGATGCCGTTGAAAGCGCCAGCCTTGAAACGCGCATTTTGTTGGGGAACATTGAAACTTCTTATGGTGAAATTGAAGCCATGCGAGAAGGCGACGTGTTGTTTTTCAAGAAGCCCGAATTGGCCCGTATGATGGTCAATGGTTTACCCGCCTTTGATGTTCAGGTGGGTGCTTTGGGCTCACAAGTAGCGGTTCAAGTTGAACGCGCTTACATCCCAGGCTTGCAATAATTTTTCCAGGAAACTGTCATGACTGATACTACCGCTGACGCCACCCTTGACAACCCTTTGTTGACAGATGCCTCTGGCAAAATCGACCAAGAAGTGTTGCAAAATATTTCTGTCACCATGTCCATTGAAGTGGGCCGTGCACAAATTAAAATTCGCGACCTGATGCGTCTCACTCAAGGCAGTGTGGTCGAGCTTGACCGAATTGCCGGTGAACCGCTCGACCTGCTGGTCAACAACACCATCGTTGCGCAAGGTGAAATTGTGCTGGTCAACGACCGTTATGGTGTCCGCTTAACTCGCGTTGCCCCTGCTGCCGAACGCATGAAGAATTTGTGAGCTAACTGATGGCACCCGGCATTACAGGCGCTGACGTTTTTAGGATGCTCGGCAGCCTGGGCCTGGTGATTGCACTTTTGGTGGCTCTCTTATGGGCACTTCGTAAATTGCAAGGCAAAATGAACAGCCAAAACGCTGGCCGCCGTTTGCAGATCATTGAAAGTTTAAGTGTGGGCACTCGCCAAAAAGTGGCGCTCATTCGCGTGGGTGAGCGTGAAGTTCTGATTGGCATCAGCCCCACCCAAATCAATGGCATTGCCAGTTGGCCAGATGGCAAACTCCAACCC
This sequence comes from Comamonadaceae bacterium, assembly GCA_947479935.1. Lineage (GTDB taxonomy): Bacteria > Pseudomonadota > Gammaproteobacteria > Burkholderiales > Burkholderiaceae_C > Limnohabitans_A. The sequence continues at coordinate 17,314 of CANKBG010000025.1, forward strand.
GCAGATTTTTCAGACTCTCTCGCCGCTTCTCATTCACATCAAGTCTTGGCCGCTTCGGCGCCAGACGGAGTTCAACATGTTCCGTAAACCAGTCGTTTGGGCCAGCCTCATCATAGCCATCGTTGTAATGGCTTTCCCGTTTGTGGCAGCTGCACAAGGCATTCCCATGGTCAATGTGAGCGGCGGCAAATCTGGCACTCAATACAGTCTGACGCTGCAATTGCTGGCGTTGATGACCTCGCTCACGCTGCTGCCTTCTTTCTTGTTAATGATGACCTCGTTTGTTCGCATCATCATTGTGCTGTCCATTCTGAGGCAAGCTTTGGGTACAGGTCAAACACCCCCCAACACGGTGTTGGTGGGCTTGGCTTTGTTCCTCACTTTGTTCATCATGTCGCCGGTGTTGGGCGACATTTACAACAACGCCTTGGTACCCTACATGCAAAACGGCATGTCCTTTGAAAAGGCTTTGGCAGCTGCTGAAGAACCTCTCCGCAGTTTCATGTTGAAGCAAACACGAGAAGACGACATTGGCCTCTTTATGCAAATGGCCCGCAAAGACGCCCCTGTCAACGCGGCTGCCGTGCCTTTTGCCACATTGGTACCCGCCTTCATTACGTCTGAATTGAAAAGCGCCTTCACCATTGGGTTTTTAATTTACATCCCGTTTGTGGTGATTGATTTGATTGTGGCCAGCGTGCTGATGTCAATGGGCATGATGATGTTGTCGCCCATGATGATCTCCATGCCTTTCAAGCTCATGTTGTTTGTTTTGGTGGACGGATGGAGCCTCATATTGGGCTCACTGGCCGCCAGCTTTGTCACCTAACCTGGACTGTCATCATGGACACTTCTACCGTTGTTGACCTCGGCCGACAAGCTCTTTGGATCACCGTTTTAATTTCTGCACCACTGCTTGGCGTAGCTCTTATTGTCGGTTTGATTATTGGCGTGCTGCAAGCAGCCACTTCGATCAATGAGGCCACTCTAAGTTTCATTCCCAAGCTGGCTGCATTGGCCATCACATTGGCCGTGGTGGGTGGATGGCAACTCACTACCTTGGTCGATTACACACGAAGCCTTTTCCAGCGAATACCTGGATTGTTCACTTAAGCACGGCTCACCATGGATGTCGCAGCCATTGAATTGCTAGAGCGTTTTTATGCGCTGATCTGGCCCATGCTGCGAATTTCTGCACTGCTCATTGCTGCGCCCATTTTTTCATTGCGCGCTGTTAATTTACGCATCCGCATTGTGCTGGCCATGTCCATTACTTGGCTGGTGTATCCCCTGCATACTTGGCCCACCATTGATCCGCTTTCTGCCGCGGGACTGTTAGAAGTTGCCAATCAACTCATGATTGGCCTTCTCATGGGCCTCATGCTTCAAGTGGTCACAGCTGCCATTGTGGTGGCGGGCATGTCCATTGCCAATGCCATTGGCCTGTCAATGGCCACCATGATTGACCCCAACATGGGCAACGTGCCCGTCATCAGCCAATTTTTATTGGTGTTGGGCACCCTCATCTTTGTGGGCTTGGGCGGCCATGGCATGCTGCTTAATTTGGTGGTGGAAAGTTTTACCAGTTTGCCCATTGGTGGCAACCTGTTGGGTGACATGGCTTGGCGACAACTGGTGGCATGGAGTTCAATGTTGTTTCTGGGCGCCCTACTCACTGCCCTGCCCGTCATGGTGGCTTTGTTGTTCATCAACATCGGCTTAGGCGTGGCCACACGTGCAGCGCCCAGTTTGAACATTTTTTCGGTAGGATTTCCCGCCATGATTTTTGCGGGCTTTGGCATTTTAATTTTGGCCCTGCCCAGCATTGGCGCTCGCATTCAGTGGCTTTGGATGCAAGGTTTCTTTCAAGTCCGAACCTTGGTTGGACTGTCCTAATGGAGGCCGCACACCATGGCTGAAAAAAGTAGCTCAGAACCCACCGAAGAAGCCACCGCCAGAAAACTTCGCAATGCCCGCGACGATGGACAAGTTGCGCGCTCTGTCGAACTACCTGCTGCCGCAGTCACCATTGGCGCCATTTTGGTGATGTACTTTATTGGCAGCGCTTGGATGGCTCGCATGGCCCAGTTGTTTGCACAAGGTTTTAAGTTTGATCGCAAAACCTTAGACAACCCCGAACTACTGGCACCCGCTTTTGCCTCACAGATTGGTGAAAGCTTTTTGCTGATCGTGCCCATTTTGGGAGTCACCGCGGTATTGGCAGTGCTGGCCAGTGGCGCCACCGGCGGCTATTTGTTTTCTCTCAAAAGTGTGCTGCCAAATTTTGGCAAGCTCAGCCCTTTGCAAGGTTTTTCTCGCATGTTTGGCTCTAAAGCTTTCGTTGAGTTGGGCAAGGCCATCTTGAAATTTTCACTGGTGGCCACAGTGCTTTGGACCTTGGTCAGTCGACAACTTGATCAGCTCATGGAGTTGGGTCAAATGGGATTGGAACCCGCTTTAGCCCATGCAGGCATCATGATTGGTGAATCGGCCTTGTGGCTGTCATTGAGCTTGCTGGTCATTGCCCTCATTGATGCGCCTTATCAGCGTTTTGCTTTTATGAAGCGCATGCGCATGACCAAGCAAGAAGTGAAAGACGAGATGAAGGACATGGAAGGCCAGCCTGAGGTGAAAGCCAAAATTCGCCAACGTCAACGCGAAATGGCCAACAATCGCATGCTGCAAAAAGTGAAAGATGCCGACGTCGTCATTACCAACCCAGAGCACTTTGCAGTTGCACTTTCTTATGACCCTACAGGTGATGGCGCGCCGCTGCTGCTGGCCAAAGGTTCTGACTTTTTGGCGCAACGCATTCGCGAAGAAGCTGAAAAAAACGGTGTTGAAATTTTTGCGGCTCCGCCCTTGGCGCGTGCGCTTTACTTCACGACCAAACTCGATCATCCGATTCCAGAGGCTTTGTACTTAGCGGTCGCGCAAGTCATTGCCTACGTGTTCAGTTTGGCCGATATCAGGCCAGGTGTTGAGCGCATGGGCAAACCCAACCCCAAAATTCCACCATCGATGCAGTTTGATGCCAATGGCAAACTTATTTCCTAAGCTTAGCCTGAATCAATCATTGCCATGCCAGATCTTTTCTTTCAACCCCTAGACGAAGCGCGCATGCAAGCCTGCGTGAATGGCGTTGCGCGGGAAGGCATGTGCGTGGTGGTGCATTGTCCCCAAACGGCATTGCTTAATCATTACGGCCATATTTTCTTAAACCATTTGCGCGAGGCCTTGCCAAATGGAACCTTAGAGAGCTACAGCCCTAGCGATGCAGACGTGTTGATTGAAAACTTCAATCAAATGGTTTCTGCGATGTCAGTGCAAGAAGCTTTGAAAGCTGGCAATTTAAGCGATGTCAACAAGGTTTGGGTGATCAAAAGTGCACACAGCATGGACCCCCATGAAATTGAATTGTTAGGTCAATTGCTTCAACAGTTTCCAGGCTCTAAAGTTCGAGTTGTTTTGTGGATGGCTGGCTCTGAACCCAGCGCCAATCTGTTAAATGCTTTGGGCAAAAAAATGATGCGCTGGAATATTGCACTGCCCAATTCTGCTCAAACCCAAACTTTTTGGAACCAGGCACGCACACATGGACAAGAAGAAGATGTGCGAGCCATGCTTGAACAACTCAGGCTCATGGAGCACGTGCCAGCTGCATTGCGAGCAGTTAGAGAATCAAAGTCATCTGGTGCAGTCAATCGAAATAAAAAAAAATCCAAGTTAACAGCTCCTAAAATCGCAGTTGGCGCCTTGGTTATTCTGGCGCTTCTGATGGGCGGTACAGTCTTTGTGGCTTGGCTGCAACCCGAGATTTTTGCTAGTCTTAAGTTTGGCAATGAGTCAACTGAACCCAAAGAAAATAAGCCGAGCGATCAAAACGAGGCCCCTAAGCTGGTGGCAACAGAAACTAAAACTGAAACTGAAAGCTCAGCGACAGCGCCTAACCCGCCACCTCAACCAACTTTGCCGCTTCAAACAGCTCAGCCCTTAGAGACTTCGCCTACAAAATTGCCGGATGAAGCAAGTTCAAAGGCTAGCAAAGTCGATGATTCGACGGTGGAATTGCCGGACGAAGCTTTGCAAGGTAAAAAATGGGCCGAGCAGTTACCGCCTCAAAGATGGCTGGTTTTGCACGGCGCTTACAAAAGCTTTGCCATTGCCAAACAAGTCAAAAAAGCCTACCCAGGGCTAAAGAATTCCCGAGTTGTGCCGGTATATAAGCCTAATGAGCCTTTAGCTACTTTTGTTTTGGCTTCGGGTCCGTTTGAAACATTGCAATCAGCCGAGGAATTTACCAAACTTAGCACTTTGCCAAGCCCTGGTACGGTGCGAACTGAACGGAATTTAAAAAGTCGGTTGGCGCCCAGTGCCAAACCTTAGGAAGAGCCCATGAGCGACCCTGAAATTATCAAGACAAATTCACCTCACAGAGTTTCAATTCCTGAGGGGTCTAGCAACGCTTTCGGTCAAAAAGCGGTAGTTGGAGAAGCCTCCATTCGCAAAGTCTTGAGCGAAGGCGAGGGTGAAAACAATGAATTTACCCTCAGCAACGACGAGCTCAAGGGCAAGAACCGCCCATTGTCATTGGATGATGAAATAGCTTTAGCAAGAGAATCCTTGCAAAACAGAAAAGACACTCGAATTGAAAACGGGGCCCAAAAGTCAAACGATGAGCTTCGGGCAGGCAAAGACGGGGTCAAGATTGACAAAGATTTGCGGGCTGAAAAAGCAGCCGTCAGTTTGGATGACATGTTGAAGGGCCCCAAAGAAGGTGTCCGCACTGGCAAAGACCTGAGAGCCGAAAAAGAAGGCGTCGATCCTTCGGTTGAATTGCGTGCAGAAAAAGCGGGCGTTGATCCTTCAGGTGAATTACGTGCTGAAAAAGAAGCGGCTCCGTCTGCCAACAATTTACGTGTGCCCAAAGAAGGCGTCAATCCTGATGGCGATTTAAAAGCACCCAAAGAAGCCGTCACCGCAAACAACGACCTTCGCGCGCCCAAAGAAAATGCAAGGGCCGATTCCGAATTGCGCGCCCCGAAAGAAGGCGTTAAAACAAATACTGCTGCTGCATTGGCAAGTTCAGATCCTTTGGCATCCGTTCAACGTGCCGCTTCTGCCAATGAAAGCTCCGCAACTACAAGCTCTAAAGAAGTTGCACCGCAACAATCAAACGCGCCGTCAAACGAATCAAGCTTTGCAGCACAAACTGCTAATCCCCCAGAAGCAGAGACCGAGATGGATTTTCCAGCGCGTGTGGTTCATTTGAAAATTGAAAACGACAACTTGCGAACCAAACTAGACAAACTTGAGTCTGCGACTTGAGCTCCTACTCAAATCTCAGCACACTGAAAGGCAAATGCCATGAGCACCGATAAAAATCACAAAGAAGCTGAACACAGCGAGCCCACGACGGGAGCTTCCGATCATCACGCGCATGATGATGCGCACAACGAGCCTTCTGGTCATGCCCAAACAAGCTCACTCTCGCAGTCTCACGAAGAAGAGCTCGAAGGCATCAAAATACTGGCCCTTGATTCTGCTGAGTTGGCAACGCGTTCAGCCAATTTGGCCACTCACGCGGGTGAGCACATGCGCAGTGTCATTGAAAAGTTAGAGGCTTCGCAGACGAAACAACGCAAGCACACGCTCATTATTTTTGGCGTTGCTGGAAGCCTGATGCTCATTGCAACCATGATTTTTGCAGGCATGTCTATCAGCCTCAAATCCAGAATCAATCAACTGGACACGATGGTGTCTGCTGTCGGCAAACGCGTCATAGAGCTTGACGCCTCCATGGAATTGGTAGGCTCAGTCAATGACGCCTTGCAAGAGATGGTGGGCAAGCAAGAAGGTATTGCCGATGCGCAGGGCAAACTGGAAGCCAAAATTGGTGAATCAATCAAGAGCGCGCAAGGCGTGCCCGAAGAAACAGCCAAACAGCTTGACGCTAAAAATCAAATTCTAGCCAAACAAGTTCAGTCACTGGATGGTCGCCTTCAATCACAGGCCAATGCCATCAATGCACTTTCAAGCATCATGAAAAATGTGCAAGGCTCTATGACGGACAGCAATGGCCTGAAACGCGAAATGGAAAACTTGGCACGCATTCAAAGAGAGCGACAAGCACTCGAATTGCAAGCCAGTGTGCAAGCCAATTCCGCAACTGTACAAGCTGCCAATTTGGCCGCACAACAAACTGCGCAAGCCAATGCCGCCGCCGCTGCCGCCGCAAGGCAAAAGGAGAGAATGGTTCAGTATCCTAGGCCACAGTCAACAGACACAACACCTGCTGGCAGCAGCGGTGTTTTGAGTGTGAAACCGTAAAAATTAGCGCTAAGTTTTTGCGCGCAATTTTTTAGCTGTTGTTCAAAATAGTGCCCTGGCGCAAATCGTACTTGTTGAGTTTTTCAATCAAGGTGGTGCGTTGCAAATTGAGCAGCCTGGCTGTTTGAGACACATTGCCATCGGTGCGCTGCAGGGCTTGTACTATTAAGTCACGCTCAATGTCGGCCAAGCGGTCTTTCAAAGACAAGCCTTCAGGGGGCAAGCTGGGAAGGCCTTGTGCCAACATAATGATGTGCTCAACTTCATTGTGCGCATCTAGCGGCTGGTCTGGGGCTGGGTTGGCAAATGGGTTCATCACATCCGCATTGGCACTGTGATTTTCTATGGCCACAGAACCCGCCACCACGGGAAGGTCTGTTTGGTCAGAAGGAGAAGCCGCCAATCTTTCTGCTTGAATCAATTGCAGACCTTTGGGCAACAAAGAAGGCGGCACTGTATTAATTTTGAGCTGCTGCCCGCTGAAAAGCGTACTAAATCGATCGACCAAATTGGACAACTCTCGCACGTTGCCTGGCCAAGCGTAGTCTTGCAACGCGCCTAAAAAATCGGCAGCGAAGGTAATGGGTGTTTGCCCTTTTTGTGCAAAGTGCGCCGCAAAATGTGCCAGCAAGACGGGTACATCTTGGTTACGTTGGCGCAAAGCGGGCGTGTTGAGTGGCAGAACGTTCAATCGGTAGTACAAGTCTTCACGAAATCGGCCCGCCACAATTTCTTGTTCTAAATCTCTGTGAGTTGCAGCCACCACCCGAACATCCACTGGAACCGACTTGGTGCCACCCACAGGGTCCACACTTCTTTCCTGCAACACGCGAAGCAATTTCACCTGCATGTCTAGAGACAAATCGCCAATTTCGTCTAGAAAAATAGTGCCGCCATTGGCCAACTCAAACCGGCCGATGCGATCGGTCATGGCGCCCGTGAAAGAGCCTTTGCGGTGTCCAAATAATTCACTTTCAACAAGGCCTGTCGGAATTGCGGCGCAATTGATGGGCACAAAATTGGCCTTGCTACGGTCAGATTGGTCGTGCAACGCTCGGGCTACCAATTCCTTGCCCGTGCCACTTTCGCCCGTGATCAAGGCCGTGGCTGTAGAAGACGCCACACGCGCAATCAGGGTTCGAAGGGCTTCGGCACTGACGCTGGAGCCAATGAAAGGGTGAAGAACTTGTTGGGTCGCCATTGATTTTTTGATAAAAATGTCTTAAAAAAGCAATGTAGTTCAGTGGCTTGGCCACGAATCAATACACTTGTGTATTCGATTTATAGAGATTTAACCTGAAATGTCGGAAAACCGTCAAGTGGGTTGCAAAAGAAGGCTGGTATTTGGTCATTTACGTTGTGCAATTGCCTCAAGAAACCCCCTTTGATGCCGAATCAGAGGGTGAAGGACTTCAGAGTCCACCTATTTAGAAGGATGAACCCATGAAACGCCTCAATTTTTTGTCCACCACTTGCCTGGCTTTGGTTATTCTTGCTTTGACTGGATGTAAATCCATCAACTTGAACATGCCCTCACCCACCAAAAGCAGCAATTTAGCGGCGCCCTTGGTGGAGAAGCGTGAAACTTTGACGGCCACAGGCTACGCTGTGATCAGCGTTCAAAATTCAAAGAACCCAGCTCAACAACGTTTGATGGCCATTCGCGCCTCCAAGTTGGATGCGTTTCGAACACTCACAGAACAAGTTTACGGACAGCAATTGGATGCCTCTTCTACGGTGGCTGACATGGTTATGGTGAACGACACATTCCGAACCAAAGTTGAAGGCGTGATCTATGGCGCTCAATTGGTCAGCATTACGCCCGTGGGTGAAGACACCTATGAAACCACTTTGTCGCTAGACAAAGAGGTTGTGCAAGACTTGCGCTTGTTGTTCTTAGGCCAAGTGGCTGTTAAAGGTCGTTGATCATGTTAAAGCTGCGCAGCGCCAGTTGGTACTTTGGTGTTTTGTCGCTCACTGCCTTTAGCAGTTGGGCACAAAATTTACCTGCGCCTTCACAAAAAGAAGAATCACAAGCCAAAGCACCCCTGACTGCGCAAGAACGTTTGGAAGCCATTCGCCACAGCTTGGTAGAGGCATCTTTGCAAACACCCACCAAGGTATTGAGCACAATCTGGTTAGACAACAACGGCAGCCTGCGCGAAACCAGCAGCTTTAAGAATGGCATGCAAGTGAACAGCCTGCGCGTCCTCTCCTACGACCGCGACGAAGCCGGCCAACCCAAAGCCCAACTTCAATTAGAAGAACCCGCAACATCACTCAAACAACAAACTCGCCAAGGCCTCAAAGCCATCTGGCAAAGCTTCACCAACGCACTCCCATTTAAACAATTGGGGTCAGAGCAGAATAAAACTCTGGTTTCAGAAAAAGCAAATCAATTGTCATCTGACCCCAATAAGAGTTGTGGGAAGCAGTTGAAGGTGGGCTTGCGGCATGTGATGGGTGTGGATGTTTGGATGGATTCAAGCAATCCATCTGCGCTGACCAGTGCTGTGTATCAGTTAATGGGTGAGCACTTAACTTCTAGCAACACTCAAGGTGGTGCGCAAAATTGGCGCATGACAGTCAACGACACCCAGCCTAGCATGGGCAGCACCATGACGGCTTATGAGCGTGCATTGACCAGCAATAAGCCTGAGCAGTTGCCTTGGCATGCTCGCTTCGCTATGAAAACAGAAATGCTGCCAGCACCAGGATTGCAGGGCTTGAATGGCGGCACGGGTCCTGGCATTGCAGTGAGTTTGTTACTACAAGTGAGCCCGAGAGAAGGGCAAAAAGGGGCATTCCAAGAAATGGTCACTCTGAACTTGGCTTTGGAAGTGGACAAGTGGAAAGCCGCCAAATTGAATGCAGAAAGTCATGCACTTTTGACGCAACAATTTCAACAATGGAAATCTTCGCTCAGCCAACTGGTCGCTTGCGAAGCCATTACACCCACAGTGACTGAAGTGCATACTGAATTTATTCGAATCAGTGCGGGCAGCGAATCGGGTGTTCGCAAAGGCGATGAATGGCTGGTGGCAGATCCTGCCAAGTTCCCAAGCCAATTGGTTGGCAAAGACGGCGCATCTCAAATGCTATTGGCCAAGGTTGACAGTGTGTCTCCTTACCAATCGGTCTTGACAATTGTGGCAGGTCCCGCACAATCGGCTCAACCACAATGGCGTGCATGGCCCACAGAAACGCTCTTGAAAGAAGCCACCGTGTTACCCGCTACCAAAGGGCGATTTATTCCTCGCTAATTTGTTTGGAAGTTTCATGAAAAAGATGTTCACCACAACCGCCCCCAAACTTTGCTCCATGCAAGTGATGAGAATGTGCGCCTCTGTTTTCTTCATGGCAAGTTTGCTGTTCGCTTGGCCCATTGCTCAAGCAGCTTCACCATCCGATGCACCGGCAGCTTTGACTAAATCTGCTGCCCCTGCAAATTATGAGAACGGTGCACCCACCTACACAACTAAAAAAACCATCACACTCGATGGCTTAATGAAAGAGGTCTACCTCAACAGCCCCTTGAATGCCTCCATTTTGAATAAAGCACTCGTGGGAGCCAATCCTAAACTGCTCAATGGCAAAGCCAATCAAAGTATTCAACGTGGCACCACAGTGATCATTCCCAATCACTCGCAACTGGTCGTTCAAGCATTGACGCCATTTGCGCCACCGCCTCCCATGGCCATTGCACCTGCACCTTCCGAGGCAAACAATTACGGCTCTCAGTCAAGCGACCCCTCTTCTCGCAGGCTCTGGGTCCGCTTCCCGTGATCACGGGGGCGGAGGCGCTGGTTACGCCCAACCGCATCAATCCAATTTATTTAGAGGGCAAGTTACTGACTTTTCAAGCCAGTATTGCCCAAGATCTCGGTCTGAACGATGGCCAAATTGTTCAAGCCCTAGTTCGATTGCACGGCGATCAACCTAAACTTTTACTGCAAGGCCGTATGATTGACGCGCCAGCTTCTGCGTTGGCAGCACCTGGTGAATCGATGTGGCTTCGCGTTCAAAGTAAACCGGATGGGCCATGGAACTTGCAACCAGTTCCGCCACCTGCTAGCACGCAAGCAGCCAGCACGGCCTTAACACTCACAGCAGCGCCTTTGATGACGGAGCCCAGTCTAGCGCCTGTGGTGTCTCGAATTGCCAATTTACTTTACAGGCCCACTGGCGCCATCGAGCTGTCGCAAATCTTCAAACCCGGTACCTTAGATGCATTGCTTCAAACTGTAGCCAGGCCCGACTTGTTGACACAATGGCGCGGCTTGCAACTGAGCATGGCTCAACTGACGCCAGCGGCACTTAAGCAAGCCATGATGGGCGCCATGGGTTCAGAAGTTTGGTTGTCTAGAGGCTTGTCCATGGCATCGCAGGATCCCAAACAAATGCTGCGTAGACTGATTGATGCCATCAGTACATCCAACCTGAATGCCATTCAATCGAGCAATGGCGACGATGCAGAAACGCTTGGCATGATCTCCCGATTGCAGCGCGCAGTCGATGATTTAGAAGCCAGTCAAGTGCAAGCGGTTCAAGCTCAAGCACAGCAAGAAGTACTGTTCAACATGACACTGCCTTTTGCAGATGCCAACCCCGTTGAACTCACCATCAGACGTGGGCCCAAACAAGAAGGTGAATCACCTTTGTTGATCATCAATGTGCATTCAAAGAGCGAGGAGTTGGGGCCTGTCTGGCTCAAAACTCAATTGGCCAATTCTGAACAAGTTGACCTGACCATGTGGTCTGAAAATCCCAATGTGGTGTCACAAGCACGTGTGCGTTCTAGTCTTTTGGGACAAGAGTTGGGCAACGCGGGCCTGACGATGAAAAGCTTTCAAGTGATTCAAGGCGCAAGGCCCATAGAGGCAGCCGTTTGGACACCGTCTGGTCGCGGTTTGGTGGTGGATGTTTCGGCATGAGCAACTTCACACGCAAAGCTGTGGCACTGGCCTATGGCAAAAATCCTGTGCCTGTGGTCACCGCCAAGGGTGAAGAGGATTTGGCTTGGCGCATGATTGAAGAGGCGCGCAAGCAAGGGGTTTTTATTTCTGAAGACCCCCAACTCTTGGCACTCCTCAGCAGGTTAAACGTGGATGAAGAAATTCCGCGAGAACTCTATACAGCTGTAGCGGTGGTGTTGTCTTGGGTTTATTGGCTGAAGGACATGCGCCCTGGCGACGAGAAAGATCAGGTGGCTTGAATCAAATTTCTTGATAGCCACGGCCTTTGCTAAACCGCGCTACCTGACCTAAACGGTCATAAACCTCGACAGGGCTTCCGGTTTCACCAGTGTGTAAACTGTGTAACGTGCCGCGAATGGTGTCGAGTTTTCTTTCAATCAACACGGCGTTCCGACGGTGTAAATCGCGACACTCTATTAGGAGTTCGCGCAATTCTTCGTGTTCGGGTAAATTTTGGAGATCCTCTGCGGATGGGCAAAGCTTTGCCAAACCCGTCAACAAATCGTTTTTGCCGGGTTGCAGGGACTCAAAGCGGTCCAAGTCTTGTACTTTCAGAGCTTCAAACTCCAACAACAAGAGCTTTGACAGCTGGGTAGCTAATGAAAGTACAGACTCACTCACTGATCATTTGCTCTAGCGCTTGGAAACTTTCAGCAATGCGGCGAGGGTTGAGCGGATATTGCCCATCCTGAATCGCTTTCTTGATTGATTCAACTTTGACGCGGTCAAAGTCAGGCTCGGCCATGGCGCGGGCCGTGACATTGCTTAATTGAACTGCATCAGAACCAACTGCCGGCTTGGCAGGCGTTGCATCGGCGGCCGTTTCGGGCTTGGCCGATTTGCGGTCTGTTTTTTCCATAGCGCTGCGCACGGACGGGTCCGACTGGGCTCGTCTTCCAAAGTTTGAAACTGGATCGGTCATGGCAGGCTCTCTTTCTTTTCAAGGATGTTCAACTTTTGAAGGCTGGACATGCTCAGTATCGTCAGCATATTCTAGAACTTGAGGAAAATTTTTAAAATAATTGCATTCATGTCACTCATTGCAGTCCCTTTACAAGATTGGGGCCCACAACCACACCAGAAATCTGGCGCCCTGATTCTGTATTTTTAAGCTTCACTTGCTCGCCCATGCGGCCGTCTTGCAAAGCCTCCACCCTGACAGTGATTAAAAATCCAGATTTTTCTCCCACATTCATTGTCACCAGCTGACCCTGTTTAACCAAGATGGCCCGGCGAATGTCCGAACTTCTCAGAGCTTGGCCCGCTGATAAATCTCTTACCGCTTCTGCTGTCAGGACATCCCTAAGGCTCTGAAGCATACTATTGTCTACATTTCCACCCGTTTGGGTTACTTCTTCCAGCATATCGGCCTCAATGACTGTGCCTCGCTGAATTAACCTTTTGGGCACCACCACGGTTTTAACAATCGGAGCAGTTACGGCTGCGGGTGTATTTGAAGCACCAGAAACAAAGGGTTTACCCGAGTTTGTGGCCGCGGCATTGGTCTGCGCCACTGGCGGCGGCGCGGGCATGGCTACTTGCAAATACACCTGCCAAACAGGATCGACACATCTCACCCGAACTGTATCTTTAGAAGAAAAAGGATGGTCTACCGCCAAGGATTTACCGCAGTTCTGAACCTGAACTCGAGGGTCAAGCGGCGCAATGGTCACTTCTTCAGCTTTGACTTTATGGGTTTCAGCCATCCACGACTTCACCTGATTGAACAGGGAAGCTTGAGAACCTATTTGTGGACTGGTTTGCGCAAAGCCGACACCCCAACCCATGAACCATGTCGCCATAGTTAGGCACAGTATTTGCATCCCCTTGAGGGCGGGTGTTGAAGTTTTGACACTCTTTTTAGACATAACGGAACTATTGCAATAAAGATGCCACAAGCCTCAGGGCTTTGGGTTTTACCAACTCGCCACACTGTGCTGACATGAAAATTGATAACGCAATTCAAAACACGAGTTTCACGCCCTCTGTGCCAGCCACAACAAGCGAGGGTTCGCAGGCATCGTCCCCTGCCTCTGGCGCAGACTTTGCCAATGTTCTAGAAAAAACAAAATTGACTGAACAGCCCGCCATTCGAACAACTAAGTCTGGCGACACCCTCATTGGCATTGTGCGCGATGAAGCCAAAGCCAAAGGCATTAACCTTTCTGGATCACAAGAATACCGGTTGGCCATGTCGCTTGCAACCCACAATGGTATTTCAAACCCCAATCAAATTGCCACTGGCCGTGCTCTGCAAATGGACAAGCTGGGGGCGTTGCTTGAAGACCTGCCAAACCTGAATACAGCTCTGGCACAAAACAATACCAAAACAAACCCTGCACCAAGTAGCGTTCCTGCGGCCCAAGCTCTGCAAACTAATAAGAACATCCAAGCACAAAGACCCAATGTCGCCAGAACGCCTGCCGTCTCTCAACACCCCGTATTAGCCCAAACCTTGGACAGGGCTGTGGCCAGAGGCTTTATTCCTGGCAACGAAAAGCAAGATGTGTTTAACAAGATTTTGCAAGTGGCCAACAAACACAAATTTTCACCGGACGACTTTGCGCGCCTGACGCTCATGGAGAGCGATGGTATGAATCCGCAAGCCACCAACCAGCGATGCCACGGCATTATTCAGTTTTGTGATGGCCCCGCTCGCGGTGCAGCGGGCGTTGGTTTTGGTGAAAAGCCCAAAGCCATTTTGGGCTTAAGCGTTTATCAACAGCTGCACTTGGTTGACACTTACTTTGAGAATGTGGGTCTACCAAAAGCAGGCGCCGTACCTTTGGATGAGCTTTATTTGGCAGTGCTGCAACCAGCAGCGCGCAACGAAACACGCTCGGAAGCACCATTGGGCATTCCAGGCAAGCAAGCACTCAAATTATATGAAGGCAACGACTCTCAGTCGCCCATCACGCGCAACTCCATTGTTCAAGGGTTAATGCAAAACGCGGTAGACCGTCTCAATACCAACAACAATTCGCCGCGCAACAGAATTCAATCGCAAAAGACGGCTGAGTACGAAGCTAACGATCCTTCCCGCGTTTGGAAGCGTTAAGGCAAACATTACTCGGCAATTGAAGCGGCAAGGTCTTGCCGCTCTTTTTTGGGGCCACCAGCCCATGAGGCTATTGCGTTGTCGATATGACAACTTCAGTGTCAAAAACCCCTCTCAAAACGGCAATCAAAGCATGGCACGAGATTTGCAATCGACTGTAGTTAAGTGGACTTGAGTCCACGATCTGTCGATAAAACGGCAATGTTTTTTTAGCAATGAAAGGCGACATATGAATATGCTTGACAACGCCCTTGGGGTACATCAACAAGCCCTTAGCGTACGCAGCCGTCGCATGGAGTTGCTTGGTTTGAACATTGCCAATTCCGATACGCCCAATTTCAAAGCCAAAGACGTTGACTTTAAAAGCGTGCTGCAGGCCACTCAATCAAGCAGTCTGAGCATTACCAACAAAGGCCACGTGCCACTGACTGCATCTGGCAGCCCCGATGGCGAGATGTATCGCATTCCTTTTGACACATCTTTCGACGGCAACACCGTTGAGATGAACGTAGAGCAAGCCAAGTTTGGTCAGGCAGCTGCCGACTACCAAGCCACTTTAAACATATTAGAAAACCGCATTGGCGGGATTCGCAAAGCATTGCGAGGAGATTGATCATGGCCTTAGAAGACATTTTTAGCGTCGCAGGTTCTGCGCTCAATGCGCAAACCACACGCATGAACACAACAGCTTCCAACTTGGCCAATGCGTCCACGGTGGCAGGCTCTGAAGATGGTGCTTTTCGTGCAAAGCGCGCCGTTTTCAAATCTATTTTGGCTGACCAGATGGGTGATTCAAACGCTGGCGGCATCAAAGTTGAAAAGCTGATTGACGATCCCTCCCCTATTCGAAAAATGTCTGAGCCAGGCAACCCTGTGGCCGACAAAGACGGCTACATCTATTTGTCCAACGTGAACGAGATGACCGAAATGGTGGAGATGATGGCCGCTTCGCGCTCTTACCAGAACAACGTTGAAGTGGTGAACACCACTCGCCAACTCATGATGCGCACCATTGACATCATTAAAAATTAAGTAAGTTTTAGGAACTACACACCATGATGTCTTTGAGTACCAACAACAGTTTGACGGCTGCCGCTCAAACTGCAAATAAAAAAATCAATGCGCCTGCTGGCATTAAAACCACTGCAGACGCAGCCAATGAAGCCTTGGCTGCCAAGGAAAGCAGCGGCATGGGCCAAAAAGATTTCCTCACACTCTTCACCACACAGCTGAAGTTCCAGGACCCGTTAGATCCTGTAAAAAATGAAGCTTTCGTGGCTCAGCTCGCTCAGTTCTCACAACTTGAAGCCACAACGGGTATGTCTGAAACACTCAAAACTTATGTCGACAGCATGGCTGGCGAACGCATGATGAGCAGCACCAACATGATTGGCAAAACTGTCGCCGTGGCAGATGCACCAGCCATCATTGCCGGCGACAAACCTGCTCAAGGCTTTGTGACTTTGCCCAATGGCGCAGAAGGCGTCAAATTTCAGGTCTACAACGACAAAGGTCAGCTGGTGGCCACTCAAGTGATGGGGGCTCAAAAAATGGGTGACATGCCATGGATTTGGGATGGTTCGAACGACGCTGGCAACAAAGTGCCCGATGGCAACTATTTCTTCAAAGCAACGGTGGTCAGCCAAGGCAAAACCACCACGCCTTCCGTCAATGTGCTTTCTACCGTGACCGGTGTGAACCAAGCCATTGATAAATCCATCATGCTGGAAGTTGCAGGCGGCAAGAGCGTGAAGCTCACCGATGTGCAGCGCATTGGCAGCTAAACCAGCCACTCTCATCAAATAGATTCAAACAAGTTAATTCCATAAGGAGCATTCAAAATGTCTTTCTATACCTCGCTAACCGGATTGAACGCCGCTACCGCCATGTTGGGCGTAACCTCCAACAACATCTCCAACGTGGGTACCACCGGTTTCAAACGGTCACGTGCCGACTTCGGCGACATTTTTGCAACATCGCCTCTGCAAAAATCATCGTCTACCGTCGGTCAGGGTGTGTCACTGAAACAAGTGTCACAGGAATTTGGACAAGGTAACATTTCTTTCTCATCCAACGCGTTGGACTTGGCTGTGACTGGTGACGGTTTCTTCCCCCTCCGATCTGCAGACGGACTACAAGAAATTTTTACACGTAACGGTTCATTTCTGCTAAACGAACAGTTCAATGTGGTGAACTCTTCAGGTCAACGCTTAATGGCTGCGACGGTTGACTCGACTGGTTCTGCGAACGTGAATGAACGTGTGGTGCTTACCATCCCTCAGAAAACTTCTGGTGAGGCTAAACAAACATCAGAAGTGGCATTGGGCTTGAATTTCCCGGCTGATGCGGGCGTAATCTCAGAGTCATTTAACAGAGCCAATCCAGCCACGTATAACAAGTCAACAGCTTTTACTGTTTACGACAACGGTGGTAACGGATACTTGGCAACAATCTATTATGTAAAAACAGCAAATGCCAACCAAAACGTGCCATACAACAAATGGCAAACCCATGTGTTTGTTGGTGAAGATCAGGTTGAAGCATCTCTCGTTCAGGCGACGAATTCAAACAATGAAAAACTTTATGTCAATCAGTACGGTCAAATAAAGCCATACAGCGATGTTAAGGACGAATTAACCACCGCCAAGACTCAGCTTTTTTCTCTAGATGAATTAACCGACAAAAGGGCTTCAGTTCCTGCTGGAATTACAGGCGCATCCGTACTCACTTCCACAGTTTATGGAACAAACGGCATCGATTTCGCAAAATCCTTTGCGATACCCGCACAAACTGCAGATGTAGATTTGAGTCAAGTATTAAAGGTTTCCATTGACGGAAGTGATTTAGTAAATATTGACTTGAACTATTTAAAAACTGCGGGAAAAACATTAACTGGACCTCAACTTGCAGCTGAAATCACAAACAACTTGAATAATTCCTTTGGCGATCAGGCTAACTTTGATTTTAGTGACCCTTCAAATCGCAGTTTCGTTATTACAAGTACAAAAATAGTCACGACTGGTACGCAAACTCCAATTCCTGTAACTATTTCGATTTTTGATACAGCCACACCGGCTGAACTTAAAAATAAAACGATTAAAGAAACAGTTGCAGAAATACAAGCAAAACTTGATGATAGTGCAATAAATAAAGATTTAATTTCAAATCCACCTGTAGCTTTAGCCAACAAGATGACAGTGTCTTATGACTACGACACCCAGAGTTTTAAGTTTATAGATGGCGCATCAATGATCACCCTTAAATCGTTGGCTGCAAAAAATGATGCATTAGGATTAAATTCAACAGCTACAACGCTTGTCAACGGTCTTTATGAAGGCAAAGCAGTACCAAATGGCACGCCTCTGTTGGATTCTAAAGCTCAACGCTACGGAATGAAAGTCACTTTTGATTCTGTAAATAAAACATTCAACATCGTATCTGGTACAACTGGTGATAAGTCAAGCTTAGTTGTTATACCAGGGGTTGACGGAATTAATAAAGTTCTTACTTCAACGGAAATTGATGCGTTGCCTGATGGTGACAAAGCAAAATATAACGCAGCAGTAGCTTTAGCTAAAAATATTTTTGGCTTTGAACCCAAGTCAATAGTAACTTCTGATCTAGCCATCAGAGGCATTGAATCAACTCCCGCAATTGCATATGGCGCAAATCCAACCATCAATATGGCAAACAACTTTGCTGTTGACGATACCAACAATACTTTTGTTGTCACTGTTAACGGAATTAAGGGCAAAGTAGTTATCCCCACAAGCAGTACTTACTCTCTTTCCTCTTTTAAGGTTGCACTACAAAAAGGCATTAACTCTCTCAGTCAAGACAATACCGATGTGGGCCTACTCAATCCATCAACTGTTAACGGCGTAACAGTTGACTTTGATATCAAAGCAAATCGTTTCGTTTTTCAAACTGGAACCACTGGTTCAGATTCTTTTATTAAAATTTCAGGTAGCTCCAATTGGGGCTTAGAGAGTGTTGAAGCTGGTCGTGGCACGACTACAACTTGGATTAATCCAACACCACACAAAGATGAAGTCGGTGGCGCTGTCCAATCAAAATACATCGACAGTTCTGGATTAGAGACAACAAACGGTGATGGATTCACCACTTTACCTGCCTGGTCGCCCGTTTGGCTGGATAAAGGCGAGTTGACCTTTGACACCGGCGGTAATCTGGTGTCGCCAGTTGCTGGTACTCAGTTGGAAACTGTTTACTTGGCGGGTGGTAAAGGTGCTTTGACCATCAACATTGACTATTCAGCCTCCACACAGTTCTCCTCAGCGTTTGCGGTGTTGTCGCAATCTCAAGACGGTGCCCCTGAAGGTGACTTGGTGGGTGTGACCATCGGTAACGACGGATTGGTGAGCGCTTCATTCTCCAACGGCACCCAAAAATCATTGGCAAAGATCTTGCTTGTTAACTTTTCAAGCCCTGTAGGTTTACGTCAAATTGGTGACTCAAGCTTCTTGGCTTCGGCGGCTTCCGGCAAACCTATTTTGGGTACTGCAGGTAGTGCTGGCTTCGGAACCCTTCGCGCTGGTGCCACAGAACGGGCCAACGTGGACTTGACACAAGAGTTGGTGGACTTGATCACCGCTCAGCGTAACTTCCAAGCCAACGCTAAGGCCATTGAGACTTCAAGCACGATGACGTCAGCCATCATTAACTTGCGCTCTTAATTGTCAAGCTTTTGACTATTTTGATTTGAACTGACAGGAAACCGACATGGATCGCTTAGCTTTTAACGCTTCAGCTGCTATTGCAGAGTCGCGTACAGCCCAGCACATGGTCAACAATGAGTTGGCCAACGTGTCGACGCCTGGTTTTAAGCGGAGTTTTGAATCAGCCATGCAGAGTGTGACGGCGGTAGGCGCAGGCTTTGCCTCTCGCATTCAGCCGAAGTCTTTGAATGTAGACACCATCATCATGACGGCTGGTATTGCCCTTATTGCCACTGGCAACGATATGGACATTGCCATGAACGACAAAGCCGTGTTGGCCGTGACGGGTAACGATGGCACCATCGGTTACACGCGTCGTGGCGACTTGCGAGTGAATTCCAAAGGCGTTTTAGAAACTGGTAACGGCCACGCCGTGCGCGGACAAAGTGGCGGCACCATCACTATTCCGCCAGGCTTCAAAGTGGTCATTAACACGGATGGCGCTATCTATTCAGACAACCCTTCCAATGTGGGTGTTGCAAAGCCTGTTCTCATTGATCGCTTGATGCTACGAGACGCAGAGGGCGTCAGACTTTCAAGGCGTGTTGATGGTTTATTTGGTATTGAAGGCCAACCCAATGGCACAGAGCTCCCAGATACAAAGGCGCTTTTAACAGTCAACCCTAAATGTTTAGAAGGCAGCAACGTGAATGCGTTGTCCGTCATGGTTCGATTGATGGACTTGAGCCGTTCGTTTGAAATGAACGTCAACGTGATCAAGCAGAGTAAAGATTCAGATGAGTCTGGCGCCACCATGATGCGCAACTCATGAAATTAACAACAAATTGAAAAGGAGCTAGCCATGGATGCTTCAATGTGGGTTGCCAAAACGGGCCTCGATGCGCAACAAACGCGCATGAATGTGATTG
The DNA here is from genome assembly GCA_947479935.1 of Comamonadaceae bacterium. Classification (GTDB taxonomy): domain Bacteria; phylum Pseudomonadota; class Gammaproteobacteria; order Burkholderiales; family Burkholderiaceae_C; genus Limnohabitans_A. The sequence goes on from CANKBG010000025.1 coordinate 37,286, forward strand.
CCAATAACTTGGCCAACGTCAACACGTCGGGCTTCAAGCGCGACCGCGCGGTGTTTGAGGATTTGCTGTACCAAAACGTGCGTCAACCTGGTGGCCAAACCGGCGCCAACACGCAAAACCCCACCGGCTTGATGTTGGGTACGGGTGTGCGCGTGGTGGGCACTGAAAAAATGCACGCCCAGGGCAACATGATCA
>CANKBG010000026.1 GCA_947479935.1 Comamonadaceae bacterium
ACTTATGAAGACGAGTGCGAAGCAGAACCCACCACCAACAAAAAGATCATGGTCTTGGGCGGCGGCCCCAACCGAATTGGGCAGGGCATTGAGTTCGACTACTGCTGCGTGCACGCGGCCTTGGCCCTGCGCGAAGATGGTTATGAAACCATCATGGTCAACTGCAACCCCGAAACAGTTTCAACCGACTACGACACCTCTGACCGTTTGTATTTTGAGCCCCTCACTTTGGAAGATGTGCTTGAAATTGTGGACAAAGAAAAGCCAATGGGCGTGATTGTTCAGTACGGTGGTCAAACACCTTTGAAGTTGGCGCTGGGTTTAGAAGCCGCTGGCGTGCCCATCATTGGCACCAGCCCCGACATGATTGACGCGGCTGAAGACCGCGAACGCTTTCAAAAGTTATTGCATACATTGGGCTTGCGTCAGCCGCCCAACGCCACGGCCCGCACCGAGCCCGAAGCCTTGGAAAAAGCGGCAGCCTTAGGTTACCCCTTGGTGGTTCGCCCCAGCTACGTGCTGGGTGGCCGTGCCATGGAAATTGTGCACGAGCAACGTGACCTTGAGCGTTACATGCGCGAAGCGGTAAAGGTAAGCCATGATTCTCCCGTGTTGCTCGATCGCTTCTTAAACGACGCCATTGAGTGCGATGTTGACTGTATTCGCGATCCTGAAGGCAAGACCTTCATAGGCGGCGTGATGGAACACATTGAACAAGCTGGTGTGCACAGTGGTGACTCTGCTTGCTCCTTGCCGCCTTACAGCCTCAGCGCTGAAACAGTGAATGAACTGAAGCGACAATCGGCCGCCATGGCGGGTGCTTTAAGTGTGGTGGGCTTGATGAACGTTCAGTTTGCCATTCAGCACGTTGACGGCAAAGATGTGATTTATGTTTTGGAAGTGAACCCCCGCGCCTCACGTACGGTGCCTTATGTGTCCAAGGCCACAGGCATTCAATTGGCCAAGGTAGCGGCGCGTTGCATGGCCGGTCAAACATTGGCTTCGCAAGGCATTACCAAAGAAGTGACGCCCCCTTATTTCAGCGTCAAAGAAGCTGTGTTCCCGTTTGTGAAGTTCCCGGGCGTTGACACCATCTTGGGCCCAGAAATGAAGTCCACCGGTGAAGTGATGGGCGTGGGCAAAACATTTGGCGAGGCCTTTGTGAAGAGTCAGATGGGTGCTGGCACCAAATTACCCCGCGAAGGGAAAGTGTTTTTGACCGTGAAAAATGGCGACAAGCCGCGTGCCGTTAAAGTGGCGCGTGAATTGGTGGGCTTGGGCTTTGAAATCTTTGCCACCAAAGGCACCGCAGCTGCCATTGCGGCAGAGGGTGTGCCCGTTCAGCCTGTCAATAAAGTGACTGAAGGCCGCCCGCACATTGTGGACATGATGAAAAACAATGAAATTGCGTTGGTCATCAACACGGTTGAAGAACGCCGCAATGCCATTGCCGATTCACGTGTGATTCGCACATCGGCTTTGTTGGCACGAGTCACCACGTTCACCACCATGGCGGGTGCAGAGGCTGCGGTTGAAGGTATGAAGTACATGGACAAACTGGATGTGATTTCTGTTCAAGAAATGCACGCCATGTTGCCCGCTTGAGATCAATTTGGAGACATTGTCGTGACCACTATTCCGATTACCATGCGCGGTGCTGAAAAGCTCAAGGCCGAGCTTCACCAATTGAAAACTGTCGAGCGTCCTTGGGTGATCAATGCCATTGCCGAAGCTCGGGCCCAAGGGGACTTGAGTGAAAACGCAGAGTACGACGCAGCCAAAGACCGACAAGGTTTTGTGGAGGGTCGTATTCAAGAGGTTGAAGGCAAACTTTCTGCAGCGCAAATAATCGACCCTGCATCTGTGGATGCAGGAGGCCGTGTTGTTTTTGGTGCCACTGTTGAGTTGGAAGAAGAAAGCACGGGTGAAGTGGTCAAGTACCAAATCGTCGGAGAAGACGAGGCCGATTTGAAACTGGGTTTAGTCAATATCAGCAGCCCCATTGCGCGCGCACTGATTGGCAAAGAAGAGGGTGATGTGGCTGTGGTGCAGGCGCCTGGCGGTGAGAAGCGTTATGAAATTGTGGCGGTGTCTTATATTTAAACGCTTTTTTTATTCTTTCCAATGCTCGGCCACCCATAGGGCCGGTTGAATGAATCTGAACTTGCGATTGCGCTTGCCAGCCAAAGCATCAGGCGGATTGCACTCGCCGTGGAAAATCACAATGCGTGCATCCTCTGGCACAAACGGTGCGGTCCAATAGTTGGTGGGCCACTTGGGAATGCTGTGATATTTAAAGCTGGGGCACCACTCAGAGGGCCAGTAAGCCAGCTTGCCTTGGCGGTGCAAAAAGTCAGAAAGGTAAGCCTGTTCATTTCTGAACTGTTTGCGAATGCTGTCAAAGTTTTTTCGAAAGTACTCGAGCACATCGGGGTGTGCGCCCAGTTGATAGCGATACACCGATGAGTTGCCCGTGATGCGCCAAGGCCGTTTGTAGTCGTGAATGATCATGAACTCGCCCGGCACTTCAAAGAAGCCATCCAAACTGCCCACCACCACGACATCGACATCTAAAAACAAGGCGGTGCCGCGCAAGCCATGCAGGTCTTGCGTGAAAGATGCCAGTTTGGTCCAGCCTCTTTCAGGAATGCCAGTCGGCAAATCTAAAGCTGGAATGGGCAGGCACTGAACTTCACTTCGAATGCCTGCGGTGTCGTCGGTGAGGCACACCATGTTGAAGTCGCCCGTCAGGTGTCTGCGCACCATGGCATACAAACGGTTCACATACTCGGGGCCATATTTGGTACCCCACTTCATGCAGATGATGTGGCGTTGTGAGGGTTGCGCTGAAGCGGTCATGGGCTATGGGGCAGCGAGGTTCAAAGCGATTCAAGTCGGCTCTTGAGAGCGTTTCAATGATCAGGCTTGATTGCGCTTCTTGATGGACTTTTGTTTCACCTTGGCACGCTTGACTTGACCGCCGGCCGTTAAACGTTGATTGCCCAAAACGCGCAAAGTTTTAACCTCAGGCCGTTGACCTCCGCGGCTGCTGTATTTCAAAACCTTAAAATCACGAGGTCCGGCCATGCGATCTTCTGAAACGGTCTTTTCCTTTTCTGGCAGAGGGCGCCAAAGGACCAACAACTTGCCAATGTGTTGGATGGGTGCTGCACTCAGGTCGTCGGCCAATTGGTTGAACATGGCCTCGCGGGCCACCCGGTCGTCGCCTAAGACGCGAATTTTAATCAGGCCATGGGCTTTTAAAGCCGCATCAGTCTCTTTGACGACAGCAGGGGTCAACCCATCATTGCCAATCATCACGACGGGATCTAGGTGGTGCGCTTCGGCTCTGTGAACCTTGCGTTGGGCAGGAGTCAATTGAATTTGGGACATACCGCTATTATCCCTGCTTGAACGGAAGATCATGAAAGTTAAAACCAAAAGTAAAAAAGTCAACAAGTCGTGGTTGAACGACCACGTGAATGACCCCTACGTCAAGTTGGCCAAAAAAGAAGGTTACAGGGCGAGGGCAGCCTATAAATTGAAGGAAATTGACGAGACCTTTGGGCTCATCAAACCCGGCAATTTGGTGGTGGACTTGGGTTCAGCCCCGGGCGCTTGGAGTCAGTATGTGCGCCGCCGCCTGTCGCCCAATGGCGCTGCCGTGGGTGATTTGAATGGCACCATTCTGGCCGTTGACCTGTTGCCAATGGAGCTCGTGGAGGGCGTCCATTTTATTCAGGGCGACTTTACCGAGGCCGATGTGCTCGCCCAGTTGCAGGCCATTTTGGGCGACCGTCTGGTGGATGTGGTGGTGTCAGACATGGCCCCCAATCTGTCGGGCATCGATTCTGTCGACGCAGCCCGCATATCGCACCTGATTGAGTTGGCCATTGAATTTGCGCAAATGCACCTGAAGCCGCAAGGGGCCTTGGTGGTCAAGGTGTTTCATGGCAGCGGCTATAGCCAAATGGTGAAGCTTTTCAAGGAATCCTTCAAGGTGGTCAAGCCCATCAAACCCAAAGCTTCTCGCGACAAGTCTTCAGAGCAGTTTTTGGTGGGAATTGAACCTAAAAGACGGTCTGCCAGCGACGGACCGTTGTAAGCAGGGCATCTTGGCGTAAATTTCCTTGCACTTTTAAGGCTAAGTCAAGGGAAATTAACCGATCTGTGCTTTCAAAAGCCTAGAATGAACCTCAATTCGTTGTTAAATGGGAGCTCTTCTTGAACAACCCCTGGTTTTCCAAGATTGCCGTATGGCTAGTGATTGGCATGGTGCTATTCACCGTATTCAAACAATTCGACAACCGTCCCGGTTCGGGGTCTGGCTATTTGGGTTATTCCGACTTCCTTGAAGAAGTTCGAAGCAACCGAATCAAGACAGCCACGATCCAAGAAGGTCAGGGCGGCACAGAAATTGTGGCCGTGACCACCGACGACCGCCGCATCAAAACCACCGCCACTTATTTGGACCGTGGTTTGGTGGGCGACCTGATTGGCAATGGTGTGAAGTTTGATGTGAAACCTCGCGAAGAGGGATCACTGCTCATGAGTTTGCTGGTCAGTTGGGGCCCCATGTTATTGCTGATCGGTGTGTGGATTTATTTCATGCGTCAAATGCAAGGTGGTGGCAAGGGCGGCGCATTCAGCTTTGGCAAAAGCAAAGCGCGCATGCTAGACGAAAACGCCAACCAAGTGACCTTTGCCGACGTAGCAGGCTGCGATGAAGCCAAAGAAGAAGTCAAAGAAGTGGTCGACTTTTTGAAGGACCCTGCCAGGTTCCAAAAACTCGGCGGCCGCATTCCGCGCGGCTTGCTGTTGGTCGGCCCTCCCGGTACCGGTAAAACATTGTTGGCCAAGAGCATTGCCGGCGAAGCCAAAGTGCCTTTCTTCAGCATCTCAGGTTCTGACTTCGTCGAAATGTTTGTGGGTGTGGGCGCGGCCCGAGTTCGCGACATGTTCGAGAACGCCAAGAAAAATGCACCTTGCATTATTTTCATCGACGAGATTGATGCCGTGGGCCGCCAACGGGGTGCAGGCTTGGGCGGTGGCAATGACGAACGCGAACAAACACTCAACCAAATGCTGGTAGAGATGGATGGCTTTGAAACCAACTTGGGCGTGATTGTGGTGGCTGCCACCAACCGACCCGACATTTTGGATGCTGCTTTGTTACGCCCTGGCCGTTTTGACCGTCAGGTGTATGTCACGTTGCCAGACATTCGCGGCCGCGAACAAATCTTGGCCGTGCACATGCGCAAAATTCCAATTGGCCAAGACATGAACCCCGGCATCATTGCCCGCGGTACACCTGGTATGAGTGGTGCCGATTTGGCCAACCTGTGCAACGAGGCCGCCCTCATGGCTGCCCGCCGCAACGCACGCGTTGTGGAAATGCAAGACTTTGAAAAAGCCAAAGACAAAATTCTGATGGGCCCCGAGCGCAAGAGCATGGTCATGCCCGAAGAAGAGCGTCGCAACACGGCTTATCACGAATCGGGCCATGCACTCATTGGCAAGTTGTTGCCCAAGTGCGACCCTGTTCACAAGGTCACCATCATTCCTCGCGGACGTGCTTTGGGTGTCACCATGAGCTTGCCCGAAAAAGACCGCTACAGCTACGACAGCGAATACATGTTGAACCAAATTAGCATGTTGTTTGGTGGCCGTATTGCAGAAGAAGTGTTCATGAAACAAATGACCACGGGCGCCAGCAACGACTTTGAACGTGCCACTCAAATTGCACGCGACATGGTCATGCGCTATGGCATGACCACCGCTTTGGGCCCCATGGTTTATGCCGAAAATGAAGGTGAAGTATTCTTGGGCCGCTCGGTCACCAAGACCACCAACATGTCGGAGTCCACCATGCAAAAGGTCGATGCCGAAGTACGCCGCATCATTGATGAGCAGTACAAATTGGCGCGCAACTTGATTGAAGAAAACAGCGACAAGATGCACGCCATGGCCAAGGCTCTGCTGGAATGGGAAACCATCGATGTCACGCAACTCGACGACATCATGGCCGGCCGCGAACCCAAGGCGCCTAAAGATTGGACCCCCCGCATTCCACCATCCGGCAGCGATGATGCAGGCGGCACGCCTGCTGTGAAAACCGAACCCGAGCCCAATGCGGCTTGATTGATTTTCAACATCTACGGGGCTTCGGCCCCGTAGTTATTGATAGCCCTCGTTTCATCATGTCCTCACCCGTTTGGCAGACCTCAAGGTTCAAGATTGACTTGACTCAACCCAAGGTCATGGCCATTGTGAATCTCACCCCCGATTCTTTTTCGGATGGTGGGCAACACGCCACGGTCAGCCATGCCTTGCAGCATGCGCAAGCCATGCTGACGCAAGGTGCCGACATCTTAGACATTGGGGGCGAGTCTTCAAGGCCAGGTGCCGCACCCGTTAGCGTGACTGAAGAGTTGGCGCGCGTGTTGCCATTTTTACGCGAGGCGCTCACTTGGAATGTACCCATTTCGGTCGACACCTCAAAGCCCGAGGTGATGCAGGCAGCCCTCGATTTGGGCGCAGACATCATCAATGACATTTGGGCCTTGCGGCAACCCGGTGCGCTGCAAGTGGTGGCGCAGCATGCAAGTTGCGGCGTTTGCCTCATGCACATGCACCGAGAGCCCCTAAGCATGGCCCAACACCCCATGGAAGGCGATGCAGTGGTGCAGGTGAAAGATTTCTTGGCCGCTCAAATGTCAACGCTTTTGTCGAGCGGCATTCAATTGAACCGCATTGTTTTAGATCCAGGCATTGGCTTTGGCAAAACCCTTGCGCAAAACTTAAGTTTGTTAAGCCGGCAAGCTGAATTGATTGCCTTAGGCCAGCCGCTGTTGGCTGGCTGGTCGCGTAAAGGCACTTTGGGCAAACTGACCGCCATTCAGGGCGTTGCACCAGAAGCCACGCAAAGGGTAGGGGCCAGTGTGGCCGCGGCACTCATGGCGGTTCAAAATGGGGCTGCATTGGTTCGGGTTCATGATGTGAAAGAAACTGTGCAGGCTTTGCGGTTTTGGCAGGCTGCAAAGATCTAAAATCTGGCAACAGAAAATAACAAAAATCATGACAAGAAAATATTTTGGAACAGATGGCATTCGGGGAACCGTTGGGCAAGCGCCCATCACGCCCGACTTTGTCATGCACCTGGCCCATGCGGTGGGACGTGTCTTGCGTCAATCAGAAAAAAACCCCGTTGTGTTGATTGGCAAAGACACCCGAATTTCAGGCTACATGTTGGAAAGCGCGCTGGAGTCTGGTTTCAATTCTGCGGGCGTAGACGTTGTGCTGCTAGGGCCGGTGCCCACGCCGGCTGTGGCTTATCTCACTCGCGCACAACGCGCCTCTTTGGGGGTGGTCATCAGCGCCAGTCACAACCCCTACGAAGACAACGGCATTAAATTTTTCAGCGCCAAGGGCGCCAAGCTCAGCGATGCATGGGAAAAATCGGTGGAAGCCTTGGTAGACGAACCGCCGGTTTGGGTGACTTCGTCTGAGCTTGGCAAAGCCAAGCGTTTGGACGATGCGGCAGGGCGCTACATTGAGTTTTGCAAAAGCACGTTCAGCACCGACTTCACCTTGAAGGGCATGAAGATTGTGGTGGACGCTGCACATGGCGCTGCTTATCAAATAGCCCCCAAGGTGTTTCACGAATTGGGCGCAGACGTCATTGCCATTGGTTGCTCCCCCGATGGCCTCAACATCAACAAAGGCGTGGGTGCCACGCATCCTGAGGCCTTGGTGGAAGCCGTCAAGGCTCACCAAGCGCACTACGGCATAGCGCTCGATGGCGATGCCGATCGGCTGCAGTTTGTGGACCACACGGGCCGCTTGTACAACGGGGACGAGCTTCTTTACTTAATGGTAACCGACAGATTGGCGCGCGACGAAGTGGTGCCAGGTGTGGTGGGTACGCTCATGACCAACATGGCTGTTGAATTGGCATTTAAAAAGAAAAAAATTGAATTCATCCGCAGCAAAGTCGGTGACCGATATGTGCTCGAAGCTCTGCAAGAAAAATCGTGGCTTTTGGGCGGCGAAGGCTCTGGCCACTTGCTGGCCCTTGACAAGCACACCACAGGCGATGGCTTGATCAGTGCGCTCCAGGTATTGCAAGCTTGTGTGGCCACCGGAAAGACAATGTCCGAACTGTTGTCTGACGTGGTGTTGTTCCCGCAGGTTTTAATCAATGTGCGCTTGAGCAAAGATCAACTGTGGCAGGACAATCCTTTGTTGGCCAAAGCTTTGACAGAGGTTCAGGCTGAGTTGGCCGATACGGGAAGGGTGCTCATTCGCGCCAGTGGTACCGAGCCTTTGGTGCGGGTGATGGTGGAAGCGCGCGAGGCAGACATGGCCCATCGATGTGCAGAGAAACTGGCAGCCACTCTGCGCTAATGCTAAAACCCCAAGCCCAAAGCGCCAAAGGGGCCGCTTAGTAGCTCAGCCTGTCGGGCTTAATTTCTTGCAAGATGGTGGTGGCAATTTCTTCAATCGATTTGGTGGTGGTGGACAACCACCGAATGCCAGATCGTCGCATCATGGACTCAGCCTCTGCCACTTCATAACGGCAATTTTCCAAGCTGGCGTATTTGGAGTTGGGCCGCCTTTCGGTTCGAATCTCAGACAATCGTTCCGGGTGAATGGACAGTCCAAATATCTTTTTGCGAAATGGCACCAAAGCGGGAGGCAACTGCTTGCGCTCAAAATCTTCAGGAATGAGGGGGTAGTTGGCCGCCTTCAAGCCATGTTGCATGGCCAGGTAGAGGCTGGTGGGGGTTTTGCCACTGCGGCTCACGCCTATCAATATCACTTCAGCCGACTCCAAGTCGCGGTGCGACTGCCCATCGTCATGGGCCAGTGAAAAGTTGATGGCCTCAATGCGGTCGTGGTATTCCTTGCTTTTACTGACATCAGAGAAACGCCCCACCCGGTGATGCGACTTAATGCCCAGTTCTTCCTCCAAGGGGTTAACAAAGGTGCCAAACATGTCAAGCAGCATGCCCTTGCAGCCCTCTCGGATCACCTCCAGCACCTCCATGTTCACCAAAGTGGTGAAAACGATGGGCTTGATTTTCTCAAGCTCGGCCGTGTGGTTAATTTGCCTCACGGCTTGGTGCGCTTTGTCGGCGCTGTCGATGAACGGCAGGCGAACATGCCTGCTTTTCATTTCAAACTGGGCCAATATGGCGTTTCCAAAGGTTTCGGCGGTGATACCGGTGCCATCTGAAATGAAAAAGACTGTTCTGTGTGACATTGCTGTAAATTGTCCAAATGTGGGAGCGTTGCGTCCTAAAATCACTGACATTATCTACCGCCCGCTGGCGCTCAAGAATCACATCTAACAACTCAAAAGATTCTGAGAGCTGGTTCGGGTCTGAAGTACCGATTTTTAACTTTGGAGCTTTTATGTCTAACCTTTTTGCAAAGGACGCCTTGGTCGTGCCTTTTGAGCAACTGCGAATGAGCGATGTGGAGTCCGTTGGCGGTAAAAACGCCAGCTTGGGCGAGATGATTTCTCAATTGCCTAATGGCGTGCGAGTGCCCACTGGGTTTGCCACCACAGCGCATGCGTTTCGCGCCTTCTTGAAGCACGACGGCTTGGTCGACCGCATCAACCAAGCATTGGACGCCTTGGATGTCGAAGACGTTCGAGCTTTGGCGGTGGTGGGCGCTCAAATTCGCGGCATGGTTGAAGCCCAACCCTTTCCCGCTGATTTAGAAAAAGCCATTCGCAATCAATTTGCTGTGCTGAGCGCAGGCAACGCACAAGCCTCCTTTGCGGTCCGCTCATCGGCCACTGCCGAGGACTTGCCAGATGCTTCGTTTGCAGGACAACAAGAAACTTTTTTGAATGTGGTGGGCATTGAAGATGTGCTTCACAAGATGAAGGAAGTGTTTGCGTCTTTGTACAACGACCGCGCCATCAGCTATCGCGTGCACAAAGGCTTTGCCCATGCCGAGGTGGCTTTGTCTGCCGGTGTGCAGCGCATGGTTCGTTCTGATCTGGGTGCAGCAGGGGTGATGTTTACCATTGACACCGAAACAGGTTTTGAAGATGTGGTGTTCATCACTTCCAGCTATGGCTTGGGTGAAACAGTGGTTCAAGGGGCGGTGAACCCCGACGAATTTTATGTTCACAAGCCGATGTTGGCAGCCGGCAAAAAAGCGGTCATCCGACGCAGCTTGGGCTCCAAGCTGATCCAAATGGTGTTTTCAACCCCTGAAGAAAAAGCCGCCTCTGGCAAGTTGGTGAAAACGGTGGATATGGCGCTGGAGTTGCGCAATCGTTATTCCCTCACCGAAACCGACATCACCTTGTTGGCTCAATATGCCATGGTGATTGAAAAACATTACGGCAGACCCATGGACATCGAGTGGGGCAAGGACGGCACCGATGGTTTGTTGTACATCTTGCAGGCGCGGCCTGAAACTGTGAAGAGCCAGTCCAAAGGCACTGCAGAATTGCGCTACAAACTGAAGGGCAAGGGCGCTGTCTTGGCCGAGGGCCGAGCCATTGGTCAGAAAATTGGAACGGGCCCTGTGCGCTTGGTTTACAGCATCTCCGAGATGTACCAAGTGCAAGCGGGCGATGTGTTGGTCACCGACATGACCGACCCCAATTGGGAGCCTGTGATGAAGCGCGCAAGCGCCATTGTGACCAACCGTGGCGGACGCACTTGTCACGCGGCCATCATTGCGCGTGAGTTGGGCATTCCTGCCGTGGTGGGTTGTGGCAATGCCACTGAACTCTTGAAAGACGGCACCTTGGTCACGGTCAGTTGTGCAGAAGGCGACACAGGGCGCATCTATGACGGCCTGCTTGAAATGGAAGTAACGGAAGTGGTACGCGGCACCATGCCCGAGATTGCCACCAAAATCATGATGAACGTGGGCAACCCACAGTTGGCATTTGACTTTGCGCAATTACCGAACCAAGGTGTGGGTTTGGCGCGGTTGGAGTTCATCATTAACAACAACATTGGTGTGCACCCCAAAGCCATTTTGGACTATCCCAACATTGATGCCGATTTGAAAAAGGCGGTGGAGTCGGTGGCCCGTGGGCATGCTTCGCCCAAAGCTTTTTACATCGACAAAGTCACAGAAGGTGTGGCCAGCATTGCGGCGGCTTTTTGGCCCAAGCCCGTCATTGTTCGTTTGTCTGACTTTAAGAGCAACGAATACCGAAAACTCATTGGGGGCAGCCGTTACGAACCCGAAGAAGAAAATCCGATGTTGGGTTTCCGTGGTGCTGCACGTTATATCAGTCATGATTTTGGTGAAGCTTTTGCCATGGAGTGCGAGGCCATCAAACGTGTTCGCGGTGAAATGGGGCTGACCAATGTTGAAGTGATGGTGCCGTTTGTTCGCACCTTGGGCCAAGCCGATAGAGTCACGCAACTGCTGGCCCAACATGGGCTGAAACGCGGTCAAGATGAATTGAAGGTCATCATGATGTGCGAAGTACCCAGCAATGCCATCTTGGCTGAAAAATTTCTTGAATACTTCGATGGCTTCTCGATTGGCTCCAATGATTTGACGCAACTCACTTTAGGTTTGGACCGTGACTCAGGACTCGAACTGCTTGCAGTTGACTTTGACGAGCGCGATTTGGCTGTGCAAACACTCATCTCACAGGCCATCAAGGCTTGTTTAACGCAAGGCAAGTACGTGGGCATTTGCGGCCAAGGGCCAAGCGATCATCCTGACTTTGCACGCTGGCTCATGGCCCAAGGCATCAGTTCAATTTCATTGAACCCCGATACGGTGGTTGAAACTTGGACGCAACTGGGAAAAGTTGATTGAAGACGTCCATCACCTTCAAGCAAAGGTATGCCGCATATCAAATGCGCTTGCATCGGAATGTCTTAATTTTCATTTTGCTGTTGCTTTGCTTGATGAGTGTCATGGGCTGGGCAGAACATCAGGGCCTTTCAAGAAATTTGATTGGCCCGATTTTTTTGTTTTCAACAGTCATGATTTATGCATTGATTGGTATTTTTTCACGCACCACCAATGCCGATGAATATTATGTGGCGGGCCGCCGTATACCGGCCTTTTACAACGGCATGGCCACCGCTGCCGATTGGATGAGTGCGGCATCGTTCATCAGTTTGGCTGGCGCTCTCTATTTGCAAGGGTTCTCTGGCAGTGCAGGGCAAGCGGGGGGACTGGCTTACGTCATGGGCTGGACAGGTGGTTTTTGTTTGGTGGGGTTGCTCATTGCACCGCATTTGCGGGCCATGAATTTATACACCTTGCCTGATTTTTTCAGTCAACGTTTTGGCGGGCGTTGGCCGCGCTTGTTGGCTGCATGGTCGGCCATCTTGTGTTCATTCACTTATGTGGTGGCGCAAATTTATGGCATCGGGCTCATTGCCTCTCGGCTAACAGGTGTGCAGTTTGAAATTGGCATTTTGCTGGGCTTGGGCGGCGTCTTGTTGTGTTCTTTTTTAGGGGGTATGAGAGCCATCACTTGGACACAAGTTGCGCAGTACATTATTTTGCTGATGGCGTTTTTAATTCCGGTGTCGTGGTTGGCCTACAAACAATTGGGTACACCTTGGGCACCTTTGGCTTACGGTGCGCAGCTTTCAAAGATAGCAGAGTTAGAGCAAAAACTCATTGCAGATCCTTCTGAAATAGCGGTAAGGCAAACGTATTTGAAGCGCGCAGAAGCCTTCAAGGCGCGTCTTGAAAATGTCGAGCAGGCGCTCAGTCGTGAGAGAAATGACCTTGAGCAAAAAGTTCGGGATTTAAAACTGCAAAACGCAGAGTTTTCGCTGGTTGCGCAAGCACGGCGCGAGCTGTTGGCCTTGCCCAAAGATGCAGCCACTGCCAAGGAGGTTTGGCAAAAAGCCATGCAGGACAACTACGAGCGGTCAAAGCCACTGAGTGGCATGCCTTTGCATGGCAAAGCTTTTCAGGGCAATTCCGATGGCACACCCCAAGAGCAAGAATTGTTCAATCACTCGCGCATCAATTTTGTGGCACTTATTTTTTGCCTCATGGTGGGTACGGCTGGACTGCCGCATTTGCTCACCCGCTTCTACACCGTTCCCAATGAATCTGAGGCGAGGTTGTCTGTGGCATGGTCGCTTCTATTCATTGCCATCTTGTACCTGAGTGCGCCGGCTTTGGCCGTCTTGGTGAAGTTTGAGGTGATGAACAACTTGGTGGGCAGTCCTTTTGCAGAACTCCCCCATTGGCTGGCCCAATGGTCTAGGGTCGACAGTGCCTTGGTTGAAGTGATCGATGTGAATTTGGATGGTGTCTTGCAGTTCAGTGAGTTGAGGCTGGGCGCCGACGTGATCATGTTGGCCAGCCCAGAGATGGCTGGTTTGCCCTACGTCATTTCAGGCTTGGTGGCTGCGGGCGGATTTGCGGCTGCGCTTTCTACGGCGGACGGCCTCTTGCTAACCATCAGCAATGCTTTTGTGCATGACATGCGACTGGGTCGGAAGAACGGTGTGGAAACCGAGGAGGGGCGAGTCATCTTGTCAAAATTTGCTTTGTTGGCTGTGGCCATGTGCGCTGCTTTGGTGGCTGCATGGAAACCGGGTGAAATTTTGGCCCTCGTATCTGCCTCGTTTTCTTTGGCAGCCTCGGCCTTTTTCCCTGGCATGGTCATGGGCATATTTTGGAAGGGGGCCAGCCGAAGAGGGGCTGTGTTTGGCATGATCACCGGACTGGGGGTCACTCTGCTTTACATGGTTCTGAATGCACCCACTGTTCGCTCGGCGCTGGGTTGGCAGCCGACAGGAGGCTTGTTTTTTGGCATTCAACCCATTTCTGCCGGTATTTTGGGCGTGCCGGTGGGATTCATGACCATTTGGTTGGGCAGCCTGTTGTGGCCTGACCCCCCAGAAGCGGCCTTCAGCACGCCCTTACCGGCAGACAACCCCTATCCAGGGCTCTAATTCCTGGGCTATAATCGCCGGCTAACCTTGCTGCACCCCGTCCGACGCTGGGGGTAGCTTTTTATCAGAACCCAACGGGTTCAAAACCAAAAGGAGTTTCAATGCGTCATTACGAAATCATTTTGCTGATTCACCCGGATCAGAGCGAACAAGTTCCAGCCATGCTGGAGCGTTACAAAGGCATGATCGTTGCCGGTGGTGGCAAGATCCACCGTGTGGAAGACTGGGGTCGCCGCCAGTTGGCCTACCAAATTAACAAGTTGGGCAAAGCCCATTACTTGTGCGTGAACATTGAAGCTGATCAGGCTGTGATGGCCGAACTCGAACACGCCTTCAAGTTCAACGATGCTGTTTTGCGTCACTTGACTGTTCTGAAGAAGAAAGCCGAAGCCGGCCCCTCTTCCATGATGAAACAAGTCGAGCGCGAAGAAGCTCGCAAAGCCCAACAAGCCGAATTTGCAGGCTAAGTACATTTGTTGACGGGAGAAAACCACGTTGAATTAACCGCTGGTATCGCAGAGCAAAAAGCAATTCGATACACACCGGCTGGCTTGCCAGTCATTGACTTGGTTCTAGAGCATGCCTCTAGTATTCAAGAAGCGGGCACTCTCAGACAGGTCAAAGCCACAGTGAAAGCTGTCGCCATCGGATCTGTTGCAGAGCGAGTTCAAACCCAGCCCATCGGTAGTGTTTGGAGATTCAGCGGTTTTTTGGCCACTCCCAAAAACGGAAAAAATGTAATTCTGCATATTCAAGAATTTAAGACACTTTAATTTTCAGGAGGCCCCATGGCCACTTTCAAAAAATTTAACAAAGACAAACGCCCTAAGCGCAACACCCAATCATTGCTGTTCAAGCGCAAGCGTTTCTGCCGCTTCACAGTCACAGGCGTGGAAGAGATTGATTACAAAGACGTCGACACATTGCGCGACTTCATTGCCGAAAACGGCAAAATCATTCCCGCACGTTTGACAGGCACACGCGCTATTTACCAGCGCCAATTGAACACAGCCATCAAGCGTTCGCGCTTCTTGGCCATGTTGCCTTACAGCGACCAGCACAAGGTTTAAGGAGAACAACCATGCAAATTATTCTGCTCGATAAGGTTGTGAACCTTGGCAATTTGGGTGAAATCGTTAAAGTCAAAGACGGTTACGCTCGCAACTTCCTTATTCCCAGCGGTCGTGCACGTCGCGCCACTGAAGCCAACAAAGCTGAATTTGAAGCTCGCCGCGTCGAACTTGAAAAGGCCGCTGCCGCCAAATTGGCTGAAGCGCAAGCTCAAGGCGAAAAACTCGCTGGCGCATTGGTCAAGATCACGCAAAAGGCCGGCGTTGACGGCCGTTTGTTTGGTTCTGTCACCAACCACGACATCGCAGAAGAGTTGAACAAACTCGGATACGGTTTGGCCAAAGCCCAAATCCGCATGCCTAACGGTCCCATCAAAACAGTCAGCGAGTCTTCTGTGGCCGTTGCTTTGCACACTGATGTGGTGGTTCAAGTCACTGTTTCTGTCTACGGCGAAACAGCCTGATCTTCAAGGCCCTCTTTGGAGGGCTTCTGAAAGCCGCCCGTCGAAAGACAGGCGGCTTTTTCATTTTCGGCTGTATTTTGGTTTATTCACAAGACTTTCTGTACTTACCAACGACTTATCCACAGGCTTGTCCCATGACCCACCGCCCCGCTATGCTTAAGATCTAGCATTACCCATAGAACCTTCATGTCCGCACTTTTTTCACCTCAATCCCGCTCCGAATCCGAATTGGGTTTCAGTGCTGTGAGCCAAGACCAGCAAATAGCCCAACTGCGCGTGCCACCTCATTCCATTGAGGCAGAGTCGAGCGTCTTGGGTGGTTTGTTGCTAGACAACACAGCGTGGGATCGGATGGGCGACCTGCTCACCGACAACGATTTTTATCGACACGAACACAAGCTCATTTTTGGTGCCATCTCTAGCCTGATCAATGGTGCAAAGCCTGCCGATGTGATCACCGTGTTTGAGCAGTTGCAAAACCAAGGCAAATCTGAAGGCATGGGCGGCCTTGGCTATTTAAATTCCTTGGCGCAATATGTGCCAAGTGCTAGCAATATTCGCCGCTATGCCGAAATTGTTCGAGAGCGTTCTATTTTGCGCAAGTTGGTCACGGCCAGTGATGAAATTGCCACCAATGCGTTCAGCCCTCAAGGTCGACCCATTGAAAAAATCTTAGACGAGGCCGAACAAAAAATCTTCAACATTGGTGAAGAAGGCTCGCGCATGAAGCAAGGCTTCCAGTCCATGGAGACCTTGGTGGTGAATCTCATGGACCGCGTACAGGAGATGGCCGACAACCCCAACGACATCACGGGAGTGCCTACAGGCTTTTACGATTTGGACCGCATGACCTCTGGTTTGCAAGCGGGTGATTTGGTGGTCTTGGCCGCACGGCCTTCCATGGGTAAAACAGCGCTCGCCATCAACATTGCTGAGCATGTTGCGCTGAATGAAGGCTTGCCGGTGGCTGTGTTCTCTATGGAGATGGGTGCCGCACAATTGGCCGTGCGTGTGGTGGGTTCGATAGGCCGTATTGATCAAGGTCATTTGCGCTCGGGCAAGCTCACCGATGAAGAATGGCCGCGTTTAACCGATGCCATTGAGCGGCTTAGAACGGTTTCGTTGCACATCGATGAAACACCCGGCCTCACAACCAGTGAACTGCGAGCCAATGCCCGTCGCTTGGCGCGTAGGTGTGGCAAGCTCGGTTTGATTGTGGTGGATTACTTGCAACTGATGAGTGGTTCATCAGGCTCCGATGGTGAAAATCGCGCCACCGAACTGGGTGAAATTTCTCGAGGCCTCAAAATGTTGGCCAAAGAACTTCAGTGCCCCGTCATTGCGTTATCGCAGCTTAACCGGGGTGTGGAACAGCGGACCGACAAGCGGCCCATGATGAGTGACCTGCGTGAATCGGGCGCCATTGAGCAAGATGCCGACATCATCATGTTCATTTACCGTGACGACTACTACCACAAAGACTCTAAAGACCCTGGTATTGCAGAAATCATCATCGGCAAGCAGCGTAACGGCCCCACAGGCTCTGTTCGCCTCACCTTCTTGAAACCCCTCACGCGCTTCGAAAGCTTGGCTTCAAGCGGTGATGGTGATTATTAAATCAATGCAAAATAAATGAGGTGAGGGCTTAAAGCACCTCGCTGGCAAAATCTGCCAGACGTGAGCGTTCGCCGCGAGCAAGCGTAATATGACCGCCGTGCGCCCAGCCTTTAAAGCGGTCCACCGCATAGGTGAGCCCCGAAGAACCTTCCGTCAGGTAGGGCGTGTCAATTTGCGCCAGATTGCCCATGCAAATAATTTTGGTGCCCGGGCCTGCGCGCGTGATCAAGGTTTTCATTTGCTTGGGCGTTAAGTTTTGTGCCTCATCAATGATCACGTACTTGTTTAAAAAAGTGCGGCCACGCATGAAGTTCATGCTCTTGATTTTGATACGACTGCGTATCAGTTCGGTGGTGGCCGCGCGGCCCCATTCGCCTGCATTTCCGCCATCGCCTTTGGCTAGAAATTCCAAGTTGTCATCCAAGGCGCCCATCCATGGCCCCATTTTTTCTTCTTCTGTGCCGGGCAGAAAACCAATGTCTTCACCGACGCTCACAGTGGCGCGTGTCATGATAATTTCTGTATAGCGCCGGTCGTCCAACACTTGTGTCAGTCCTGCGGCCAACGCCATCAAGGTTTTACCGGTACCTGCTGTGCCTGCCAAGGTGACAAAGTCCACATCGGGATCGGTCAGCATGTTCATGGCAAAGTTTTGCTCACGGTTGCGAGTGGTGACACCCCAAACGGCATTTTTGGCGTGACCAAAATCTTTGAGGGTTTTTAAAACAGCCGTTTTGCCTCTGATTTCAGTAACCCGTGCATACAGGCTTGGCTCGCCGGGCGCTTCCAAATACACAAATTGATTGATCAGCAAGCTAGGCACCAAGGGGCCACTGAAACGGTAGAAAGTGTGGCTGCCTTGTTGCCAGCTCTCGATGGCTTTGCCGTGTCTGTTCCAGAAATCTGCGGGCAATGCCAATGCGCCTGAGTACAGCAAGTCGCCGTCTTCTAAAACTTTGTCGTTTTGATAGTCTTCTGCGGCCAAGCCCAAAGCGCGGGCTTTGACACGCATGTTGATGTCTTTGGAAACCAGCACCACCTCACGCGGCGCTTGCAATTTACCCAGCGCTTGAACCACACCCAAAATTTGGTTGTCGGCTTTGCCTTGAGGCAGGCTCATGGGCAGGCTGACATCCATCATTTGCGTTTGGAAGAAAAGCTTGCCACTTGCTTCAACGTGGCCGGTGCCGCTGATGGGCAAGCCCGCTTTCATGTCAGACCCTGGCGTGGCAGCCAGTGCATCCAAAGAGCGGCTGGTTTGGCGCGCGTTGCGGGCCACTTCAGTCATGCCTTTTTTATGACTGTCGAGTTCTTCCAGAACAATCATGGGCAGATAAATGTCGTGCTCTTCAAATTGGAACAAGCACATGGGGTCGTGCATCAGCACGTTGGTGTCCAACACAAACAATTTAGTGGGACCGTTGTGTTTCTTGGCCGCTTTAGCTTTTTTGGCGGGCTCGGGTGGCGTCATGCGTATTGGCGCTACTTCCTGGGCAGATTCACTTGCGGGTTGGCTTGGAAAAGGCTGGGGCTGCCGCACTTCTGTGGCGGTCTTTTTAATCGGGGTCTTTTTTGCCGCTGGTTCCCTCATAGATACAGAGGGCGAGGGCGATACATATTTCTCAGCTTTGGCAATGTCCTTTGTTGAAAGCAATGAAGCGCGCTGTGTAGGGGCGGGGGGCAGTGGCATAAATCGAGGCCTCAGTTGAGATGTTGACTGGTTTGGGACAAAGAAAAAGCCGCCTTGAGGCCGAGGCGGCTTGACTTAAGAGAGAGCATTGAATGGGGCTGTTTTTCAGCGGCATGAAGGTATTATGCGGCTTTTTTGAGCGCTTTCACGGCTTTTAAAACATCTTCCACGTGGCCGGGAACTTTCAGGCCTCGCCACTCTTCTTTGACAAGGCCATCTGGGCCAATCAAGAAGGTGCTGCGCTCAATGCCTTTGACTTTTTTGCCGTACATGATCTTGTTTTTAACAACGCCAAACATGTGACACATTTTTTCTTCTGTATCGGCAATGAGTTCGAAGGGCAGTTCAAGCTTGGTTTTGAATTCGTCGTGTGACTTCATGTTGTCGCGTGAAACGCCGAATACGGTGGCGCCAGCCTTGACGAAGTCTTTGAATTTGTCGCGAAATTGCATGGCTTCTGTGGTGCAACCAGGCGTATTGTCCTTCGGGTAGAAGTACAAAATCATGATCTTGCCATTGTGGGACGTGTTTGAAACCTTCAGTCCGCCCGTTGCGTTTGCTTCAAATTCAGGGAGGGGTTTGTTAACAACGATCGCCATAGAACTAATCTCACGTGACAAAAATGAACCGCATAACCGATCTGGTGCTTGGGGCAACATCACCGGACGGCAATCAGCTATTTTATCCTGAAACCAATGGGGTTTCGAACTTAGCCCTAAAACACCACTTTCAAGGGAGGGGGGTTGCCAGCAGGGCCATCACCACGTGACGTCCTTCGCCGGCCAGCACATTGAAGGTTCGGCAGGCCGCCCCGTTGTCCATGGTGTCCACCCCAATGCCCCGTTGAATCAGGCCTTGAAGCAGTTTGGGGGCAGGAAATTGAATGCGATGCCCGCTGCCAAAAATGACCAATTCGGGGTTCAGGGGAAGAAGTTCATCAAAATTCTCTTGGGTCAGGTCTGCAAACGAGTGGGCGGCCCAAGGTTGGGGGCCCATGACGGCACACAATATCAAGGCCCCCGTTTGGAGTTTCCCGTTCACCACAACGCCTTCATCCGAATAGCTTTGGATAGAGAAGGCGTTGCTGGGGTCTGGATGGAGTTTCATTCGGAGGCGTTTCTAAAAAGGGACCGGTTCTGTGGTCAAATTATAGGTTTTCCCCAGCGTCAACACCCCTCGGAGGGATTTTGAAAACGATTCATAAATCAGCCAAGCTTGCCAACGTTTGTTATGACATTCGCGGTCCCATCATGGACCGTGCCCGACAAATGGAAGAAGAAGGCCACAAAATCATCAAATTGAACATCGGCAACTTGGCGGTGTTTGGTTTTGATGCGCCTGAGGAAATCCAGCAAGACATGATTCGCAACCTGCCCAATTCGGCGGGTTATTCGGACAGCAAGGGCATTTTTGGTGCGCGCAAAGCGGTGATGCATGAGACCCAAAAACAAGGCATAAAAGGCATCACCTTGGATGACATTTATTTGGGAAACGGGGCCAGCGAACTGATTGTGATGGCCACCAATGCCTTGCTCGACAATGGTGACGAGTTGCTGCTACCCGCACCCGACTATCCACTGTGGACCGCTGCGGCCAGTTTGTCTGGCGGCACGCCTGTTCATTATCTGTGCGATGAGTCCAAAGCTTGGACGCCTGATTTGAACGACATTCGCGCCAAAATTACGGCCAAGACCAAGGGCATTGTGGTCATTAACCCTAACAACCCCACAGGTGCTTTGTATTCCGATGAAACCCTGCAAGCCATTGTTGACATTGCAAGAGAACACGGCTTGGTTATTTTTGCTGACGAGGTGTACGACAAGGTTTTGTACGATGGGGTTAAGCACACGCCCATTGCCAGCTTAAGCCAAGATGTCTTAACGCTCACCTTCAATTCATTGTCAAAAAGCTACAGGTCATGTGGCTACCGAGCGGGCTGGATGATTGTGTCGGGCGACAAGAGCCCAGCACAAGATTACATTGAAGGCTTAAACATGTTATCCAACATGCGTCTTTGCGCCAACGTGCCAGGGCAGTGGGCCATTCAAACTGCCCTGGGTGGACATCAAAGTATCAATGAGTTGGTGAATGAAGGCGGCCGTTTGCGAAAGCAACGCGACTTGGCGTACGAACTCATCAACGCCATTCCAGGGGTGACATGCGTGAAGCCTAGAGCGGCGCTTTACATGTTTCCCAAACTCGATCCCAAGATCTATCCCATTAAGGATGACCAGCAATTTTTCCTTGAAATGTTGCAAGAAACAAAAGTGATGTTGGTTCAAGGCACAGGTTTTAACTGGACTGCGCCCGATCATTTTCGAATCGTGTTCTTGCCCCATTTGGATGATTTGCGCGAAGCCATAGAACGCATGGCCAAGTTTTTAGACAAAGCGCGTCAGCGTTTTGGTACAGCGGCATAGGTGAGTAAATAATGAAACCGATTCAAGTTGGCCTGTTAGGCATGGGCACTGTAGGCAGTGGCACTTTCAATGTGTTGCAGCGCAATCAAGAAGAAATCAAACGCCGTGCGGGCCGAGGCATTGAAATCACCATGGTGGCCGATCTCGATGTGGACAAAGCACAGGCCATGTCGGGCCCTTATGTGAAGGTGGTCAGCGATGCGCGCCAAGTCATTGCCAACCCCGATATCGACATTGTGGTGGAACTCATTGGAGGCTACGGCATTGCCAAAGCGCTGGTGCTTGAAGCCATAGCGGCGGGCAAGCATGTGGTGACGGCCAACAAGGCTTTGCTGGCCGTTCATGGCACTGAAATTTTTGCAGCCGCCCATGCCAAAGGCGTGATGGTGGCATTTGAGGCGGCGGTGGCGGGTGGCATTCCCATCATCAAAGCACTGCGAGAAGGCCTGACGGCCAACAGCATTCAATGGGTGGCGGGCATCATCAACGGCACCACCAATTTCATCTTGTCTGAAATGCGCGACAAGGGCTTGGACTTTGATGTGGTTTTAAAAGAAGCCCAACGTTTGGGCTATGCCGAAGCCGATCCCACCTTTGACATTGAAGGCGTGGATGCCGCCCACAAAGCCACGCTCATGAGTGCGCTGGCTTTTGGTATTCCAGTTCAGTTTGACAAGGCCTATGTCGAAGGTATCACCAAGCTTGGCGCAGCCGACATTAAGTATGCAGAGCAACTGGGTTATAGGATTAAATTGTTGGGCATTACCAAGCGAGTTGCCAATGGTGTGGAGCTTCGTGTGCACCCCAGCTTGGTTCCTACGCAATGTTTAATTGCCAACGTGGAAGGCGCTATGAACGCCGTGATGGTGCAGGGCGATGCCGTAGGCACAACCCTGTATTACGGCAAAGGTGCAGGCTCAGAACCCACAGCCAGCGCAGTCATTGCCGACTTGGTCGACATCACACGACTTCACACCGCCGACCCCTTGAATCGTGTGCCTCACCTGGCATTTCAGCCCGATGCCATGAGCAATTTGAAAATTTTGCCCATGACGGATGTGGTGACCAGTTATTACTTGCGCTTGCGTGTGGCCGATGAGGCCGGCGTGCTGGCCAAGCTCACGGGTTTGTTGGCAGAAGCCAATATCAGCATTGATGCTGTGCTGCAGCGCGAGGCCGATCAGGTGAGCAAAGCGGGTGAGAACCAAACCGATGTGATCATTCTGACGCACGATACGCGCGAGGGCAAAATGAATGAGGTGTTGGCGAAGATGCAGCTATTGCCCACAGTGATGGCGCCCATTACCAAGATTCGCAAAGAAGAGCTGAACTGATGCGCTATTTGTCAACACGTGGCCACGCTGACCGCAAACGGTTTTGCGAAATTTTGCTGGAAGGCTTGGCGCCCGACGGTGGTTTGTACTTGCCTGAAACTTATCCTCAAATATCGTCTGTCCAATTGGCTCACTTGCGCCAAGTGTGGAAGACGCAAGGTTATGCGGCCTTGGCCTTTGAAGTGTTGTCTTTGTACGTTGATGACATTCCAGCTTCTGATTTGCGGGCACTTTGCGAAAAATCATACACCGAAGCCAGCTTTGGAACGCCTGAAATTGTGCCGTTAAAACCGCTCAAAACCAAGGCGGTTGCGGGTGCGCAAGTTAGCTTGGAAGCCTTGTCCAATGGCCCCACCTTGGCTTTCAAAGACATGGCCATGCAGTTGCTGGGCAATTTGTTTGAGTACGAATTGGCGCGTCGAAATGCTGAGCTCAACATCTTGGGCGCCACATCGGGCGATACCGGCAGTGCCGCAGAATACGCCATGCGTGGCAAAAAGGGTGTGCGTGTTTTCATGACCAGCCCCCTGGGCCGCATGAGCCCGTTTCAACAAGCGCAAATGTTCAGCTTGCTGGATGAAAATATTCACAACATCGCCATTGAAGGTGTGTTTGATGATTGCCAAGACATTGTGAAAGCTGTGAGCAATGATTTGGAATTTAAACGCAAGTACAAAATTGGCACCGTCAATTCCATCAACTGGGCGCGCTTACTGGCCCAAGTGGTTTATTACTTTGCGGGTTATTTTCAAGCCACGCAAAACGACACTCAAAAAGTCAGTTTCAGTGTGCCGAGCGGCAATTTTGGCAATGTGTGTGCCGGTCATGTGGCCCGCATGATGGGCTTGCCCATTGAACAACTCATTGTGGCCACCAACGAAAACGATGTGCTTGATGAGTTTTTCAGAACGGGGGTTTACCGGGTGCGCGGCACGGCCGATACGCATGAAACATCCAGCCCCTCTATGGACATTTCGAAAGCCAGCAACTTTGAACGCTTTGTGTTCGATTTACTCAACCGTGATGCGGCACGCACTAAAAATCTATTCTTCGATCAACTGAACCAAAAGGGCCAATTCGATTTAGGCCAAGAGCCTTTGTTTTCAACTGCCAAAACCAAATATGGTTTCTTAAGCGGTAAGAGCACCCATGCTGATCGCCTTCAAACCATTCAAGAAGTGTTTGCCAACAATCAAATCATGATTGACACGCACACAGCCGATGGCCTGAAGGTGGCCGTGCCACTGGCCAAACCAGGCGTGCCCATGTTGGTGTTGGAAACTGCGCTGCCCATTAAATTTGCAGCCACCTTGGTGGAGGCTCTGGGCCGTGAACCCGATCGCCCTGCCAAATTTGAAGGCATTGAGGCCTTGCCCAAAAAAGTGAAGGTGTTGCCCATGTCGGCCGTTGCCATTAAAACTTACATTGCACAACACTGCAATTGAACCGCATGACATCTGACAAAGTGGTTCAACGTGCGCCCCTCATGTCTCTGGACGAGGCGCTTAGCTTTGTCTTGAAAGATATCGAAGTCATTGCGCAAACCGATTGGGTTCAAACCTTGGAAGCCGATGGTCGGGTATTGGCCCAAGATTTGGTCTCTGAATTGCAAGTGCCGCCACAAGACAATTCTTCCATGGATGGATATGCACTGCGTGTGGAAGATGTTGTCAGTGTTGGTGCTACCTTGAAGGTTACGCAGCGAATTCCAGCGGGTCAGTACGGCCATGCTTTGAAGGCCGGCGAAGCGGCGCGCATCTTCACGGGTGCCCCCATTCCGCCGGGTGCCAATGCGGTGGTGATGCAGGAAGAGACCCAACTGCAACCAAGCCCTTCGAGTCATGAGAATGCAAACAACGGGGTGCCTGAGGTTGCTGTCAACATGGTGCCCAAGCTGGGCCAGTGGATTCGCCGCAGCGGTGAAGATGTGCGCCTGGGTGCTGTGGTGCTGTCTGCAGGCACAAAATTGGATCCTGCTGCGCTGGGTTTAGCGGCCAGCATTGGCGCTGCCAAAGTGACAGTGAAGCGCAAGCCTCGTGTTGCCTTGTTTTCCACTGGCGATGAATTGGTGATGCCGGGCGATGTGGCGCCCGCGCAAATGCGCCCGGGTGCCATTTACAACTCGAATCGATTCTTCTTGCGTGCCTTGTTGGTTCGTGCCGGCTGCGAGGTGACCGATTTAGGCATCGTGCCCGATCAATTGAATGCCACGCTGCAAGTTTTGCAAGAGGCTGCTGCGGCACACGACTTAATTTTGACCAGCGGTGGCGTATCAGTGGGCGAAGAAGACCATGTGAAACCCGCTGTTGAAAGATTGGGGCGTTTGAACTTGTGGCAAATTGCTATGAAGCCTGGCAAACCTTTTGCCTTTGGTTTTGTCAATGCGCAAGCGGGCAATTCCAATCACAAAGCCTACTTCATGGGATTGCCTGGCAACCCTGTCTCGAGTTTTGTCACGTTCCAACTGTTGGTCAGGCCGTTTCTAATGGCTTTGCAAGGCGTTCAAACCGTTCATTCTGAACCCTATACCTTGCAAGCCAATTTTGATTTTCTCAAGCCCGACAAACGCCGCGAATTTTTACGTGCCAAGCGCAATGCAGAGGGCGGCTTGGATCTATTTCCCAATCAAAGCTCTGGTGTTTTAACATCTGTCGTTTGGGGTGACGGTGTGGTGGACAACCCAGGCGGACAGCCTATCAAAAAGGGAGATTGGGTTCGTTTTTATCCCTTCTCCGAGTGGCTGCAATGAAACTGCGCGTTCGTTACTTTGCTTCATTGCGCGAAGCCATTGGCCACGCGCAAGAGGAAATCAGCACCGCGTCTCAAACGGTTGGCCAAGTTAGAAGCGAGTTGCTGGCGCGAGGTGGCAAGTATGACTGTCTAGCACGTGACAAATCTGTCCGATTGGCTTTGAACCAGGTCATGGTGGACGAAGATGCAGAAGTGCCAGTCAACGCTGAGTTGGCTTTCTTTCCACCCGTCACGGGAGGTTGAGTTGTGACAGCGCGTGTCGTCGTTCAAACCGAAAATTTCAATGTGGCCGAAGTGTTAGACAGTCTTCGGGAAGGCGACCTGAGGGTGGGCGCACTGTGCAGTTTTGTGGGCACTGTTCGCGATACCCGAATGCTGTCAGGACTAGCATCTGATGAAGTGGTGTCCATGGAATTGGAGCACTATCCTGGCATGACGGAGTCATCCATTGAAGCCATGATTGACGCCGCTCATCAACGCTTTGACTTTTACCAAGCACGCGTTATCCACCGAGTGGGTGTTTTGAAACCATCAGATCAAATTGTGCTGGTTGCTGTTGCTTCAGCGCACCGAGGTGAAAGTTTCAAGGCTTGCGAATTCCTGATGGACTATCTGAAAACGCAGGCGCCTTTTTGGAAAAAAGAAGAAACGCCCACAGGTGCCAAGTGGGTTGATGCGAGAGTGAGTGACGACGATGCATTGGCGCGATGGGGCATTCAAGCCCCTAACGCTTAAAGCCAGCCTTCAGTGCCTGTAAGAAGGGCGCTCTGATGGCGAGGATTCGGTCGTGTCGGGGCGTTGCGAAAAATCGGGTTGCTGCCACTGTGCTTTTTTCAAAGCTTGTTCAATGAGGTGCAACAAGCCGTGCAACAAAGCGGCTTGCAAATTGAACTCGCACGATGCACCACTGGCGTTGTCGCCGCTTTTGTCTTGGAACAACAAATTCAAACTACCGCTGTTGTGCAAGTTGAGTTGCACGTCGGTGACCAGCATGGGAGTTTCACCCAAAGGCAAGTTGAGGTTGTCTGAAACAAAGGGGGTTGAAAAATCAGCTTGCGAGAGAAAGTTTTCGCGCTTCAATTCAGCCAGCATTTGCTGAGCAGTGGTGTCGGTGGCCATCACCTGAGGATCACGCGCTTCCAGTTGAACCACGGAAGCTTGAAGATGGGGCAGTAGACGCAAGGTCATGGCGCGCGTGAGCCACAATCTAAATTCTTGACTGTCTTGATTGCTGACTCTGAGGGCCAAGCGATCTTGACGTTCGTCATACTGGACCGACATCTGATGTATGTTCATTGATCTATTTTAGGGGCAGAGGGCCCCAGATGCGTCCAAACAAGCTTCGCACTTGAAAAATAGGGCGATCGGCCCAAAATAGGTGGGAATAGGAGTTTTAAATGCGAATTGACAAACTAACCACTAAATTTCAAGAAGCGCTGAGCGATGCGCAAAGCTTGGCTTTGGGCAAAGACAACGCTTACATTGACCCAGCGCACGTGTTGTTGGCCATGTTGCAGCAGCAAGATGGCCCCAAGGCCTTGCTGCAAAGGGCGGGCGTCAACGTCAATGCACTGACTCAAACGGCCCAATCAGCGGTCGACAGATTGCCGCAGGTGACGGGACAAGATCAGGTGCAAATTGGCCCTGACTTGGTCAAACTGCTTCAAGCGGCAGAAAAAGAGTCAATTAAACGAGGTGACGGTTTTGTTGCCAGCGAACTCTACCTTTTGGCGCTGGCAGACAGCAAAACAGAACTGGCCCGAACTGCCAAGGAAGCGGGACTCAGCCGTTCAAGTTTAGAAATTGCGGTTGACGCCGTGCGGGGAGGACAAAACGTGAACAATGCCGATGCAGAGGGACAACGCGAATCTCTCAAAAAATATTGCCTTGATTTAACCGAGCGCGCGCGCATGGGCAAACTGGACCCCGTCATTGGCCGCGACGATGAAATTCGCAGGGCCATTCAGGTTTTGCAGCGCCGTACCAAAAACAATCCTGTGCTGATTGGTGAACCTGGCGTGGGTAAAACGGCCATAGTGGAAGGCTTGGCGCAGCGCATTGTGGCGGGTGAGGTACCGGACTCCCTTAAAGGCAAGCGGGTGTTGTCCTTGGACATGGCCTCTTTGTTGGCCGGCGCAAAGTTTCGCGGAGAGTTTGAAGAGCGTCTCAAATCAGTGTTGAAAGAGTTGTCGCAAGATGAAGGACAAACCATTGTCTTCATTGATGAACTGCACACCATGGTGGGCGCTGGCAAGGCTGAAGGCGCCATGGATGCGGGCAACATGCTCAAACCTGCTTTGGCTCGCGGCGAACTGCATTGTGTGGGTGCCACCACGTTGGATGAGTACCGTAAATACATCGAAAAAGATGCTGCGTTAGAACGGCGTTTTCAAAAGATTTTGGTGGGCGAACCCAGTGTGGAAGCCACCATTGCCATTCTTCGAGGACTGCAAGAAAAATATGAAATTCACCATGGCGTGGACATTACCGATCCAGCCATTGTGGCGGCTGCCGAACTCAGCCACCGCTACATCACAGACCGCTTCTTGCCCGACAAAGCCATCGATTTGATTGACGAGGCAGCTTCCAAAATTAAGATTGAAATTGACTCCAAGCCAGAGGTCATTGACAAGCTTGACCGTCGTTTAATTCAACTCCAAATTGAGCGTGAAGCGGTGAAGAAAGAAATCGATGAAGCTTCACAAAAACGCTTAGGATTGATTGAAGAAGAAATCGTCACCTTGAAAAAAGAAGCGGCCGATTTGGAAGAAATTTGGAAGACTGAA
Organism: Comamonadaceae bacterium; assembly: GCA_947479935.1. Lineage (GTDB taxonomy): Bacteria > Pseudomonadota > Gammaproteobacteria > Burkholderiales > Burkholderiaceae_C > Limnohabitans_A. The sequence goes on from CANKBG010000026.1 coordinate 28,061, forward strand.
AAAGCGCAGGCGCAAGGCAGTCAAAATGTGCGTGAAAAAATTGACCAGCTGCGTCAACAAATTGAAGAACTCACCCGCAAGGGCGACTTCAATAAAGTGGCTGAGTTGCAATACGGCAAGTTGCCTGAGCTTGAAAAGCTTTTGAAAGAAACGCAGGCCAACGAACTCAACCCTGCAGCAGGCGCAGCGCCCCGCTTGTTGCGCACGCAAGTCGGTGCCGAAGAAATTGCCGAAGTGGTCAGCCGTGCCACTGGCATTCCTGTGTCCAAAATGATGCAGGGCGAACGCGAAAAATTGCTTCAAATGGAAGTCAAACTGCACGAGCGTGTGGTGGGGCAAGACGAGGCCATTGCGGCGGTTTCGCACGCCATTCGCCGTTCACGTTCAGGTTTGTCTGACCCCCAAAGGCCCACAGGCTCATTTTTATTCCTGGGCCCCACGGGTGTGGGTAAAACAGAGCTGTGCAAAGCCTTGGCAGGTTTCTTGTTCGACAGTGAAGACCACCTCATTCGGATGGACATGAGTGAGTTCATGGAAAAGCATTCTGTGGCCAGGCTCATCGGTGCACCGCCCGGCTATGTCGGCTACGAGGAGGGCGGCTACTTAACCGAAGCGGTGCGCCGTAAACCCTATTCGGTTTTACTGCTGGACGAAGTTGAAAAAGCCCATCCCGATGTGTTCAATGTGCTGTTGCAAGTGCTTGACGATGGTCGCCTGACCGACGGCCAAGGCCGCACGGTTGATTTTAAAAACACGGTCATTGTGATGACCTCCAACATTGGCTCGCACCTGATTCAAGCCATGGTGGGCGCGCCCAATGAAGACGTCAAAGAAGCGGTGTGGGGCGAACTTAAGAATCATTTCCGACCAGAGTTTTTAAACCGCATTGACGAAACGGTGGTGTTCCACAGTTTGGATGCCAAACACATCGAGTCGATTGCCAGAATTCAATTGCAAATTTTGCAAGCTCGTTTGGCCAAGATGGATTTGAATCTCGAGGTCTCAACGGCGGCGCTGGCCGAGCTGGCCAAGGTCGGCTTCGATCCTGTCTTTGGGGCGCGCCCATTGAAACGAGCCGTCCAACAAAGGATTGAAAATCCGCTGTCTAAATTGTTACTCGAAGGCAAGTTTCTTCCTAAGTCCACCATTCCCGTGGATGTGGACCCTATGAATGATCCTGGGGTGTTTAAATTTGACAGGGTTGTGAGTTAAAGATGAATGAAAGAAAGCGGCTGAAACGCCTCTTCTGACCACTTTGAAAGTATCATGCGGCCTTCACTAAGCGAGGCCGTATGAGCGATCAAATCGTCAAACCTAAAGACTCAGGCACAACTTCCCAAATGGGAGGGCACCTTTTGGTGGAGTGCTTGGTGGCACAAGGCGTGACCCACGCCTTCGGCGTGCCAGGCGAAAGCTACTTGGCCGTTCTAGACGGGTTTCACAAGTACCAAGATCAAATCAAGTTTGTCATTTGCCGACAAGAGGGCGGTGCGGCTTACATGGCCGATGCGCAGGGGCGTTTAACAGGCCGTCCAGGCGTTTGTTTTGTCACCCGAGGGCCAGGCGCTACCAACGCTTCCATCGGCGTTCACACGGCGTTTCAAGACTCTACCCCCATGGTTTTGTTTGTGGGCGATGTGGCCTCCGACACCCGAGACCGTGAAGCTTTCCAAGAAGTCGACTTCTGCGCCTTCTTCGGTCCCAGCACCAAGGGCATGGCCAAACGCGTCGAACGAATTGACGATGTCAAGCGCATTCCAGAATATGTGGCACGGGCCTTTGCCACTGCCATGAATGGCCGACCCGGCCCTGTGGTGCTGGTGTTGCCAGAAGACATGCTGACCCACGAGGTGACCGCTCAGCCCTTGCCTAAGCTCGAAACTGTAGCGGCTTGGAGCGATCCTGGCAGCTTGCGCCAATTGCGCGAGATGCTTCTGAATGCCAAAAAGCCTTTTGTGATTGCAGGCGGCGGCGGTTGGACGCCGCAAGCGGCCCAAGCGCTGCAAAGGTTTGCTGAAAATTGGCAATTGCCCGTGGGCAATGCTTTCCGCTTTCAAGACACCTTTGACAACTTTCACCCGCTGTATGCGGGCGATGTCGGGATTGGTATCAATCCCAAGTTGGCTCAACGCATCAAAGACAGCGATTTGATTTTGGCCATCGGCCCACGCTTAGGTGAGATGACCACCAGTGGCTACACCTTGCTGCAAGTGCCAAAGCCCCTCCAAAAGTTGGTGCACATCCATGCCAGCGCCGAGGAGCTCAACCGCGTCTACCACGCCGATTTGGCCATTTGTGCCACCATGAATGCAGCGGCGCGCAGCCTTGAAGTTTTAACAGCGCCGCCCACCGTGCCTTGGTCTGATTGGGCCGCACAAGCCCATACCGATTACATTGCCAATACCCAGCCTCAAGCGCTGGCTGGATTGCCTGCAGACACAGAGAAGGGCTTGGTCAACATGCCTGAAGTGGTGGCGGCCTTGCAGCGTCATTTGCCCGCAGATGCCGTGCTCACCAACGGTGCGGGCAACTTTGCCAGCTGGGTGCACCGTTATTACAAGCACCACGGTCTGTGCAAAGGTTTCAAAACACAGCTGGCGCCCACCGTGGGGGCCATGGGTTATGGCGTACCCGCAGGCATTGCTGCTGCCATTTTGACGGGGCGTGTGGTGTTTACCATCGCCGGTGATGGCGACTTTTTGATGAATGGTCAGGAGCTGGCCACCGCAACGCAGCATGGCGCCAAATCGATTGTGGTGCTTTTGAACAATGGCATGTACGGCACCATTCGAATGCATCAGGAGCGCGATTTTCCGACTCACAACATGGGGTCAAATTTGAGTAACCCGAACTTTGCAAACTTAGCCAAGGCGTATGGCTATGAAGGACTGCGTATCACGAAGACAGAGGAGTTTGAGCCGGCCTTGATGGCTGCGTTGAAACGAGAGCAGGGCACGTTGATTGAAATCATGTTGGACCCCGAAGTCATCACCACACGAGGCACCTTGTCAGCCATTACTCAAAATGCGTTGAAGTCAAAATAAAAATCGAAGACCAAGCAGGGTGAAAAAAAAGCCGGGGTGACCCGGCTTTTTTTATTCGAAAAACACTGAATTACTTCAAGTGCTTGCCGATCAGGCCGGCCATCTCAAACATGCTGACTTGAGCTTTGCCGAAAACTGCTTTGAGTTTGTCATCAGCGTTGATGTTGCGCTTGTTGACTTTGTCTTGCAGGTTGTGCTTCTTGATGTAGACCCACAGCTTGCTCACGACTTCCGTACGTGGCAGCGGGGCTGCACCCACCACAGCGGCCAAAGCGGCGCTAGGTGTCAAGGCCTTCATGAAAGCAGCATTTGGCGTGCGCTTCTTAGCAGGCGCTTTTTTAGCCGCTGGCTTTTTAGCTGGAGCAGCTTTTTTGGCTACTGGCTTTTTAGCTGGAGCAGCTTTTTTCGCGGGAGCAGCTTTTTTAGCTGCGGGTTTTTTGGCGGGTGCTGCCTTCTTTGCAGGAGCAGCTTTTTTTGCCGGGGACTTTTTTGCAGTTGCCATTTTTAAATTCCTTTTGTCGGAAGTTGGTTCACAGCCGGAAACGTATTTATCCGGCTGTGGGGATGCTAAAGGAGAAAAGTGCTGTTTCCAAGGGGAAATGAAGTTTTTTTACCCTTGTTGTTGTAGATATCCCTCTCGAGAAAGATTCCGATTTGACACAGGTGTGTTCTTGTTGTGGTGAATCATTGGCTTGGGTGACTTGAAATTCAGAAATTTAATTTCTTAATATGAAATATTGTCATGTTGCATTGCACAAAAATTTCTCAATATGAGAGATGAATTTTTGTAATGAGAAATTTATCTTATAACTTGTTGTTTTTAAATATAAAAATATTTATCTTATATAAGACATAAGATTTTTTATAAGTCTTATACAAGACATAGAATTTTAACCAGTGCCAAAGAGTTCACTGAACGAATTGGCCACTACATCAACCACACCTAAGGAAATCGTCATGCCACAAGATCTCGTTGAACAACTGAGCCGTGAACAACAAATCGCTGCGTTGGAAAAAGATTGGGCCACCAACCCCCGCTGGAAGGGCATCAAACGCGGTTATTCAGCCGCTGATGTCGTGCGTTTGCGCGGCTCTTTCCCTATTGAGCACACCTTGGCGCGCCGCGGTGCTGAGAAGTTGTGGGACTTGGTCCACAACGAACCCTACGTGAATTGCTTGGGTGCACTCACGGGTGGGCAAGCCATGCAACAAGTGAAGGCGGGTATCAAGGCCATTTATTTGTCGGGCTGGCAGGTTGCTGCAGACAACAACTCTTATGCGTCCATGTACCCCGATCAATCTTTGTATCCCGTGGACTCCGTGCCCAAGGTGGTTGAGCGCATCAACAACAGCTTTCGTCGCGCTGATGAAATTCAATGGTCTAAAGGCACCAACCCAGGCGACAAAGATTACACAGATTATTTTGCACCCATTGTGGCCGATGCTGAAGCGGGTTTCGGTGGTGTTTTGAATGCTTTCGAATTGATGAAGGCCATGATTGCGGCAGGTGCTGGTGGCGTTCACTTTGAAGATCAATTGGCTTCTGTGAAGAAGTGCGGTCACATGGGTGGCAAAGTGTTGGTGCCCACCATCGAGGCTTGCCAGAAATTGATTGCAGCCCGCATGGCGGCTGACGTTTGTGGCGTTCCTACTTTGGTCATTGCGCGAACAGATGCAGAAGCTGCCGACTTGCTCACCAGCGACTACGATGAAAACGACAAGCCATTCCTGACGGGCGAGCGCACGGCAGAAGGTTTCTACAAAACCAAGAAGGGCATGGCGCAAGCCATTAGCCGCGCAGTTGCTTATGCGGATTACGCCGACCTGGTGTGGTGTGAAACGGGTACACCCGATTTGGAATTTGCACGCAAGTTTGCAGAAGCTGTTCACAAGAAGCACCCTGGCAAATTGTTGGCCTACAACTGCTCGCCTTCTTTCAACTGGAAGAAAAACTTGGACGATGCCACCATCGCTAGATTTCAAAAAGAACTCGGCGCCATGGGTTACAAGTACCAGTTCATCACATTGGCTGGCATTCACTCTATGTGGTACAACATGTTTGACTTGGCGCAAGCTTATGTTCAACGCGGCATGTCGGCCTACGTTGAAAAGGTGCAAGAGCCCGAATTTGCAGCACGCGATCGCGGCTACTCCTTCGTATCGCACCAGCAAGAAGTGGGTACCGGTTACTTCGACGAGTTGACCACCGTGATCCAAGGCGGCCGCTCTAGCGTGACGGCTTTAACTGGTTCGACTGAAGAAGAACAGTTCCACTGATTGCAAAAACACCTCAGGCACAGCGTAAAATCTGGCCTGAGCGTTTGAAAACGCGGCCAATGCCGCGTTTTTCATTTCTGGCGCCTTGATGGCGCCCTCTTTTTTTCAAATCGAACATGGTTCAGATCACACTTCCAGACGGTTCATTGCGTGAATTTCCCGGTCCCGTCACCGTGGCCGAGGTTGCCGCCTCCATTGGCGCTGGCTTGGCCAAAGCGGCCTTGGCTGGCAAAGTTGATGGCAAAGTGGTGGACACGAGTTTCAGCATTGCCCACAATGCCCAACTCGCCATCATCACCGCCAAGGATGCCGATGGACTTGAAGTGGTGCGTCACTCCACGGCTCACTTGCTGGCTTATGCCGTGAAAGATTTGTACCCTGATGCACAGGTCACCATTGGCCCTGTCATTGAAAACGGTTTTTACTATGATTTTTCCTACAGCCGTCCTTTCACGTTAGAAGATTTGGCTGCCATTGAAAAGCGCATGACCGAATTGGCCAACAAAGACGAGCCGGTGCTTCGCCGTGTGTTGCCTCGTGATGAGGCTGTGGCGTATTTCAAAGGCCTGGGCGAGCACTACAAAGCAGAAATCATTGGCAGCATTCCTTCCAACGAAGATGTGAGTTTGTACAAAGAAGGTGCGTTTGAAGATTTATGCCGCGGCCCTCACGTGCCCAGTACAGGCAAGCTCAAGCACTTCAAACTCATGAAACTGGCTGGCGCTTATTGGCGCGGCGACAGCAAAAACGAAATGCTGCAACGCATTTACGGCACGGCTTGGACCAGCAAAGAAGATTTGCAAAACCACCTCACCCAATTGGAAGAGGCTGAAAAGCGCGATCACCGCAAGTTAGGTCGTGAACTCGATTTGTTTCACATTGATGAACACGCACCAGGCTTGGTTTTCTGGCATCCCAAGGGTTGGACTGTTTGGCAAAAGGTGGAGCAGTACATGCGCGCTGTTTACCAAGACAACGGCTACCAAGAAGTGAAGGGGCCGCAGATCATTGACAAATCTTTGTGGGAAAAAACAGGCCACTGGGACAAGTACCGCGACAACATGTTCACCACTGAGTCAGAGAAGCGTGATTACGCTTTGAAGCCCATGAACTGCCCCGGCCACATTTTGATCTTCAAGCAGGGCATGAAGAGCTATCGTGATTTGCCGCTGCGCTACGGTGAGTTTGGTCAGTGTCATCGCAACGAGCCCACAGGTGGCTTGCACGGCATCATGCGCGTGCGCGGCTTCACCCAAGACGATGGCCACATTTTTTGTACCGAAGACCAAATCCTGCCTGAGAGCGTCAACTTCACCACGCTATTGCAAAAAGTTTACAAAGACTTTGGCTTTACCGACATCATTTTCAAAGTGGCCACGCGTCCCGTTCAGCGCATTGGCTCGGATGAAATTTGGGACAAGGCCGAACATGCGCTGATGGAAAGTTTGCGCGCTTCCAACTGCGAATTTGAAATCTCTCCAGGCGATGGTGCTTTTTATGGGCCCAAAATTGAGTACACCCTGAAAGACGCCATTGGCCGTCAGTGGCAGTGCGGCACCATTCAGGTCGACTTTTCTATGGCGGAGCGCCTTGATGCCGAATATGTAGGGGAGGACGGGGGTCGTCATCGACCCGTCATGTTGCACCGTGCCATTGTGGGCAGCATGGAGCGATTCATTGGAATTTTGATCGAACAGCACTCCGGCGCCTTGCCTGTTTGGCTGGCGCCTGTCCAGGTGATTGTGTGCAACATTACCGATTCTCAGGCCGATTACTGTCGCGAAATTGCCCAAAAAATGCAAAAACTAGCGGGAAATCAAGGCCTTAGGGTCGATTTAGACCTCCGAAACGAGAAAATCACGTATAAAATACGCGAGCATTCATTGCAAAAGCCGCCTTATATCCTTGTCGCTGGCGACAAAGAAAAGGCTGCAAGTACTGTCGCGGTACGCGCCCGAGGTAACAAAGACCTCGGTGTCATGTCAGTTGATGCGTTCATTGAACTCATCCAATCAGACATTGAATCTAAAGTTTGAAGATATTTTCCGATTGCTTTAGCTTGACGCATGCTCGTCGGTTTGGGCTGCCTTGTGCAGTTATTTTTTAAAGGATTTGAACCATCGCTACCACTGAATTTCGTGACCGCCGTCAGCGCGAAGAGCGTAAGCATCGCCTGAATCGTGAAATCACTTTCCCTGAAGTCCGTTTGTCCGGAACTGAGAACGAACCCCTCGGAATCGTTTCTTTGGCAGATGCCTTGCGCATGGCGGGAGAGTTAGATGTTGATCTGGTTGAAATTGCAGCCACCGCAACACCTCCGGTTTGCCGATTAATGGACTACGGCAAGTTCAAATACCAAGAACAAAAACGTGCTGCCGAAGCCAAAGCCAAGCAGACGGTCATTGAGATCAAGGAAATTAAATTCCGTCCTGGTACCGATGACGGTGACTACAACATCAAGATGCGCAACATCCGCCGATTTTTGGGCGATGGTGACAAGTGCAAAGTGACCTTGCGATTCCGCGGTCGCGAAATTACCCACCAAGAGTTGGGCATGGCACTGTTGCAGCGTATTCGAGATGACTTGGGTGATCTGATTGTCGTTGAGCAGTTTCCAAAGTTGGAAGGCCGCCAAATGATCATGATGATTGCGCCAGGTCGCAAGAAACCGGCTGGTAAAACAGCCAACGAAGCTGTTACGGCAGCTTCGGAGTAAAACAGCAACGCACTCAGGTGTTTTGCTGATTAAAAGTGTCTCGGGGCCAACAAGGCTGCAAGGAGTTTGCAGACGCCTCACGAGCACAAA
>CANKBG010000027.1 GCA_947479935.1 Comamonadaceae bacterium
GGCTTTGCAGCAAAATTCTGAGGCCAGCTCTGAGGAAGCAACTGCGGGATAATGCGCGCATGGATACCAAGTGGCTTGAAGACTTTGTGAGCTTGGCTGAAACGCGGAGTTTCAGCCGGTCTGCTCAATTGCGCCATGTCACCCAATCGGCCTTTTCCAGGCGCATTCAATCGCTTGAAGCTTGGGCCGGGGCTGACTTGATCGATCGCAGTTCATACCCCACCACACTCACACCGGCCGGCGAGGTGTTGCATGCCAAAGCGATTGAATTGCTGCAATCTTTGCAAAGCGTCAAATCTGAAATGAAAGATGACCATGACCAACAATCTGACAATCACACGGCCCGATGATTGGCACTTGCATGTGCGCGATGGTGCAGCGCTCCAAACCGTGGTGCCGCACACGGCCGCCCAATTTGGCCGCGCCATCATCATGCCCAACTTAAAGCCACCGGTGACCACCGCAGCGTTGGCGCTTGAGTACAAATCACGCATCTTGGCGGCAGTCCCCAAGGGCGTTGATTTTGAGCCCCTCATGACGCTGTACCTCACCGACAATTTACCACCCGAAGAAATTGTGAAAGCCAAGGCGGCAGGCGTGGTGGCGTGCAAGCTTTACCCTGCAGGCGCCACCACCAACAGCGATGCAGGCGTAACGGATTTGGAAAAGATTTACCCCACGCTTGCAGCCATGCAAAAAGCGGGCATGTTGCTTTTGGTTCATGGTGAAGTAACCAGCAGCGACATAGATTTGTTTGATCGCGAAGCGGCCTTCATTGACACGCAACTGATTCCATTGCGCCGCGATTTTCCTGAACTCAAAATTGTCTTTGAGCACATCACTACCAAAGATGCAGCAGACTATGTGATGTCTGCAGATCGCTTCATGGCCGCTACGCTCACGGCGCATCATTTGCTTTACAACCGCAATGCCATTTTCACGGGTGGTATTCGCCCGCATTACTATTGCTTGCCAGTTCTCAAACGAGAAACACATCGTGTGGCTTTGCTCCATGCAGCCACCTCAGGCAATGCACAATTTTTCTTGGGCACCGACAGCGCACCGCATCCTGCACACTTGAAAGAGCACGCCACGGGCTGCGCTGGTTGCTACACCGCGCACGCGGCCATGGAGATGTATGCCGAAGCGTTTGACAGTGTGGGTAAATTGGCGCAACTCGAAGCCTTTGCCAGTTTCAACGGTGCCGATTTTTATGGCTTGCCGCGCAACAAAGGCCGCCTGACTTTAAAACGTGAGTCTTGGACGCCACCCGAAAGTTTCCAATTTGGCGAAGCCGATTTAAAACCCTTGCGCTCGGGCGAAGCATTGCCATGGCGTGTGGCCTGAGTGCCATTGACTGGTCTGCACCATGGCTTCAACCATGGCGTGAAAAAGGTGAGTGGCTAGCTCAGCGCATCAGCAACGGTGCATTGGTGCATGAGGCCTGCAACGATTTGATCGAGGAGATCAACCGCACTCAGAGCCTTGCAGGTCATTTAAACCCCAAAGCTGTTTGCCCTGTTCAGTTTGTGCCGCAATCTGAATTGCAAGATGGCCAAGCTTACGAGCAGTTTATTTTTGACAAACATGCCGTGCCCACCCGCGATGGGTTGCATGATTTCTTCAATGCCTTGTGTTGGTTCCATTTTCCCTTGGCCAAAAAACAAATCAATCTTGTGCAAGCCACGGCCATTCAGACACAAGGCGTGGGCGCAGTGCGCGGCCCCGTCAGAGATGCTGTGACGGTGTTTGATGAAAATGCCACGCTCATTCAAGTGAGCGACACCATTTGGCATGCCTTAACGCAACGTCATTGGGCTCAAGCGTTTGTTGAGCTAAAGGCTGAATGGCAAAACGCACAGGTGCAAATTTTTGGTCATGCGGCCTTGGAAAAATTGGTCAACCCCTACAAAGCCATCACGGTTCATTTGTGGCGCGTGCCATCAGACGTGCCTTTGAAAAATTGGGATGAGTGGTTGGCGCAAGACCTGCAACCCCAAAAACTGTCACAAAAACCTTTTTTGCCAACGCCTATTTTGGGTATTCCTGGATGGTGGGCGGACAACCAGCAAGCCGATTTTTACCAAGATACACAGGTGTTTCGCCCCTCTCGACCTGCATAAAAACCGTTCCAATTTCAGGAATTAGACTGGCTCACTTGATTTTGCTGGCGCTACCCCTAATATCCGACATGTATGTCTGACCTTCGTTGGGCGATGAGTTTAATTTCCTCATGAAACGTATCATTTTGTTTGTCTTGACCAACTTGGCTGTGGTGCTGGTGTTGGGTTTTGTGGCCAGTTTGTTGGGGGTCAACCGATTCCTAACTTCCAATGGTTTAGATTTAACCGCCTTGTTGGGTTATGCCCTGATCATGGGCTTTGGTGGCGCCTTTATTTCTTTGCTCATTAGCAAACCTGTGGCCAAGTGGAGTTCGGGTGTGCGGGTCATTGAGCAGCCTAGCAACTCCGATGAAAAATGGCTGCTTGATACCGTTCGTCAATTTGCTGATAAGTCGGCCATTGGCATGCCTGAAGTGGGTATTTTTGAAGGTGATCCCAATGCATTTGCCACGGGTGCTTTCAAGAACTCGGCCTTGGTGGCTGTTTCTACTGGCTTGCTTCAGAACATGACGCACGAAGAAATTGAAGCCGTGCTTGCGCATGAAGTGGCTCACATTGCCAATGGCGACATGGTGACCATGACCCTCATACAAGGTGTGATGAACACCTTCGTGGTGTTTCTGTCGCGTGTGGTCGGTTATGCCGTAGACAGTTTCTTGCGCAAGAACGATGAAGAAAATACGGGCCCAGGCATGGGGTACTGGATTACCACCATCGTGCTCGACATTGTGTTGGGCTTTGCGGCAGCCATTGTGGTGGCCTGGTTCAGTCGCCATCGCGAGTTCCGCGCAGACGCTGGTGCAGCCGAGTTGATGGGCCGCAAACAGCCCATGATGAACGCGCTAGCCCGTTTGGGTGGCTTGCACACAGCTGACTTGCCAAAGAGTGTGGCAGCCATGGGCATTGCCGGTGGCATTGGTCAGTTGTTTTCAACGCACCCCCCCATTGAAGAGCGCATTGCGGCTTTGCAAAACAGTTAAGCCCCATGGCTTATTGTCGAAGCGGGCCTGTGGGGCCCGTTTTTTTGTGCGCTCTGAATGCGCATGAGCGGAGGTAACGCATGAGACTCTTGATGCCTTGCGGGTCATTTATAGTCCTAAGGTGCAAAGATTTTTACCCATTTCACTTCAGCGCTTGCTGACCCTCACGCGCCTACAAAACACCCGACGTTTTGAACGTTTACCAGCAACGGTTCGTGGCATGCTGTGGATGGCGTTGGGTGGTCTCACATTCTCTTTGCTCAACACCATTGCCCGCTCGTTTTCCATGCAGATGGATCCGTTTGAAGCTCAGTTTCTTCGCTACTTTTGCGGCCTCTTGATCATGCTGCCCTTATTGTGGTTTCAAGGGATTTCGGCGTATGTGCCTAACGACGTGAAAGGCCAATTCTGGCGCGGTGGCGTGCACACCGTCGGCCTCATGCTCTGGTTCATTGCCTTGCCTCAAATTCCTTTGGCCGATATGACGGCCATAGGCTTTACGGCGCCCATTTTCATCATGATAGGTGCCGCATGGTTTTTGGGTGAGCCCATGCGCAAAGACCGCTGGATTGCGGCGGCCATTGGCTTTGCGGGCGTCATGGTGGTGGTGGTGCCTAATTTGTCGGGTACGGGAGGTTGGTATAACTGGGTCATGTTGGCTTCCTCACCTGTGTTTGCAGCGTCCTTCCTCATGACCAAGCACCTCACGCGGACTGAAAAATCAAGCGTCATTGTGATGTGGCAATCCATCACGGTGACTTTGTTCAGTTTGCCCTTGGCGTTGATGAATTGGCAAGCACCCACCTTGTGGCAGTGGGCTGGTTTTATGCTGGCAGGCCTGCTAGGCACGATCGGTCATTACAGTTTCACTCGTGCTTTCAGTGTGGCTGATATTTCTGCCACCCAGTCCTTGCGATTTCTTGATTTGGTTTGGGCTTCCATCATGGGCTGGCTGGTGTTTGGCGATGTGCCCAGTCAGTGGACTTGGCTGGGGGCCGCCGTCATTTTGGTTTCCACCGTTTGGATTACACGCAGAGAAGGCCGGCGACAAGAAGAGCCTGCGCCTACCAACTCGTCAGAAACTTAATGACAGTCTTTCTGAGTACCGAATTATTTCGGTGGATTGCTAATACCACTGGCCACATGCCCTGACGGCACATGCTGCGCTGCCGATTCAATGTGCCCGGTTTGATCGTCAAAGAAAAAGTCGGGCTCAAATTCTTTCAAAAATTCTCCTTTGGGCAAGCCTCCCAAAAACATGGCTTCGTCCACTTCAATGTTCCAGTCCATGAGTGTGCGGATGGCACGTTCGTGTGCAGGTGCACTGCGCGCAGTAACCAAGGCTGTGCGAATGCGAATAGCCGGTGTGCCTTCTTGTTGGAGTCGTTGCAGTGCAGCCAGTAATGGTTTGAATGGCCCCGCCAACAAGGGTTGCGCCGCCTTGGCACGTTCATGCGCCTGAAAGGCCGAAAGGCCTTCTGATTGGAAAACCTTTTCTGCTTCGTCCGAGAAAAGCACTGCATCACCGTCAAATGCAATGCGCACTTCGTGAGGATGTGCTTCAGAGGCATGCGCTGAGTGGGGATAAACCTGAGCAGCCGGCACACCTGCGTCTAAAGCCGCACGGACATCGGATAAATGAGTTGATAAAAACAGATTGGCATTGAGAGGTTTCAAATAGCGCCAAGGCGACTGACCTCGTGTGAAACTGCCGCGCTGGATGGACAAACCATAGTGCTGCGCAGATCGAAACACGCGCATACCCGATACGGGATCGTTGCGCGACAAGATGACCACTTCTACACGCTGTGTTTTTGCATCGTTAAATGCCAACAATTTTTTAACCAAAGAAAAAGCCACACCGCGTTTGGCGGGCTCTTCTAAGCGTTCAAGTTGAAGCTTCATGTAGGCGCGGTCGTCGCTTTGTTCAAAGACTTTGTTTTCTTCTTCAAAGTCAAACAAGGCGCGCGACGAAATCGCAACCACCAGTTGACCGTCTAGGCTGACTGCCATGTGATGCTCCTTGTTAACGAACCCATTGATTGAGTTCCATGATGGGCATGAGCACTGCCAACACAATGAGCATGACCACACCGCCCATGGCCACAATGAGCAAGGGCTCTAAAATGGTGGCCAGTGCCAAGGCACGTCGCTGCACATCGGCAGACAATTGTTGCGCAGCGCGCTGCAACATGATGGGCAGCTGACCTGTTTGTTCGCCTAAGCGCGCAAACATCGACAATAAACTGGGGAAGCGTTTCTTTTGTCCCATGGCCATGGCCAGTGGGGCGCCTTCACGAACCAAAATCAAGGCATCCAAGACATCTTCGCGCATGGCTTGATTGGACAGTGTGTCTGCCGCCGACTGCATGGCCTTCAAAATAGGCACGCCTGCAGATGTGAGCATGGCCAGCGTGCTGGCAAATCGTGCCGTGTTGTATCCCGTGGCCAGTCGGCCCAATATAGGCAAGCGTAAAAATGCGGCGTCAAAGCGAATGCGCAAACGGGATTGCTTCATGGCTTGTTGAAAGCCCAACCAAGCCAACACCAGCAAAAGTACAAGCGTCCCTCCGTGATGGCGCACAAAATCACTCAAGGCCAACATGGCAACGGTGAGGGCGGGTAATTTTTTTTGACTGCCAGAGAATACTTGCGCCACTTGCGGTACCACCGTGCTCAGCAAGAAAATAACAATCAGCAAAGCAATGGCACTGACGATGGCCGGATACAGAGAAGCACTTAAGAGTTTCGCTTTGAGGGTTTGTTGATCTTGCAAATCGTCGGCCAACTGCCCAAGCACCTCACCCAAATTGCCCCCCTGTTCGCCAGCGCTGATGACTGCAGTGTACAAATTGGAAAACTCTTCTGGAAACTGTGACATGGCTTTGGCCAAACCCAAGCCGGCATTGACTTCTGCGCGCAAGTTGGCCACTAAGTGCGCTTGCTTTTCTGATTCGGCTTCGTCTCCTAGCGCGGCCAAGGCCCGCTCCAAGGGCAACCCACTGCCCACCAAGCTGGCCAACTGTCGTGTCCAAACGGCCAGGGCATTGGCGGAGAAACATTTGCGCGAGCCAATTTGGTATTGCCAAATACTTTTCTTCTCGGCTGGGTTGTTGGCCAAGGCTTGCACCGCCAAAGGCACCAAAGATTGCGCACGCAACTGACTGCGCGCGGCTTTGGCGCTGTCAGCTTCAATCACACCTTTACGCAAGGCGCCATCGTTTTGCAGAGCTTCAAAGGAATAGGCGGGCATCTATTTAGACCAATTTAATGGCTAATCGCGCGTCACGCGCAGCAATTCTTCTGCGCGTGTGATGCCCAGTTTGACCAGCCTCTCGCCATCTTCACGCATCAGTACCATGCCACCCGCCACGGCCGCATCTCGCAGGCTGGCTTCAGATTGTTTGGCATGAATTTGCGCGCGAAGCGCGTCGTCTGTGATCAGCAGTTCAAAAATGCCGGTGCGGCCGGCATAGCCGGTTTGAGCACAGTGCGCACAGCCTTTGCCTTGACAATGCGTACAAACTTTTCGGACCAAGCGCTGCGCTAAAACACCCAACAAGGAAGAGCTGAGCAAGAAGGGCTCAATGCCCATGTCAGTGAGTCGCGTCACGGCACTGGCAGCATCATTGGTGTGCAACGTGGCCAGTACCAAGTGGCCTGTCATGGACGCTTGAATGGCAATTTGTGCTGTTTCAAAATCGCGAATTTCACCAATCATGATGACATCCGGGTCTTGCCGCAAAATGGCGCGCAAGGCTTTGGCAAACGTTAAATCAATCTTCGCATTCACTTGTGTTTGTCCAACCCCTGCCAGCTCATATTCAATGGGATCTTCCACTGTCATGATGTTGCTGCCCGCCGCATCCAAACTTTGCAGCGCTGCATAAAGTGTGGTGGTTTTGCCAGAGCCAGTGGGCCCTGTGACCAAAATCAAGCCATGCGGCTGCGTCACCAGTTGTTGAAAGCGTTGCAAGGTGGTGCCTTGCATGCCAACAGACTCAAGACTCAAGCGAGTTTCAGATTTGTCGAGCAAACGCAGCACAGCACGTTCGCCATGAGCGCTTGGCAATGTGGACACACGAACGTCCACCGCCCGTGAACCTAAACGCAAACTGATACGGCCGTCTTGCGGCAAACGTTTTTCTGCAATGTCCAATTCGGCCATGATTTTCAAGCGAGAAATCAGAGCGGCATGCAATGCGCGGTTGGGTTGCACCACTTCGCGCAAATTGCCATCCACACGAAAGCGCACACTGGAGTGGCGCTCATAGGGCTCAATGTGAATGTCGCTGGCGCCATCGCGCGCGGCTTGTGTGAGCAGTGCATTCAACATGCGAATGATGGGCGCATCGTCACTGGTTTCGAGCAGGTCTTCGACGGCGGGCAGTTCTTGCATCATGCGTGACAAGTCAGCAGCCGACTCTACTTCGCTGACGACAGCGGCGGCACTCGATTCACCGGGGCCATACTGCGCGGTATACGCTTTGCTAATGCGCTGCTTCAAAAGTCCTGAGTCTTCTCTGGCAATGTCCAAAGACAAACTTTCATGACCCCATTTGCGCATGGTCTCAGAAATGGCATTGGGCGCGCTTTCTGGGCTGAGCCAGAGTGTGAGTCGCGCACCGTCGTCCTCCAACAGCAGTTGGTGGCTGCGTGCAAAGGCGTAGGGGAGAGGGTAGCGATGGGCCATGAACGGAGTTAAGGTTTGCGAGTGGCTTCTGGCAAAACGGGTGAACCCAAGACAGGCAAACCTGTGCCAACAGCAGGTTGAACTTCTAATTGTGAGTTGCGCATTTGATCGTAGCGCCCCATTGAAAGCCCTTCAGTGGCAGCGCCATCACGAACCACCACGGGTCTTAAGAACACCATCAGATTGGTTTTTTTGCGGCTTCTTGATTCCGCGCGAAACAAATTGCCAAACAAGGGCACGTCGCCTAAACCAGGCACACGTTCTTGGCTGTTGCCGTAGTCGTCTTGGAGCAGGCCACCCAATACCACAATGGCGCCGTCTTCCACCAACACGCTCGATTCAATGGAGCGTTTGTTGGTAATTAAGCCGGTGGCTGAATTGATAGACGCTGGGTCGAGTCGACTGACCTCTTGGTAAATTTGCAATTTAACGGTACCGTTTTCACTGATCTGAGGTTTCACACGCAATGTGAGTCCCACATCTTTTCTTTCAATGGTTTGAAACGGATTGACCGAACCGGCATTGGTGTTGTTGCTGGTGTATTGGCCCGTGACAAAAGGCACGTTTTGGCCAATCACAATTTTGGCCTCTTCATTGTCCAAGGTTAAAAGGTTTGGTGTAGAGAGTACGTTGCCATCGCCGGTGGTTTGCAAGAACCGCGCTAAAAAGCCCAGCACATAGTTGCCATTGGTGTTGTGGGCCACGCCAAGGTTCAAGCCAGATGAGGGCGCCATGGTGCCACTGGCGCCTTGCGCTGCCAGAGAAATGAGGTTGGCGCCACCCACTTTAAAGTTGGTACCTAAGAGCCCAATGTTGGTGTCGCCTTTGCCGCCCAAAGGGCCTTGCCATTGCACGCCAAATTCAGCGGCTTTTTCTGCGCTCACTTCGGCAATCAAGCTTTCCACAAACACTTGCGCGCGGCGTGCGTCAAGCTTGTCGATGACTGCACGAAGTTGGCGGTATTGTGGCTGGGACGCTGTGATGATGAGCGAGTTGGTCGAGGGGTCGGCTTGAATTTGACCACCGGTAGAAGGTTGACCGCC
This sequence comes from Comamonadaceae bacterium, assembly GCA_947479935.1. Taxonomy (GTDB): domain Bacteria; phylum Pseudomonadota; class Gammaproteobacteria; order Burkholderiales; family Burkholderiaceae_C; genus Limnohabitans_A. Next base: position 8,840 of record CANKBG010000027.1, read on the forward strand.
AGCGCTGAAGCTGGCATTGGCGCCACCCGCGCCACCTGAACTGCTTGCGTTGTTGGCCATGGTGCTGCTGGGCATGGCCCCGCTAGATGCAGCCGAAGCGCCAACCGCAGAGGTGCCTTGCGCAGACAGCGCTGCGCGCAAGGTGGCGGCAAGTTTGGTGGCATCCGCGTTTTTCAAATACACCACATGAATGTTGCCGCTGGCTGCATTGGGGCCAGTGTCAGAAGGTTGATCGAGTTGTGCAATCAACGATCGAGCCAAGGCCATGCGAGGTGCATTGGCCGCACGCACAATCAGTGAATTGCTTCGCGCTTCAGCCAAGACCGTGGTTTTAAATGAGCCATCGGCTTGTCCTGCCGCAGGCGCAGCACCGCTGGCGGCGCCCGAGTCAAGTAAACGTTGCAGCATGGGCACCAGATCAGTGGCCAAGGCATGCTTGAGGGCAATCACTTCTACGCCCGTGGCATTGGCCACATCCAGTGCTGAAATGATGCGAGCCAAGCGCTGCAGGTTGTCGGCGTAGTCAGTAATCACCAAGGCATTGGTGCCTGGGTTCACATTGACCGTGTTGTTAGGACTAATAAGTGGCCGCAGGATGGGTACCAAGTTGTTGGCATTCTCGTGATTCAGCTGAAAAATCTGCGTGACAATTTGGCCATTGGAAGCCGGCACAGTGCCTGCAGAAACGCCACCACTTTGCAGCTTGGCATCGGCTTCAGGTACCACCAAATACAAACCTGCCGACTCTACCAACGCAAAACTTTGCGTGCGCAACTGCGCGGCAAACAATCGAAGCGCTTGGGCAGGTGACACAGGCACATTGCTGGTGAGGGTGATGGTGCCCTTGACACGGGGATCGACCACCACGTTGTGACCCGACAAAGTGGCCAAAGTTTTGGCAACGGCATCAATCTCGGCATTGTTGAAATTGAGCGTGACAGGTTCTTGCGATGATTTAGAAGGCGCACCGTTGGCACTGCCCTTGTTGTTGGCTTTAGGGGCTTGCGCCCAACCCTGACCTGCCAAAAATATCAAAGGCAAACTCAGACTGAGGCTGATCAGCAAACGAGGCATCTGCTTGAACTGCGAAAGTTTGTGGAAGGAATGTGTACGTGAGGTCATGATGTTCAACCCAGTGAAAGCAAGCTGCGCGCCCCTTGGCGACGTCCAATGATGTTCAGTAAACTTGACAAAGCAGCTGCGTGTTCAGGCACTGCAGTGGCTTCGCCGCGAAATTGAAAGCGCGACCCTTGCCATTGGCCTTGACCACTGAGCAACAAACTGCCAGATTGTGTGGTCAAAGTTAAGGAGGGCATGGCATGAGGTGTGGTACTGCCGTCTAAGTTCACTTGATAAGAGCCCATGGGCCTGAGCGTACTGAGCTTGGAAGACATGTTGTCAGCGGTGAGCGTCAGGCCACCTTGCAGCCAAGCTTTGCCTTGATCCACATTCAACAGCAGTTGTTTGGTTTCCAAAATCAAAGTGCCTTCGGGTTGCATGGTGTTCCAAGGTGCACCCAATCCGCTCAGTAAATGTGCAGGCCATTGCGACCGATGGTTGCTTACATGAAGTTGCCAAGTTTGTAGATGGGGGGTGGGTGTGAACGACAACTGGGCCGCCTGTGCCATGCAACAAGCAGCATGCAAATTCAAATTAAAACCAAGGCCCGACAGCATATTTTGATTGAATGCGAGCCCGATCTGCCACGTAACCCGGCCCGGTAAGGCCAAAGCATCTCGACTGCCTTCTCCGCCTGTTAAAACCAATCTGCCAGAACCATTCCAGACAGAGCCACGGGCCTCTTGCAATTGAACCTGCCCCAAAGTGGCGTTGGACAAAGCCTGACCCATCCACTGCGCAGGCAAATGAATGACGAGCGCTAAAAATGCACCTGCCACTGTCCCCACTGCCGCCCAAGCCCAAGCATTTCGACTTGACTGCAAAGGAGCCGATTCATTTCTGGCCAAACCAGAGCGAACCTTGAGTGAGAAGGGCTTTGTCAACATGCTTAACCGCCCGGCAAACTCAAAATTAAAGCACCGCGCCAAAGTTCTTGGCCGGCTGCAGTTTTGCCTGCGGCAGCGCCCGAGTTTGTGAATTTTTGGACGTGCGCTTCAATGGGCAACGCTTGCGATTTGGTTCGGACCAACGCTAAAAACTGAGCCAAAGAATCTGCTGTGACACCACTCAAGGTGAGGGTGGCTCGGTTGCCTTCGATACTCAGGCGAGCACCGTTGCCCATCACTTCCAAAGCAGCTTGACGCAATGCGGTATTTGCATCGGTGGCGCTTAAGCGAGGCGACTTTTGCAGAGTCTGCGCCTCAGATTGCATGGCCTTCATGCTTTGCGTTTGCAATTCAAGTTGTGAGAGTTGCAAGGGCGCTTCGCGCAGAGTTTTGAGTGCCGGTGCGATGTTCCAAGTCCAAATGAGCACCAAACCCAAAACAAGGGCCAAGACTTTGAGGCGTTGGCGATCATTGTCGGGTAACTCTTGGAGAGCCTTTAAAAACTTAAAGTTCATAAGCCCGCCTTCTTGCTCACAAGACGCCATTGCGCACCATTCAACTGAGCGTCCAAGCCTTCAGTGCGAAGTGCTTGTACAAACGTTTGTGCTTCGGCGCTAGACAAGTGCAGGCCTTGCAATCTGGTTTCGCCTTGGCCTTGAACTTGAAAATCAATGTTTGAGATGGCTTGACCTGCGGGCAGTGAGCGGCCAACAGCCCCTAAGACAAATTCCAAATCGCGGTGGGTGATCGAGCCGGCATTGCGTTGCAAGCGCTCCAATTCTTTGGCCATTTGAAGTGGCGCATCGACCACCGGCACATTGGAGAAAGTTTGCGTGAGGATGTTGCTTTGCAAATTGCGCTGTGCTTTGACTTGCGCATTCAATTGCCAAGCTGCAACATTAGTGCCAAGCCATTGGGCTGCAATGAGAAGCGCCAAACTCCACCTGACGGGTCGCCATGCCGTGCTCTTTGCAAATTCTTGCCAAACGCGCTTGGCGCGTTGCAGCCAGCGTGCACTGCCATGGGCTGCAAATTCAAACTGTGCCAAATCCCAGTTGCTTTCGGCCGCTTGCGCGTATCGTTTGACAGCGGGCACAACGACCACTTGCCATTGCGCCATGCTTTCTGCAATTTTGCCTTGCGTGTTGGATTGAAGTTGGCGCAATGCTTTTTGTGCAAGATCGGCCACAGCTGGTTCGGTTTGAATCACCCAAGGCAGGTGCTTGTCGTTGCCAAGACTTTCATCTGGCCCTTTGGCACTCAGTCGCTCACTCCAAAACTTCACGCCGGCTTGCAATGGCAAACGCCACGTGTCTTCTAAATCGTTGACCCACAACCAAGCATCTTCTGGCGTACCACTGATCCAAGCAAGCCTTTGGGCAGATAAACTTTGCGGCGCGTTCAAGGTGGCAGGCGCCCATTCGGGCACGATGCGATGCACCATGTGGCCCATGGCTTGCAGCTTTGACAGATGTTGTTGCAGCCACGACTTGTTGCAGGCAGCCACCCAAACCGAGCTGCCAGATTGCCATTCGGGTTGAAGGGACAAATGCACGCCATCGTCGTCTAGCAAAGACTCTTCCATCAAGCTTTGCAGCGCGGGCATCAATCGGCTGGCTTGGCGTTGCAACCCTGCGGGCAAAGTTACTTTGTGCCAGGCCAAAGCCGCAGCAGGCACGATGGCCCAAATTTCTTTGTCACGCGCGCCTGCCATCTCGGTGGTTAAGACCGTGTGAGGGTAATTGGCGCCGCTATCTGAATGTAGCGGCAGTGTGAAAATGTGAGTGCTCATGGCTGAGTTGATTGTAGAAGCGACTCACGGCTTGGGGGCGGGAGTATTCCCGCAATTTTTTGACGCCACACAAATGTCACATTGCTGGCATCGCGCAAAATCAAGGCGGTTTCCTCTTGCGTTCGGTCTTCCATGCGCAAACGGCCCCAAACTTCAAAAAACCGAGATCCCACAGTGTGCCAGCGAGGATTGAGCGTTTTGCCCCCCAAGGCCTTGGCCGCTTCTGAGAGGTCGCTGACGTGGTTTCGGCTGCGCTGCTGCACAAATTGCTGAGCCGCGGCCAAGTCCAAGCCGGGCACGATGGCGTAAATCACTTCGGCGCTGGCCGTGTTCAAGTTGACCGGCGTGGCTTCGGGCAAGATGGTGACAAAGGGGGCGAGGCGCTGCACGGTGCTTTGGCTCAAGCCCAACCACTGCAACTGAGAAACATGCTGGGGCAGAAGGGCCGCTTGTCCAGAACCACCGGCCAAACTGGTTTGACCATTCAGGGCATTGGCCCCTCGAGCCGCTTGAGCGGCGGCCAACCATTCACGCGCTAAAACATCAAGTTCTGCACGAGGCAAGCTCAGAACATTGAACAGACGGGTCAAAGCCCATTGCACAGGTTCGGTCAATTGGCCACTGCTTTTGGCATCGCTGGCCTCAAACCAGTTGGTCAAGTTGATGCGACTTTGCGCGTCGGTCACTTGGCCCGATAAAAAGACCTCTGGGTCGCCTTCTCGCTGTTGCTGATCTTGCGCCAAAAACGTAGACAGCTTGGCTTCTTGCAAGGGCAAGGCCCAAGGTTCCGCCAAATGATCAACACTGCTAGAGGCACCGGCTAAAGCGTCTTCTCGCAAGATCAGTCGAGACCAATCTAGCGCACCATTGAGCAGCCAAGAAGACTGCACGCGATGCCGTTCTGCGCTTTCTACTTCCACATGTTTCCATTGCTGCCATAGCGCCACGCTGGCCAAGGTGGCCACCAAGGTGACCACCAACATGGCACTGATCAGTGCCGCGCCTTGTTGCGATTGAACGAGCCGCTTTGTCATTGCTTGGCCACCGTGAATGTGGGTCGCACCCAGTCCAAAGTAACTTTGCCTTGGACTTGCGAGTTGTCTGCCAAATCAATGACCAAGCGAATGCCTTCAGGCTGGTTGTTAACCACGTTGCCCGTGCTGGACAAGGGATTGCTCCAAGCGCCATCTCGGTGGTAATAAATTTGCCACCCACGCAATGCATGAATTAACACTTCGTGGGCGTTGTTGGGCAGGGGGTTGCCCGCTGATTCACCCCAAACTTGCGCTGTTGTCCATGCCTGCAACCAAGCGTCGCGCCTGTTAAGGGGCGCCGATTGCCAGCGTGTCCATTGCCCGTTGCCCCAAGTCCATGCCACCACTTGCATGCCAGCTTTGGGGTCTTGTGAGTGTTGTCTTGTGATGCGCAAGACACGGCCATCCCAGTCTAAGGCTGGGGTGTTTTGCAGCGAGATCATGTTGTCTAAGTCGGTGCGCCATTGCGCCAAACCAACTTGCAAAGTTTGATGTGCATCGCTGCGTGTTTGCAATGCCACTTGGGCTTTGGACATGCCATCTAAACCGCGCCAAGAAATAAGTGCCATCAAGGCCAAAATAGCGCTGGCCACCAACACTTCAATGAGGGTGAATCCAGCTGAAGCTTTGAGTTTGAAAGGGCGTTGTTTCATCAATATCGCCCCATCACGGTAGAGAGTTGCAACAAGGGCGTGCTGTCTTGCCCCTCTAGCAAAACCACCTGCGCATCCACGCGTCTGAAGTTGGGGTTGGGCGTAACTTGCACAGACAAATTGACTTGCAAATTGAGACCGGCTTGAGGGCAATTCACATTGCTTTGACCCACTGCAGGCACTTGCCTTGAGAGACGCAAGCGACTGAATTCATTTTCAGCACAAATTTGCGCCAACCATTGGGTCGATTGGCGAGATGCGTTGCGACTCAGCGCATCGGTAGAGCGCAAGCCGGCCATAAGCGCAATGGCCACAATGCCCAGTGCCACCAACACCTCAATGAGTGTGAAGCCCCCAGAAGTTGCATGCGCAGTTGTGGCCGACTTCACTTTCAAATTCATGGCGCCACTCGCTTTACAGCAAACGGCTGAATGCCATCTGTGCTGACCCACAGCTGCAAATTGTTGGCACGCATCAGCACCGTTTGCGGTCCGATGATGGGGTCGGGTCCTAAGACCACACGCGTGTTGGCATCCACTTGAATTTGAGGCGAAAGCCATTGCTCCGAAAGTGTTTGAGGAGGCAGTCCTTCAAACACAAAACCAGCGCCTTCACGGCTGCTGGCAGGGTGCCAATTGACAGGCATGCCACTGGCTCTGGATCTGGCACGTGCCGATTCAAAAAGCGCTGCCAAACGTTCGGCGTCTCGCTCCAACACCGTGGCCGTTGAATCGCGCAAACTGAAACTAAGGGCTGCTGTTGCAATGGCAATCAAAGCAATGACGACCAACAATTCAATGAGCGTGAAACCCAAGGATGAACGCGTTGGTAAATGCGGCGCGCGGGTGTTCGTTGGCAAAGAGCAAAAGTCTCTTGCGTGTGGGTGCAATGTGGCTTTATTGCCAGCTGCCGATGTCGGCATTCACACCCTCGCCACCCGATTGGCCATCGCCACCCCAAGACATCACATCAATCTCGCCTTTGAGGCCAGGGTTGAGATATTGATAAGGTCGGCCCCAAGGATCGGCAGGCAATTTGTCCAAATAACTTTTCCAATTGGGAGGGACGGGATCGACAGTGGGCTTTGTGACCAAAGCTTGCAAGCCTTGTTCGGCGGTGGGAAAGCGTTGGTTGTCTAGCTTGTAGAGCTTTAAGGCTCGAACCAAGTTGCCTACGTCGGTGCGAGCGGCCATCATGCGTGCATCGTCTGCACGACCTAAAACATTGGGCACCACCAAGGCGGCCAAGATGCCGATGATGGCCAAGACCACCATGAGTTCAATCAGGGTAAAGCCGCGTTGCTTGCGAACAGCCTTGGTTTGATCAAAGACTTTGTCTGCGGGTGTGGCCAAAGATGCTAAATTTTGATTTTCTGATTTCATCGCCAAAAGACTCTCTGCTTTTTCTAACACTTCTCCATCATAATCCCGTCATGTTGCAAGTCTCCCATGGCCCTTCCAAATCCTTTTGGCCCGCGCTCTGCGCGTTGGCCGTGGGCGCCGTGGCCGCTTATTCAGCGGTGGCTTGGATTTTGCAAATTCAAAGCATTTCAGCGCCCACTTCCACGGCACCCGTCGCCCTCAGTTCAAATGCCGCCAACCAAACCAACCCCCCTGTGGACGGCAGCGCAGTGGCTGCTGCCTTAGGTGCCCCCAAACCCGCAGATGCTGAGGGCAGTGCCAACAGCAACGCAGGCAATGCCTTGCATCAGTGGACACTCTTGGGCGTGGTGGCTGGCGCTTCCGGAAAAGGCAGTGCCTTGTTGGCCGTGGATGGGCAGCCGCCCAAGGCTTATTTGCCAGGTCAAACCGTTGCACCCGGATGGGTGTTGCATTCTGTGGGGCACCGGCTGGCTCGGTTGGCGCCAAGCCAGCAAGATGCGCCTACCGTCACCTTAGAGTTGCCCAAGACGGGCAACTGAGCGCACTCATTGCTGCAAGAACATCCGGTACACCGGGTTGTGGGTTTCTTCGACGTGGGGATAGCCCAAAGTGTTCAAGAACTTTTCAAAAGCTTTGTCGTCTTTTTCAGGCACTTGAAGGCCGACCAAAATGCGGCCGTAATCGGCACCTTGATTGCGATAGTGAAACAGGCTGATGTTCCAATTTGGGCGCATCAAATTCAAAAATTTCATTAACGCACCAGGACGTTCAGGAAAAACAAATCGCATGAGGCGTTCGTTTTGCGCCAAGCTAGAGTGGCCACCCACCATGTGGCGTATGTGCTCCTTGGCCAAATCGTCGTGCGTCAAATCAATGTTTTCAAAGCCATGTTTTTTGAAATTGTTTGAAATTCGGGTGCTCTCGCCAGTGCCTTGCGTGGTGAGGCCCACAAACACATGCGCTTTGGCCGCATCGCTGATGCGATAGTTAAATTCAGTCACATTGCGAGGGCCACCTGGCAAGTTGCCAATGAGCTCGCAAAAACGTTTGAAACTGCCGCGCTCTTCCGGAATGGTGACGGCAAAAATGGCCTCACGCTCTTCACCCACTTCTGCGCGTTCAGCCACAAAACGCAAGCGATCAAAATTCATGTTGGCGCCGCACAAAATGGCCGCATAAGTTTCGCCTTTGGTTTTGTGTTTGGCCACGTATTGCTTAATGGCGGCAACTGCCAATGCACCAGCAGGTTCAACAATAGAACGTGTGTCGACAAACACATCTTTGATGGCAGCGCACACCGAGTCGGTGTCAACTGTCATGTAGTCATCCACCAAATTGCGGGTGATGCGAAAAGACTCTTCGCCCACCAATTTCACGGCGGTGCCATCAGAAAACAAACCCACATCATTGAGCGTGACGCGCTTCTTGGCAGAGACTGATTGAATCATGGCGTCGGAGTCATTCATCTGCACGCCAATCACTTTAATTTCTGGGCGCACGGCCTTGATGTAGTTGGCCACACCCGAAATCAAGCCGCCGCCGCCAATGGCCACAAACACGGCATCTAATCGGCCTTGATGCTGGCGCAACATTTCCATGGCAATGGTGCCTTGGCCGGCAATCACATCGGGGTCGTCAAAGGGATGCACAAAGGTCATGCCCATTTTTTTCTCAAGTACGGTGGCGTGTTTGAAAGCGTCTGAATAACTGTCGCCCATCAACACCACTTCACCGCCCAAAGCTTTGACGGCATCTACCTTCACTTGCGGGGTGGTGATGGGCATGACGATCACGGCGCGGCAACCAAGTTTGTTTGCGCCCAATGCAACACCTTGCGCGTGGTTGCCTGCTGAAGCGCAAATGACGCCTTTTTTAAGTTGCGCCGGTGTGAGGTGCGCCATTTTGTTGTAAGCCCCGCGCAACTTGAAACTGTGCACGGGTTGCTGGTCTTCACGCTTGAGCAACACCGTGTTGTGCAGGCGTTGGCTTAGGTTTTGGGCGCTTTCCATGGCCGATTCCGTGGCGACGTCGTAAACGCGAGCGTTTAGGATTTTTTTCAGGTAATCGGCAGGTTTGAGGTTTTTTGCAGTCATACCCGAATGATAGCGAGCGAAAAAAATGCCCCGAGCCTTGCGACTCGGGGCAAATCCACCTTTTCAGAGGGTGGAGGAGACAAAGGGTTCATGCTCATTCATCAGAAAATAGCACGACTATTCGAAATTCTACATAAAAAATGCTGCAGTGCAACACTTTTGCAAAAGCTTTACGATCATCACTTGTAAATTGTAAATACTTGTCGCGAAAGAAGAACCAAACATGGAATGCACAGTCAGTTGGACAGGCGCCAGTGGCACCCGCTCAGGCATGGGGTTTGTGGCCGAAACCGGCAGTGGTCACGTTTTGATGATGGACGGTGCACCTGACGCCGCCAAGCCCGAGAACGGCGGCCAAAACTTAGCCCCCAGACCCATGGAAACCGTGTTGGCAGGCACAGGTGGATGCACTGCATACGACGTGGTATTGATCTTGAAACGCGGCCGCCACGATGTGCGAGGCTGCTCCGTGAAACTGACATCTGAGAGGGCAGACACCGACCCCAAAGTGTTTACCAAGATTCACATGCACTTCACGGTGTCAGGCAAAGGCATTCCGGCATCGGCCATCGAGCGTGCCGTGGCCATGAGCCACGACAAATACTGCTCGGCCAGCATCATGCTGGCCAAGACAGCTGAAATTAGCACCAGCTTTGACTTGATGGAAGTTTGATTAAATGCGCTGCGCCACGGTAGTCATCACCTTGGCGGCCGCACCCATCAGGCGTTTCACGGGCTCGGGCAAGGCCACTGCACCAGCTTTTTGGGCCATACGCGCATGCGCTGCTTCGTCGGTCTTCATTTGCGCCACGATGGCTTTGGAAGCCAAGTCATTGGCGGGCAACTGAGACATGTGCTCTGCAAGGTGCGCTTCCACTTGGTTTTCAGTTTCCACCACAAAACCTAAACTGAGTTTGTCGCCACCCAATTTGCCCGCGCCATAGCCAATGGCGAAGGCGCCGGCATACCACAGGGGGTTGAGCAAGGAGGGGCGGCTGTTCAACTGTTCAAGTCGCTCTTGGGTCCAGGCCAAATGATCTGTTTCTTCGCGGCAAGCTGCATCGAGTTTGGTGCGCAGTGCGGGGTCTTTGCAGGCCATCGATTGTCCGGTGTAAAGGGCTTGGGCGCATACCTCGCCCACATGGTTGACGCGCATGAGGGCAGCAGAGAGAGACATCTCTGCTTGGGTGAGTGCCGGCGGTTCTAAGGGCGCAAGCATCTGCCCATTTGCTTCATGTTGCAGCAGGTTGGGGGGCTTGGGCGTGGCCCTAGAAGCCCTGGGTGTTGCAAACAGGGTCCGCAAGGCGCTGTCAGCGGCAAGGATCAAAGCATCGGCATTCATGCCAAGAAGTTTAGCCCTCTTGTTGTACTCAAGCAACAATAAACCCTGCTTTCTTGTCATTTTCTTTGCAGACTGGTCTGACCTCTGGTGCAATGACAACAACTTCCACAACGGAGGTTAGCCCAGAATTAAGTAACATGCGTTATTGCAGTCGACTTAATTGGGGCCCTTGTTAAACCTTGGAGAACTTCTCAAATGAAAAAAACCCTGATTGCATTGGCTGCTTTGGCCGCTACCGCTTCTTTCGCTCAATCTTCCGTCACCCTGTCCGGTAACTTGGACTTTGCTTCTGTGAATGTCGGCGGCACACAAGCTGCCTCCAAAGGCTCCACAATTACAACAACAGCTGGCACATCTTCTACCAGCGTGATTCGCTTCATCGCTGTTGAAGACCTCGGCGGCGGCTTGAAAGCCACTGCTCAGTACAACTTTGACCCACGCAGTTTGTCTAATGACGCCCTTGTTAACACACTCAACAGCGCAACTGCGCCAACGGCCAACACCACAACAGGTCTTAGCCGTGACGAGTTGTTCGTTGGTTTGTCAGGCGGTTTCGGTAACATCCGCTTGGGTTCACCCAACTCCATCGGTCTGAACGCATGGCAGGTTTCGTCGCCCGGTGGTGGCACTGGCATTGGTACTGGCTACACCGGTGGTGGCAGGGCTGGCACCATGACCAACTCATTTGTGCAAACACGCTACAACCGCTCAGTTCGTTATGACAGCCCAGTCATGGGTGGTATCCAATTCCAAGTGTTGTACGCACCTGGTAACGATCAACCTTCTGCAGGCACTACCGCTCAGCAAATCCCCAACGGCCGTCAAGGCACTGAAATTGGTTTGCGTTACGCCAATGGTCCTTTGACTTTGGCTTACGCCAATGTAGCGCAAGGTGCTCAGACTAACGGTACTGGCTGGTATGCCTACGGTTCTGGTGCAGGTGCATCCAAAACTTCTGCCAATATCTTCAGTGCTTCCTACACCATGGGCGACACCACATTGCACGTTGGCACAAACAACGGTGACCGTTTGGCTGCCAGTGCTGTTGCCGTCGGTAGCAAGGGTAACAGCATTGCTATCAATCAGAACATTGGCGCAATTGGCCTGATGGCTGTTATGCGCAATCAGAAAGTTGGCGCAGCTGAATCCAAAATCACTGGTTTGCGTGCTGACTACAACTTCAGCAAAACAGCTGCCGCGTATATTGGTTCTGAGAAGTACAACAACGGTGCCGCTACTGCCAACGAAACTACATTGACTTCCATTGGTCTGCGCAAGTCGTTCTAATTCAAAGCTGGCGCAAGCCAGTTGAGAGTTAAACAATTCAAAAACCCACTGTGGCAACACGGTGGGTTTTTTCTTGGGAAGTTCTGACAGGTGGCTCACAAATCCTTTTCTGCAATAAAAGGCTTCATTTGTGGCATATTTCACTCTAGAAAATTTGAATGGAACAGAGATGCAGTTTGAAAATAAAAGTCGACGGGATCATCTCAAATGGATGGGTGCAGCTGGCTTGTCTGCTGCAGGACTTCCATCATGGGGTCAAACCAGCAACTGGCCCGACAAACCCGTTCGGTGGGTGGTGCCCTTTGCACCGGGCGGCACCTCCAGCATTGTGGCGCGCTCCATTGGCGCAGAGCTCACCAAACAATTGGGTGTCCCCTTTGTCATCGACAACAAAGGCGGCGGCGGCGGTGTGCCAGCCATGCAAGAAGCACTTCGTGCACCCGCCGATGGCTACACCCTTGTCATGAGCCACATTGGCTTGATGGCGGTGAACCCCCTCATCTATCCAGACAGTGGCTACGACGTGAACAAAGACTTTACGTCGGTCACCTTGCTGTCTAGAGTGCCCAGTTTGTTTGTGGTTCACAAAGATGTGCCCGTGAAAGATTTCAAATCCTTTGTGGCCTATGTCAAATCCAAGCCGGGGCAAATTAACTATGCCTCAGCTGGCAATGCCAGTGCGGGCCACTTGGCGGTTGAAGCCTTGAAAGTGGCTACGGGCATGTTTATCACGCACATTCCTTATCGAGGTACAGGCCCTGCCCTCAACGATGTACTGGCAGGCCGCATTGAGTTCATGTCAGCAGGCACACCCGCGCTTTTGCCGCACATCAAGAGCGGTGCACTGCGTTGCATTGCTGTGGGTACGACTCAACGTATTCCAGTGCTTCCTGATGTGCCTACCGTGGCAGAAATGGGTTACAAAGATTTTGAAACGGTGCAGTGGTATGGCATCACGGTCAGGGCGGGCACCCCTCCCGCCATCATCAATAAGCTGCAACAAGAATGCGCCAAAACCATGAAAGCACCAGAAATTATTTCAAGGTATGAAGCCGAAAGTGCCATTCCTGGTGGTGGTTCACCAGCCGAATATGCGGCCTTCATTGCCAAGGAGCAGGCGCGCTGGAAAGTCGTTGTTGAAAAAGCTCAAATTAAACCGGGTTGATCAGGCGTTGATTCAAAAACCAGTTCAATCAAAAGTGAGGCCCTTGATTTCAGTTCATCGATTGTTGCGGACGACGTTAATCGGGCTAACTGTTTTGGCCCTACAAGCTTGCGTAAGTTTGCCGCCAAGCCCTAAAGACCTTGCCTCAATTACGTCAAGGGTTTGGCAGCCAGAGGCGCTAATGAAATGGGAGTCAGTGAAAATTCCCGGTAAAGTTGCAACACAATATTCATTGGCTTTAATAAGCAGCCAAACTGCATTGATGGCCAACGCTCAATCCTCGGCGAGTATGTTGCGTCATGATTTGCGCATTGACCCTGAGCATCTGAATGCTTTGAACTTTTCTTGGCAAATTCAGAAGTTGATTGAAGGTGCAGATATGGCGCACCGAGATTACGACGATTCCCCAGTTAGATTGGTTCTGGCTTTTGATGGCGATCGAAGCCAGTTTTCCTCCAAAAATGCCATGTTGAGTGAACTGTCACACGCGCTCTCCGGCCGGCCCATGCCCTATGCTACATTGATGTATGTGTGGTGCAACCAAAGACCTGTAAATTCAGTCATCCAAAATCCGCGCACTGATCGAATCCGCAAAATTGTTGTGGAGTCGGGGCCTAACCGATTGAATCATTGGCTTTCATATGAACGCAATATCAGGGCAGACTATGAAATGGCTTTTGGTGAAGCGCCGGGTGCGCTCATTGGTATTGGTTTAATGACCGACAGCGACAACACTCGAAGTCGTTCGCAAGCTTGGTACGGCCCAATTCGATTGAATTGATTTCGCATTGATTTGAGAATATTAGTATGCCGTCAAAACTGTCTCAAAGTGGGCATTCCTTGCCTTTCAAAACGGGCCTGTTTGTTTCTTAGTTAGAGCTTGATTTTCAGGGAAGCGAATGTTTGCTTTTGTTGTTCAACGTCTTATTCAGGCCATCATGGTCATGGTCTCGGTCGCGTTCATCGCGTTCCTCTTGTTTCAGTATGTGGGCGATCCTGTGCTGTTCATGTTGGGACAAGATGCAACGGGCGATCAAATTACGGCCCTGCGCAAAGATTTAGGGCTGGACAAGCCCTTTGTGGTGCAGTTTTGGCACTTTTTAATCAATGCGGCTCAAGGTGAATTTGGGATCAGTTTGCGGCAAGGTGCCAAGGTCTCTCAACTCATTGCAGATCGCTTTCCTGCAACACTGGAGTTGGCCCTCATGGCGGCCAGCATGGCGCTGCTCATCGGTATTCCGATGGGTGTTTATGCCGCCTTAAGACGCGGCACCTTTGGCAGCCAATTGCTCATGACTTTGTCCTTGTTGGGTGTGTCGCTGCCCACTTTCCTCATTGGTATTTTGCTCATTCTTTTCTTTGCGGTGTTGCTAGGGTGGTTTCCCAGTTTTGGCCGAGGCGATGTGGTCAAAATTGGTTGGTGGAGTACTGGCTTGCTCACGGCCAAGGGATGGCACCACATTGTGCTGCCGGCACTTACCCTCACTGTGTTTCAACTCACGCTCATCATGCGATTGGTGCGTGCTGAAATGTTGGAAGTGCTGCGCACCGATTACATCAAGTTCGCACGGGCCCGCGGCCTGTCTAACAATGCCATTCACTTTGGCCACGCCCTTAAAAACACCTTGGTGCCGGTCATGACCATTACCGGTTTGCAGCTTGGCGGCCTCATTGCGTTTGCCATCATCACCGAAACTGTCTTCCAGTGGCCCGGCATGGGCTTGTTGTTTATTCAAGCGGTAACCTTTGCCGACATTCCGGTCATGGCCGCTTATTTGTGCCTCATTGCACTAATTTTTGTGGTGATCAACTTAACTGTGGACTTGCTCTACTTTGCAGTCGATCCCCGCTTGCGTGTGGGGAAAGTTGGGGGTCATTGAATTGATGTCAATTTTTTTACAATTAGAGCGTCCTATTTAGAAAGTTCAAGACGGCATGTCCAATCCCATTTCTCGTTGGTTGAACAGTGATGTTGGTTACAGCTTCAAGCAATCCAAAACGGCCATGGCGGCGGCTGTGATTGCATTCATCTTTATCTTTTGTGCTGTGTTTGCAAAATGGGTGTCTCCTTACAACCCCTTTGATGCAGCCAGTTTGGAACTGATGGACGCGCGCTTGCCACCTGCTTGGACAGCGGAGGGCACCAGCAAATATTTACTGGGCACCGATGACCAAGGCCGCGATATTTTGTCGGCCCTCATGTACGGCACCCGAATTTCACTGGTGGTGGGTTTGGCATCTGTCATCGTGTCTTTGGCGGTGGGCGTCACCCTCGGCTTAGTGGCAGGGTTCAGAGGCGGTTGGATTGACGCGTTTCTCATGCGCTTGTGCGACGTGATGCTTTCTTTTCCCGCCATCTTGGTGGCGCTGCTCATTGCAGGTGTGGGGCGAGCGGTGTTTCCAGATGCCGATGATTCGCTGGCCTTTGGTGTGCTCATTGTTTCTATTTCTTTAACGGGGTGGGTGCAATATGCACGCACGGTGCGTGGCACCACCTTGGTCGAGCGCAACAAGGAATATGTGCAGGCTGCGCGCGTGACGGGTGTTGCGCCGCTTCGCATCATGATTCGCCATGTGCTGCCCAATGTGTTGGGGCCGGTCATGGTCTTGGCCACCATTCAAGTGGCCACAGCCATCATCACAGAAGCCACGCTTTCTTTCTTGGGTGTCGGTGTGCCGCCCACCTCCCCATCGCTTGGCACGCTCATTCGCATTGGCAATGACTTTTTGTTTTCAGGCGAGTGGTGGATTACGATTTTTCCAGGCGTCACTCTGGTGCTCATTGCCTTGTCGGTCAACTTGTTGGGCGATTGGCTGCGCGATGCCTTGAACCCTCGTTTGCGTTAAGCCACCCCTCTTCTAACAGGTTGTCATGAGTCTTTTGCAAGTTAAAAAATTGGTGGTGGAATTTCCAAGTCGACACGGCACCTTGCGTGCACTCGATGAAATTTCATTTGAAATTGCCCCCGGCGAAATCTTGGGTGTGGTGGGTGAGTCGGGTGCTGGAAAATCCCTTACGGGGGCTTCTATCATTGGGCTGTTAGAGCCTCCAGGTCGTGTGGCCAGTGGCGAAATTGTGCTCCAAGGCCAGCGCATCGACAATTTGAACAACGACCAAATGCGCAGCATTCGAGGCAAAAAAATTGGCGCTATTTTCCAAGATCCGCTCACGTCTTTGAACCCCCTGTATTCGGTGGGTAAGCAATTGACAGAAACCATTCAAGCGCACTTGCCAGTGTCGGACCAAGAAGCGCGGCAACGGGCGATTGTTTTGTTGCAAGACACAGGTATTCCAGCAGCAGCAGAACGCATTGATCACTATCCGCATCAATTCTCGGGCGGTATGCGTCAGCGTGTGGTCATTGCGTTGGCGTTGGCGGCCGAGCCGCAACTGATTGTGGCGGATGAACCCACCACCGCGCTCGATGTTTCCATTCAAGCGCAAATTATCAGTTTGCTCAAAAATATTTGTAAAAAGCATGGCGCCGCCGTGATGTTGATTACCCACGACATGGGCGTGATTGCCGAAACATGTGATCGAGTGGCTGTCATGTATGCCGGCCGCATTGTGGAAGTTGGCCCTGTGCATCAAGTCATTCACCATCCCGAGCATCCTTATACGGTTGGTTTGATGGCCTCCATTCCAGACATGGAAGTGGACCGTGAGCGCCTGAATCAAATTGATGGTGCCATGCCGCGGTTGAATGCCATTCCAAAAGGCTGTGCCTTCAATCCACGTTGCCCCCAAGTCTTTGACCGATGCAGAAACGAGCGGCCTGAGCTAACCCCTGTGACGCAGTCAGATCAAAGTGGCAAGACGCATGTGGCCTGCTGGCTTCAAAATGACTCTGCCCAGGGAATTGCACCATGAGCACGCAAAATTCGGCCCCGTCCAAACCCTTGGTGGTGGCCCACGACTTGGCCAAAACCTTTGATGTGTCTGCGCCTTGGCTGGTGAGAGTCATTGAACGCAAACCACGCCAACTTCTGAAAGCCGTTGACGGTGTGAGTTTTGAAATTGAGCGCGGCAAAACCTTGGCCTTGGTCGGTGAGTCGGGCTGCGGCAAAAGCACGGTGGCGCGTTTGTTGGTGGGTTTGTACGAGCCCACACGCGGCGGTCTCACGTTTGATGGTGAGGATGCCCACGCCGCCTTCAAATCAAGCGATGCCAAAGCCATGCGCAAACGCATTCAAATGATTTTCCAAGACCCCTACGCCAGCCTCAATCCGCGCTGGACGGTGGAAGCTATTGTGGGCGAGCCCTTGCACGAGCACGGCTTGATTCAAGATGAGGAAGAACTGAAAACACGTGTGGCAGAGTTGTTGCAGTCGGTGGGCTTGTCTGCATTAGACATGGTCAAATACCCGCACCAATTTTCAGGAGGCCAGCGCCAACGCATTTCCATTGCACGTGCATTGGCCACAGCGCCTGAATTTTTGGTGTGCGATGAACCTACCTCAGCCTTGGATGTGAGCGTGCAGGCGCAAGTGCTCAACATCATGAAAGATTTGCAACGCGAGCGCGGCCTCACTTATTTGTTCATCTCCCACAATTTGGCAGTGGTGCGACATGTGAGTGACAACGTGGGCGTGATGTATTTAGGGCAGTTGGTGGAGTTGGCTGACAAACATACCTTGTTCAGCAACCCGCAGCACCCCTACACACGCATGTTGCTCGATGCCATTCCCAAGATGAAAGACACCGGCCGTGCGCGCACACCTGTGCAAGGCGAGGTACCTAACCCGCTTAACCCGCCACCCGGTTGCAGTTTTAATCCTCGTTGCCCTTTGGCTAACGCGAGATGCCGCACAGAAAGACCCGTACTTCAGAATTTGAACGGCATCAAGATTGCGTGCCATGCTGTGGAAGAGGGACGGCATTGAAATGTCTTAAGAAGTAGCAGGCAAAAAAAGACACCCTAGTTCACACTCGGGTGTCTTTTTTTGTGAGGGTGTGAATCAGTTCACATTGACGTAAAACATCTTAGGCGCATCATTGGAGTTGTGCGTCATGGTGACGTTTTCTTCATGGCCCATGGGCGCATCTGATGGTGAAGTGGGATGTAGAGTACTTCGTCGCGCGTGATGGTCAAGGCTTCCTTGATCATGGCATCGCGCTTGTTTTTGTCGAGTTCCGTTTTCATGGCTTCGACCAATGCATCCACTTTGGCGTTGCTAGCCTTCGAAAAGTTAAAGCTGCCATCAGGACCTTGTGTGCGGGTCATGACCAATGATTGCAAAGAGTACTGTGCATCATAGGTGGCCACACCCCAGCCCAGCAGGTAAGCGCTGGTGTCAAAGTTTTGTACTTTGGCAATGAAGGGGCCAAAGTTGATGGCATTCAGTTTGGCTTTCACACCAATTCTGGCCCACATGTTGACCACGGCTTGGCACACCTCTTCGTCATTCACGTAGCGGTTGTTGGGGCAGTCAAGTGTGAACTCAAGGCCGTTGGGGTAACCCGCTTCAGCCAATAGCTTTTTAGCACCTTCCACATCGGCTGGGCCTGTTTTGTCCATGTCGGCGTTGTAGCCATTCACGCCAGGGGCAATGATCAGGCTGGCAGGCACAGACAGGCCGCGCATGATGCTGCGCTGAATGGCTGTACGGTCAATGGCCATGCTCAAGGCTTTGCGAACCCGAACGTCTTTGAAGAAGTTTTTGCCTTTAGGGGCGTATTTCAACTCGTCGCTGCCCAAGTCAAGGCCAAAGAAAATGGTCCGAACTTCGGGGCCATCCAACACTGACAAGGCGGGTGTGCTGCGCATACGTGCCACGTCTTGAGTGGGCAAGTCAGTGACTGCATCGACGTTGCCAGCCAGCAGGGCTGCAATGCGTGTGGGGTCTGATTTGATAGGGGTGTAAATGATGTCGGTCACGTTGCCTTGCAACTTGTCCCACCAAGCTTTGTTGGCAGTCATGACCACGCGCTGGTCCGGCGCCCACTCTTTGATGATGTAGGGGCCTGTGCCGTTGGTATGGGTTGAGGCGAAAGTAATTTCTTTGGCCTTGTAGTCTTGAATTTTTTCAGACTTGTTCTTCACCGACCACGATTTGCTCATGATAAGGAAAGTGGTGAAGTTGTTGAACATGGTGGGGTTGGGTTTGTCCAAAATCACATCCAGCGTGTGATCGTCCACCTTTTTCATCTCTTTCACACCCGCCACATAAATTTGCATGGTGCCTTGCGGCTGACGAATGCGATCGAAGGAAAACACCACATCGTCTGCCGTGAAAGCCGAGCCATCGTTGAACTTCACATTTTTGCGCAAGTTAAAGCGCACGGTGGTGGGGTTGACATTGGACCAGCTCGTGGCCAGTGAGGGCTCAATTTTGTAATTTTTGTCGTAGCGCACCAAAGCTTCGTAGGTGTGGCCCACGATGTTGTTGGTGGTGGCGTGGTTTTGGGAATGGGGGTCTAAGGTCAAGATGTCGTTTTGAGCGGCCCATTTGAATTCGACGGCCTGGGCACTGGTCGCGCCGAGCAGGGCTGCCGACATGCCAACCGCAAGCGTCAGTAGGCGAGAGGTTTTGAGGAAGCGTTGGAACATGCTAAATCCTGTCTAAGATGTGTGAACATTCCATTCTAGGTGAGTGACAGGTTAAATCGCAAGCGGAATCAGGGTTATTGCCGAGAACAGCCCTGAGCGCATTACAAGCTTTGATTTATCGGTTTTAATGGGGTTTTTTGCAGTCACAGGCAAGCCTCCTATGAACACCCTCTTGTTTCAATCGGCCAATGTGCTGGACGTGGCGTCTTTGCAGATCAAAACGGGTCAAGACGTCTGGGTTGAAAACGGCCTGATCAAGTCTGTGGTACCGCACCAACCCGACGTTTTTATTCCGTCCAGCGCGCAAGTGGTGAAGGCGCAAGGCAAAACCCTCATGCCCGGTTTGATTGATTGCCATGTGCACGTCATTGCAGCTCATTTGAACCTCAACATCACCGCCAATCAGCCCAATGTCTTTGCCACCCTGCGCGCCTTACCCATCATGCAGGGCATGCTCATGCGCGGCTTTACCACGGTGCGCGATGCTGGCGGTGGCGATTGGAATTTGGCTGAAGCCACTCGCACAGACATGGTGGTGGGCCCCCGTATTTTTGCTTCAGGCCGAGCTTTGTCTCAAACGGGTGGCCATGGCGATGGCCGCCCGCGCAGCGATGTGATTGAGCCCTGTGGCTGTTCAAGTCGTGTGGGTTCGTTGGCGCGCGTGGTGGACGGTGTTGACAATGTGCGCTTGGCAGTGCGTGAAGAAATCATGAAAGGCGCCAATCAAATCAAGATCATGGCATCGGGCGGTGTGGCTTCGCCCAACGACCCGATTCATTTCCTTGGCTATTCAGAAGGTGAAATTCGTGCCATTGTTGAAGAGGCTGAACACGCGGGCACCTATGTGATGGCCCATGCCTATACCTCTAAAGCCATCCACCGTGCCGTGAAATTTGGCGTGCGAAGCATTGAACATGGCAATTTAATTGACGAGGCTACGGCGCAGTTTATGGCTGAGAAAAAAGCCTATATGGTTCCCACACTGATTACCTATGAGGCCCTTGCCAACGAAGGCGCTAGTTTGGGTCTGCCGGCAGTGTCTGTGGCCAAAATTGAAACAGTGCGCAGCCAAGGACAGAAGGCCTTGGAAATATTGGCCAAGGCGGGCGTGAAGATGGCCTTGGGTACCGATTTATTGGGCGAATCTCATCGCCATCAATCTGATGAGTTGCGCATTCGTGCCAGCATTTTGGGCAATGGCGCAGCGCTGCAGCAAGCCACATTGAATGCGGCTGAATTGCTTAATATGTCGGGTCAGTTGGGTGTTGTGAAGGCGGGTGCCATTGCCGATTTGCTATTGGTCAATGGCAATCCTCTCACAGACATGTCTTGCTTGCTGGGGCAAGGCGATCACATTGAAGTCATCCTGAAAGACGGTAAGTTTTACAAGCAAGCTTGATGCTTTGAAGCTGAGCTGAAAACCTTAAATTCAGGGTCTTCAGATGTAAGGTTGGTTGCGCAAATTATTTTTCATTTCCTGCAAAGCAGGTTGCAAGGATTCACCAATGCGAAGCGCCATGGTGTTGTCAATCACCTTCACGGAGACATCCCTGGTTGAGTCGTCAGCCTCCACACTGCGGTGAATGAAGGGCACGACCTCACTCACACTGCTGCAAAAACGGACCACTGTGAGCTTGATCACGTGCTGTAATGTAACTTTGTTTCATCGATAATTCATACCTAGATTTCATTTTTTGCCATGAACCAACTCGACGCTCTTAAAAAACACACCACCGTGGTGGCTGACACCGGTGATTTCAAACAACTGGCTCAGTTCCAGCCACAAGATGCGACCACCAACCCGTCGCTCATCTTGAAGGCCGTGCAAAAACCGGAATATGCACCCTTGCTTTCCGATTCCGTGACGGCGCACAAGGATCAGCCGCTGGATGTGGTGATGGACCATTTGTTGGTGCGCTTTGGGTGTGAAATTTTGAAGACCATTCCAGGCAGAGTGTCCACAGAAGTGGATGCGCGTTTGAGTTTTGACACGGCCGGAACTTTGGCACGTGCACGCCGCTTGATGAGTTTGTATGAAGCGCAAGGTATTTCGCGCAAGCGTGTGCTCATCAAAATTGCGGCGACATGGGAAGGTATTCAAGCGGCTGCCGAACTAGAGAAAGAAGGCATTCACACCAACCTCACGTTGTTGTTTTCCTTTGCGCAAGCTGTGGCGTGTGGTCAAGCCAAGGTGCAATTGATCTCGCCGTTTGTGGGTCGCATTTACGACTGGTACAAAAAGACCGCAGGCGCAGCTTGGGATGAAGCTGCAAATGCGGGCGCCAACGACCCCGGTGTGAAGTCTGTGGGAGCCATTTACAACTACTACAAAAAAAATGGCATTGCCACCGAAGTGATGGGTGCAAGCTTTCGCAACGTTGGCCAAATTGTGGCTTTGGCAGGATGCGATTTACTCACCATCAGCCCAGATTTGTTGTCGTCATTGGCGTCCAATGAAGCGGCATTGACGCCCGCCTTGGATGCGCAGGCTGCGAAAGGCCTAGATTTACATTTGGTGCATTACAACGAAGCGAGTTTTCGCTTTGCATTGAACGAGGATGCCATGGCCACAGAAAAGTTGGCTGAAGGCATTCGTGCTTTCTGTGTGGATGCCATCAAGCTAGAAGGCTTGATGTTGGCAGCACAAAACGGCTAAAGAGCTGGAAGAAAAATAGGTAGAAGGGGCAAATATGCGAGGTGATCAAACGGCGGCATGGCAAGTCTTGGCAGAGTATGCCAAGACGTTTCCTGGCTTTGACTTGCGCTCTGAATTTGCTCGCGATACAGGTCGTGCTGCGCATTTCAGCCAAGACGCACCGGGTGTGTTTGCCGATTTGTCGAAGAACCTTTGGAATGCCAAGATTGAGTCGCTCCTGTTGCAATTAGCGCAACAAGCCGGCGTGTTTGAACATCGCTATCGCATGTTCCAAGGCGAGGCTATCAACGCCACAGAAAATAGAGCGGTAATGCATTGGCTGTTGCGCCAGCCTGCTCAAGGTGCTGCTTCAGATGCTTTGCCTTCTGACGTGAAGGCTTCTTTGAAAGAGGTGCATCACACCTTGAATGCCATGCTGGCATTTGCTGAAAAAATTCGCGCAGACCATCACATCACCGACGTGGTCAACATCGGCATTGGTGGTTCTGATTTAGGGCCCCAAATGGCGGTGATGGCCTTGCAGTCTTTTGCTTTGAAGGACAAGCGATTTCATTTTGTGTCTAACGTAGATGGCCATGAACTCGATGCGGTCTTGCAAGGCTTGAAGGCTGACAACACTTTATTTTTGGTGGCCTCTAAAACCTTCACCACCTTAGACACCATGACCAACGCCGTGTCTGCCAAGCGTTGGTTTGAAGCGCAAGGCTGTAAAAATGTGTCGCAACACTTTGTTGCGCTCACCTCCAATGGAGAGGCCGCTGGCAAGTTTGGCATTCAAACTTGCTTTGGCTTTTGGGATTGGGTGGGCGGCCGTTATTCTGTGTGGTCGGCAATAGGCTTGCCCCTGGCCATTGCCATTGGTGCTGACAGTTTCCGTGCATTTTTGGCGGGTGCGCACGCCATGGACCAGCACTTCTTGCATGCCAATTCTGCGCAAAATTTACCGGTGCGTTTAGGTTTGCTCGATGTTTGGTACCGCAACTTTTTGCATTACACCAGTCGGTGCATTGCGCCTTATCACAGTGCTTTCAAGCGTTTGGCGCCTTTTATGCAACAGCTTGAGATGGAGAGCAACGGCAAGCAGGTGGACATGGCAGGCAAGGCGCTGCCCTATGGCACTTCGCCTGTTTTGTGGGGAGAGCCTGGCACCAATGGTCAACACGCATTTTTCCAAATGCTGCACCAAGGTACCGATGTGGTACCTCTAGAATTTGTGGCTGTGAAAAACGCCACGCATACTTTGCCAGACCATCATGCTTTGTTGTTGTCCAATATGCTGGCGCAGGCGCAGGCTTTGATGCTGGGACAGTCAGACGATGGCGGGTACAAAAACTTTACAGGTAACCGGCCCAGCACGGTTATTTTGTTAGAAGATTTAACGCCATTCAATTTGGGCGCGCTGATTGCTTTGCAAGAACACCGCGTTTTTGTAAGTGGCGCGGTTTGGGGCATCAACAGCTTCGACCAATGGGGTGTGGAGTTGGGCAAGGTGCTGGCCAAAGACATACATGCCCGTTTGTTGACAGGCGATGCGTCTGGCTTGGATGCGTCTACGGCACAACTTTTGAAGCGCTTGATTTAAAGGGAAGCAACTGACACCGACAAGGTGTCAGTGTCAGTGTTTGTGTTGGCTGTGGTCTTGTGCGGCGGCAGATGTTAAACCAGCCAGAGTGACGCTCAGCTTGCCTTTCATGCCAGCTTCTAAATGGCCCGGCACCAGGCAAGCCATTTCAAGTTCAATGGCTTCATCAAACTTCACCACCCATTCGCGCATTTCTCCCGCAGGCACGCTGACGGCAATGGCGCCGCCAGCACCAGAAGAATGCTGGTGTGGGAAGGCTTGGTTGTTTGCAGCAGACATGGCTTGCATTTCTTTGGCGTGGGCTGCAATGTCTTGTGCATTGCCCAAGACCATTTCGTGCGCGAGCTTGCCTGCGTTGCGCACCACAAACCGAATGGTCTCCCCCGCTTTCACTTGAAGGGTGTCGGGGGTGAATTTCATGCTGTCCTGCAAGTTGATGTTGATGCTGCGACTCACTTGCAAAGCTTGCATTGCAGGTGCGCTGGAATGGGCGGTTGCACTAGCCTTTGCATGATCTGAGTGATCATCATGCGCTGTGCTGGTGCTGTCGCCATGTGCATGACCACCTGCGGCCCATTCTGGGTGTTTTTCAAAGGCTTGGTAGGCACCCCAGCTGCTGACGCTGACCAAGATGCCCAAACCTAGAGCGTAAACCACCAAGGCGCGTTGTACACGCATTTGCAAGCTGAAGACCAGTGCAAAAACAGAAACGGCAAAGCCCAAAGGAACCACCCAAGAACTGCGGGCAGGTGAGTCGGGGAAGTGCTGCAGACCACCGGTAAAAAATCCTAAGCCGATGGACAGCAAGGTACCAACCCAGAGCGACTCAAACAAACTGGTTTGATTGTTTTGACTGCGGTGCTCCATCCAAGCACCAACCACAAACAGCACGATGCCTACGGCGGCGGTCCACAGCGAACGCTCACCGCTGAAGAAGCCGTGATTGACGGCACCAGAAATAAAACTGATGCCCGAATACTTGAGCAGCATGGCGCTGTGTTGAATTTGAAACGATGCCGTCATGGTGCCTTGGTGAAATTGTGAGCAAGTCAGTTGCAGTGAATAGTATTAATCTTAGAGGACGAGTCTTCAATTTGGAAAGGCATAAAAAAACCCCACAATTTCTTGCGGGGTTTTTTGTGCTAAATCAAAGGTCTTGAAAGACCTTTGAAGCGGTGGGCAATTACATGCCCATGCCGCCCATACCGCCCATGCCGCCCATGTCAGGCATGCCACCACCGGCGCCAGATTCGTCTTTCGGTGCTTCTGAAATCATGCACTCTGTGGTCAACATCAAAGAAGCCACGGACGCTGCGTTTTGCAATGCAGTGCGTGTCACTTTGGTGGGGTCCAAGATGCCCATTTCAATCATGTCACCGTAAGTGTCGTTGGCTGCGTTGAAGCCGTAGTTACCTTTACCGGCCATCACAGCGTTGACCACCACGGATGGCTCGCCACCTGCGTTGTACACAATCTCGCGCAAAGGCGCTTCGATGGCTTTCAACACCAGCTTGATGCCAGCGTCTTGGTCAGGGTTGTCGCCTTTGATGGTGCCAGCGTTTTGACGAGCGCGCAGCAATGCCACACCACCGCCGGCCACAATGCCTTCTTCCACAGCAGCGCGGGTAGCGTGCAATGCATCTTCCACGCGTGCTTTCTTTTCTTTCATTTCGACTTCGGTGGCAGCGCCAACCTTGATCACGGCAACACCGCCAGCCAACTTGGCCACGCGCTCTTGCAGTTTTTCACGGTCGTAGTCAGAAGTGGCTTCTTCGA
>CANKBG010000028.1 GCA_947479935.1 Comamonadaceae bacterium
AAGGCTCTTCTTGGGTTTGGCATCTTAAGCGAAACGTTTCAATTGCACCTTTTACATTGGCACTTATTTTTGTGGGCTTGGGTTTTGTTTCCCTGCTCATTGGTTTTATGTTCTATTTAGCCGGCGCCACACTGATTCTTCCCTTTTCCCTTTTCGAAGTTGCAGCTTTGCTGATTGCTTATTTCTACAACGCTATTCACGCCAATGATTACGAAAAGTTAACTGTTGAAGGCAGTGCCATCAAAATTGAAAACAAGATTGGTTTAAAACTGACGCAGATACAGTTTGTTCGGTCACTGACTCGAGTAGATACTTTGAGTCACATGAATGAAATTATTCAACTTCGACAAGGTCGAAAAGATACTTTCTTTGGCAGGTATATTCATGCCAATTTAAGACCCTTGCTGGCCAAAAAAATTGCTGAGCGAATTTAGGTTTTTTTTAAGGTAAAAGGTCATTCTCATGAAAAAAGCCCGTTGAAAATTTCCAACGGGCTTTTAGCAGTGAAAAAGAAATTATTTCTTCTTTTCACATTCTTTTGCTTTTTCATTTTCTTTTTTGGAGCAATCAACTTTTTTCTCTTCTTTTTTGTCGTCCATCTTGCCGCCACCATGGCTGCCGGCAAAAGAAGCAGTTGAGACCAACATAAACGCCGATACGAGTGCAGTTACTAATAATTTCATGTCAATTCTTTCAAGATGATTTAAATGTTAAAACATGGTTATGAGCTTTTACAAACTGATAACGTTTTGTATATTAGCTTAAAAAATAAAAGACCTAATTTTAGTATGGGCATCCGTTTTTTTTCCGAAAAAAAGTCAGAGACTAACCATGACTCAAATCTTTAAAAGTTTGATTGCCTTCTGCTTTTTAGGCGGAATTTGGTTTTCAACGCACTCTCAAGTTAGATTTTCACCTCAAGAAAGTTCAATCGTCTTGAATGCATCAGCGCATGACAAGAGCGCCCAAAAGAGCAAATTCGGAGACTTGTCAAAGGCTTGGCGTTCACAACCCCAAGATTTAAGCGTCTCTTTGGCATACGCAAGAGCAGTCTTTCAAAGTGGACTCGACGAAGGCGATCTCCGTTGGTTTGGCGCCGCAAAAGCAGCCTTGTTGCCATGGTGGCAAAATGATGACTTACCCGCCGATGCTTTATTTATGAGGGGGCTGGTCAAGCAAGGATTTCATGACTTCACAGGTGGCTTGACTGACATTAACAAAGCCATTCAAGTCAACCCGAACAAAGCAGAGTTTTGGTCTTGGCGATTTGCATTGCACTTACTGAAGACCGATTTGGTGGCTGCACTACAAGACTGTGAAAGTATGGATCGGCTTTTCGGTCAAGAAGAGTCAAGGGTCTATCGTGCAATTTTGCACTATAGAACTGGCGATCCTCAAACTGCAATTGACTTGCTCAAAACGCTGGTCAGTTCTCCAAATTTTCAAAGTACATCGTCTAAGGAATGGCTTTCGCTTCACCTGGGCGAAGCTTACAGAGTGGCAGGCCAGCCAGACAGGGCCACTGCAACATGGAAGAATCAATTAAAGATCTCGCCAAAGTCTCACATCATCAAACTTTCTCTTGCAGAACTTTGGGTTCAAGAGGGGAAATACCTTGAAGTCAAACAGATGTCGAGTTCTGCCGGTTCCACGGATGCTTTGTTGATGCAATTTATATTGGCGACCCAAGGACTGAAGGACCCCTCGGAAAAAAATCTTGCATCGCTATTTGAATCTAGACTGAATTCACAGGCTTTGCGCCAAGAGTCAATGATTGAACGGCCGCAAATGATTTTCTTCATCGACTATGCCAAGAACCCTGCTAATGGTTTGCGCTTGTCAATTGAAAATTGGAAAATTCAACAAGAACCCCGTGATGCTGTACTTTTTTTGAAGGCTGCATTGGCGCTGAACCAACCACAAGCCGCAGAGCCTGTCTTGGCGTGGATCGAAAAGACGAATTACTCAGACCCGCAAATTAAAGCATTGTTGGTGAAACTGAAGACACAACTTCAATCCATTCAGCCTGCCAAGTAGCGAAGTAAAAATGACTTCAAATATTCGAAATACTTGCGCTAATTTTTGGGTCTGTGTACTTATTCTTGTCACCATTTCTTGTGGAAATGCGCAGGCACACTCAAGCAGCAACAGCTACATTACATTGAGCACCCACAACGAAGCCATCGTGTTGCGTGCCGATATCAACTTACGCGATATAGATCTTGTCTTTGATCTTGACCAAAACAAGGATGGCAAGATCAGTTGGGGTGAAACGCTGTCTAAAACAGCTGAAATAAAAATCTGGCTTGAGCAAGGCATTCAATTAAGCACAATAAGTCAAAAATGTTCACTGGTGGAGATCAACATCAAAGCAAGTGACCACGCTGATGGAACTTACCTGAGTGTTGAATGGACTGTTTCTTGTGTAGGTGCACCCAAAGATTGGCAATCGGGACTGGCCCTTCGTTACGACTTGATGTTTGATCAAGACAATTTACATCGTGCACTGGTCAAGATCGACTTTCCTGACTCTCAGAGCAGTGCCATCCTAAGTCCTGACCGGCCTGTGTTCACCCTCACCAAAGCCAATGGCGCCATGTTCGATGTTTTAGCGCGATATGTGGTTGAAGGTGTTTGGCACATATGGATAGGTGTAGACCACATTCTTTTTCTACTGAGCCTTTTGATATTGGCTTTTTTAGAGCCAACCCGAAAGAGTGTGATTCAATGGCCAGCGGTTAAAAAGGCGAAGACTGCCGTTCTTGATGTTTTGGCTGTGGTTACTGCATTCACATTAGCGCACTCAATCACTTTGGGATTGACCATCTTTAAATGGATTGAACCTTCGGCAGACTTTATTGAGCCCGCTATTGCACTTTCTGTGGTTGCGGCAGCTTTAAACAATTTGCTTGGATGGGCTGCACTGCGCCGTTGGCAGCTGGCGTTTGTCTTTGGTCTGGTGCATGGTTTTGGTTTTGCCAATGTATTGGTCGATCTCGGTTTGCCTTCAGACCAACTTGCCCTTGCATTAGGTGGTTTTAATTTAGGCGTTGAACTAGGTCAAATTGCAATTGTGTTGGTGTTTTTGCCCTTGGCGTGGAGTCTCAGGCATACGATTTTTTATCGATGGGTGGTGGTGGTTGCTGGTTCCTTGACCATTGCAGTTTTAGGCATCATTTGGACATTGCAGCGTACAGGAATGTTGAATGGTTTTTAGGGAGCGCTATTGCCTCTGTACTCGGGTTAGAGATCAATTTCACCAGTAAGCAGTGCCGTGCGAACAAACTTGGTGAAGCCGCTGAAGATCGTGATGAACGTTTTATTCGTTTGAAGAAATTACGCAGCGAAACCCAATATTGTGGTGACCCGCTTTTGGATTTCGGGATAGAGATCTCCCTCTTTGAGTTGTTGTTATTTCTTCTTCGCTTGAATCATGCCCACCGCGTCATGTCGAAGTCTCCGCTGCTGCGAGGGTTGTCCAGACTTCATCGGAAACGATGCGCGTAGCACGCAGCACAAGTAGAAGTTGCGCGTCTAGGGTGCCAAACGATTCAATGATGTCGGCGGTGACGTCTTGCAGTAGGGGCGGCATCACGCCCAGCTGCGTCGAATCCAAAGTCTTCAAGCCGACAACGCTGTCAACGCCGATGGCCACCTGACGGTCATCCAATTTCAGGGTGACAAAGCGGCCGTAGCATTTGCTGTTTTCGCTGCTTTCCAAAATTGCATTGAGGTCAACGACTGGCGTTGGTGTACCGCGGATAAGGGATACGCCGCAGACAAAACTGGGTGTTCCAGCAACCGGCTTAATGGGAAGCGGACGCATTGTTTCCGCCACATGGTGCGGCGGGAAGGCACACGCGCGTGCACCCACCATGACCACAAATACCGAGCTATTTTCTGTAGCGCGGTCGGTCAGGAGGTCCAGCATGACGCCTTGCGCGTCAGCGACGGTACTCGAGCAATTGGCGAGATTGAGAACGAAAGCAAAGCAGATATTCTTAGCATGGCGATCTCTAATTAGTTTGGCAGGTCGCACAAACTACACTGCGAGCAGAAATTCATTCTATGCCCTAATTCAGTGCAATGGGTTCTTTTTGTTCGCAGGAGCTGTAAAAGTGATGGCTGTGAGGGTAATTGGGCAGATGCAATTCTTGGTCAGATCCTGTGTCAATCGACCTTGGCGCCTTAACATCTCCAAAAAGGTTGGATCAAGACGTTCAACTATTTATTTATGCCGCCAACCATGCCGCGCCTCTCACGCCTGAGGAGTCGCCGTGCAGTGCCTTCAGTACAGGTGTGGCAATGGGGTTTGTAAACGTATAACTTGCCAACTCTATGGGGAGTTGTTGATAAATTTCAGCCACATTGCTCAAGCCACCCCCTAAAACCACGCAATCGGGGTCAAGCACATTGAGCACACTGGCCAAAGCACGTGCCAATCGATTGACATATCTTTTAAAACTCAATTGAGCACTGAGGTCGCCAGCTCGCATGTGGGCAATGATTTGCTCGGCATTTAATTGTTGGCCAGTAACGCGCAGGTGATCGTTTGCAAAGCCAGTTCCACTGATCCAAGTTTCTTGACAACCCACTTGACCGCACCAACAAGCTTGTACGTTAATTTCATCTGCACTGGGCCAAGGCAGAGGATTGTGACCCCATTCACCTGCAATGGCATTTTTGCCGTTCCATGCTTTGCCA
This sequence comes from Comamonadaceae bacterium, assembly GCA_947479935.1. GTDB lineage: Bacteria > Pseudomonadota > Gammaproteobacteria > Burkholderiales > Burkholderiaceae_C > Limnohabitans_A. The sequence goes on from CANKBG010000028.1 coordinate 4,705, forward strand.
TGAATGGCCAAGCCGCCCCCACAACCCGTTCCAATGATCACTGCAAACACCACTTGCAGACCTTTTCCGGCGCCGTCTATTGCTTCGCTAACCGCCAAACAATTGGCATCGTTTTGAAGATGCACTTTGCATTGCAAAAGTTTCTCCAAATCTTTGCCAAATGAAGTGCCATTAAGCACCAATGTATTGGAGCCTCGCACAAGTTGCGTCAAGGGGTCTAGACAGCCAGGCATGCCAATGCCAATGGCTTTGGGATAGGTGAGTTTGTGGTGTGAGACAGTTTGATGAAAGAGGGTGTGGAGTTCTTTCAAAATATCGGCATAAGAGTTTTGAGGCGTAGGAACGCGGTTTTTATAAACGATGCCCTGCAGAGGGTCGATTACCGCTATTTCAATTTTGGTTCCGCCTAAATCAATACCGATCATTTGTTTCATTTTTAAACGTTAACAGCAAATTTTGGCTTGTTGAAGGAGACAATCTATTTTAGAAAGCCCCATTGAAATGCGGGAAATGCGATTGCACCTATATTCAAAATATGTGATTTTGCCCAGTGGTTAAACTCGAGGTAAATCAACGACCCTTTTGAATTACTTTTGTTCTTCCTAAAAACGCCCTACGAGACTCAATAATGAACATCTACAAATTGATCATTGGTGCAGAAAAATGCATTTTGTTTTTCATCGCTTTGCTAACTGTTTTTAGCGTTGGCGCTGAAATGTACACCGTCGTTCAAAATGGAAAAATAAATTTAACAGACCTTTTGTTGATGTTTATTTATGCAGAGGTTCTGGGCATGGTTGCTGCTTTCTACCAGTACAGAAAAATTCCAATCACCTTGCCCATTTTCATTGCGATCACTGCGCTTTGCCGATTAATTATTCTTCAAGGCAAGGGTATTAGTACCGTTGATTTGATCTACGAGGGTGGGGCAGTTTTACTGCTGGCCATCTCTACGCTGATCATCCAATACGGTATGAATCACGCCAAAGACAAAGACGAAGTATAGAAAATTGTAAGTCTTAGTCAAACTTAATGCCTGATTCTTTAATCACCAAGGCCCATCGTGTTTTCTCGTTGGCAATAAAACTGCCCAGAGCCTCGGGCTGAGCAGTTCGCACTTCGGTACCCAGCACGGCAAGTTTCTCGCGCATTTCCTGGGTGGCCAGAATTTTGGCAATTTCGGCATTCAATTTACCAACCACATCGCGTGGCGTGCCAGCGGGTGCCAGCAGACCTTGGTAGGATCCCGTTTCAAAACCGGGCAGTGTTTCAGCAATGGTTGGTACTTCGGGTGCAGAACCTACTCTTTGCGCGCTAGAAATAGCCAAAGCCCGAATGCGACCCGACTTCATGGTGGGGTAAGTGGCCAGCATGCCATTCATGATGACATTGGCCTGACCGCTGGCCACATCGGCCACTGCTTGTGAGCCCCCCTTGTACGGAATGTAAGCCCAGTTGATACCGGTTCGTTGGGCAAACGCAATGCCTGCCAAATGTGGCGCACCGCCAGTGCCAGAAATAGCGAAGTTCAGCTTGCCTGGATTTGCTTTGGCGTAGTCAATCAATTCCTTAACGCTATTAACTGGAACAGAAGGGTGCACGCCGAATGCATGAGGCGAATACGCTACCATGCCAACAGGTGAAAAATCTTTAACCACGTCATAGGGCATGTTGGGATACACGCTTGGGTTGATGGCCAAAGCGCCGACGTCGGATAGCAACAAGGTGTAACCGTCGGGTGCAGATTTGGCCACGTGATCTGCCCCTACATTGCCGTTGGCACCAGCGCGGTTTTCAACCACCACAGGCTGGCCCCAAGACTCTGTTAACTTTTGGCCGATGGTGCGCGCCAAAATATCAGATGTGCCGCCAGCAGCAAAGGGCACCACGATCCGAATGGCTTTGGCGGGAAAGGTGGTCTGTGCTTGAACAGAAGTGACGGCCAAGAGTGCAACACCCATGAGTGTGGAGCAGGCTAGTTTTTTGAACATGAAAAAGTCTCCTTTAAAAATAATTGGGGTCAGATCAACATTAATTTCCAATCAGTGGGGGCAGAGGCTAAGGGCGGGCTGACGATTTCTGGTACCCCATATGAGGAAGCCCGCCCTTAGCCTCTGCCCCCACTGATTGACCAAATTAATGTTGATCTGACCCCAATTATTTTTTCAACTTTGGAATAACGCTGGTTTGGGGCGGCATGAGGAAATCAAAGTCAGCGCCTTTGTCAGCTTGCAGCACGCTGTCTAAGAACAACTTTTCATAGCCACGTTGCGCGGTAGGTGTGACGACAGGCTGTGTTTCTTTTCTGCGTGCCAACTCTTGGTCGGAGATTAAAAGGCTGAGCTCTCTGTTGGCTACGCTCAAACGAATGCGATCGCCATTTTGAACATAAGCCAAAGGTCCGCCCAATGCCGATTCAGGGGTGACATGCAACACAATGGTGCCAAAGGCCGTGCCACTCATTCGGCCATCTGAAATGCGCACAATGTCTTTGCAACCTGCCTTTGCCAGCTTCTTGGGAATGGGCATGTAGCCCGCTTCGGGCATGGCCGCGCCTTTAGGACCAATGTGTTTTAAAACCAATATGTCGTCCATGGTGACGTCCAACTCTTCTGAGTCAATTCGCAAAGCCATGTCTTGCAAGTTCTCAAACACCACCGCGCGGCCTTCGTGCTCCATGAGTTTGGCGCTGGCAGCAGACTGTTTAATGATGGCACCACCTGGCGCCAAGTTGCCCTTCAACACAGCAATGCCACCTTCTTTAAAAATAGGATTGGCTCTGGTCTTGACCACGTCTTGTTTAAACCCAGGACCCGAAGCTTCAATCCATTCGCCCAAGGTGTGACCTGTAATGGTCAGGGCGTCTAAGTGCAGCAGAGGCTTGAGTTCTCGCAGCAAAGTGGCCATGCCCCCCGCATGGTGAAAATCTTCCATGTAAAACTGACCCGATGGCTTGAGGTCTAGCAACACAGGTGTGTCACGCCCCATGCGGTCTAAGGCTTGCAGGTCCATTTCAAAACCCATGCGGCCCGCAATGGCGGTGAGGTGAATGATGGCATTGGTAGAGCCGCCAATGGCCAACAACACGCGCATGGCATTTTCAAAAGCCTTCTCTGTCAGCACCTTGTCGATGGTCAAGCCTTTCCTGGCGATTTCAACGGCAATGCGGCCACTTTCTTCTGCAATGCGAATACGGTCTGCAGTGACAGCGGGTGGCGAAGCGCCGCCAGGCACGGTCATGCCCAAGGCTTCTGCAATGCAGGCCATGGTGCTGGCAGTGCCCATGACCGAACAAGTGCCAACGCTTGCAACCAATTGTGTGTTGACTTGGTGAATTTCGGCTTGGTCAATTTCTTCGGCCCTGAATTTGCCCCAATAGCGCCGGCAATCTGTGCAGGCGCCCACGCGCTCGCCGCGGTGCGAACCCGTGAGCATCGAGCCCGTAATAAGTTGCACAGTAGGAAGGCCGGCAGAGGCCGCACCCATGAGTTGGGCCGGCACGGTTTTGTCGCAGCCGCCAATTAAAACCACAGCATCCATCGGCTGAGCGCGCAACAACTCTTCGGTGTCCATGGACATGAGGTTGCGCAAGAACATGCTGTTGGGTTTGGTAAAACTTTCGTGAATGGACATGGTGGGAAACACCATGGGCAAGCCACCCGCCAACATGACGCCGCGCTCGATGGCTTCAATGAGTTGGGGTGCATTGCCGTGGCACGGGTTGTAGGCGCTGCCCGTGTTGGCAATGCCAATGACGGGGCGATCTAATGCGCTGTCCGTGTAGCCCGCACCTTTGATAAAAGCTTTGCGCAAAAAGAGTGAAAACCCGGGGTCGCCATATTGCGTGAGGCCCTTTGACATGCCCTCGGTCTGGGGGTCTTTTTTGTTTGACATCGAATCGAATTCCTAAAAAACCATCTAAATTGCTTTGAGCTTAGATTGCCTTAACCATTGCACCAAGATGACTGAAGCCAGACCCGCAAACCCGGCGATATCGCCAATGGTAGAAGGGTAGGTGAGGGCAACGCCAGATGCAATTAAGACCCATCTTTCAACAAAGTTAGTTTTCAATATAAACCAGTTTTGCAAACCACCGGCCAAGGCCACAATGCCAGCAGATGCCGTGAACACAATCCAAGCAATTTCGTTCCAATTGGCTGTGGCCAAGTTTTTCATGTTGCCGTTTAAAAGCAACGCCACACCTGCAGGGTCTAAGACAAAGATAAACGGAACCAAAATGGCCGGAGCCACGTATTTCCAACTTTGGAAAGTTGTTTTGTACGGATCGCCTTTGCAAATAGCAGCGGCTGCAAACGGCGACAAAGCCGTAGGCGGTGAAACCTCAGACAACACAGCGTAGTAAAAAATAAACATATGCGCCGCATAGTCAGGCACGCCCAACTTGATCATGGCTGGTGCTGCAATGACGGCGCAAATGATGTAGGACGCCGTAACGGGCACGGCCAAGCCCACAATCCAAACCACCAAGCCTGTGAACAAGGCGGTTAAGAACAAGGAGCCGTCTGCGTAGTCAAGCACGATGGAACTGAACTTCAAGCCCAACCCCGTTAAAACCACCACGCCCACAATGAGGCCTGCGCCTGCGCAGGTAGCGGCAATGGACAGCACTTGGGTGAAACCACCCGACAGGGCTTCAGTGAATTTTGACTTGTAGAGGCTTTGCCAAAAAGGTGCTTTGCCTAAAAAGGCATCGTAAGAAATCATGGCTGAGTCGGCGCGCAAGAAACTTGTGAACAGCGAAGCCACCGTGGCCCAAAAGACCGACATGCTGGGCGAGAAGCCCATGAGCATGAACACCACAATGGAGATGAGTGAAAAGAAATGGAACCAATACCGCTTGGTTAAAACCCAAGCGCTTTCAATGCTTTCAATCCTTTGCTCGCTCATGTTGTATTTGCGAGCGTCAATGGTGACCATGACGTACAAGCCCAAATAGAACAAGAAGGTTGGCACGGTGGCCATGAGCAACACATCAAGGTAAGAGATTTTTAAAAACTCTGCAATGAGGAAAGCTGCTGCGCCCAAGACAGGGGGAGAAATGATGGCGCCTAAGCCGCCTGCTGCCAACAAACCGCCAGCTGCATTCTTTTCATAGCCGGCTTTGGCCAGCATGTTGTGGGCCACTGCGCCCACCGTGACGGTGGTGGCCACACCAGAACCGGAGGGGCCGCCCAGTAAAAATGACGATAGCACCACCGTCTTGCCGACATTGGATGTTTTGCCACCCATGATGGAAAACGAGAAGTCGATGAAAAACTTTCCGGCGCCACTGAACTGCAAAAACGCACCAAAGATAGTGAACAAAATAATGAGCGTGGAAGAAACATCAATGGCAGTGCCAAAGATGCCTTCTAAGGTCATGTACATAAAACCCACCAGCCGCGAAAGTTCGTAGCCCTTGTGAGTCCAAGGTGCGGGCAAATAATTGCCAAACAAGGCATAGAGTAAAAACGAAGCAGTGACACTTAGCAAAACCCAACCATTGGTTCTGCGCAGCGCTTCCAAAATGAGCAAAATTAAAATACTGCCAAAGACAATGTCAATGGTGAGGGGGAATGTGTTGCGATCTGAAAAATCATCGCCGCCCATGACCGCGTAGACCAGCGTGGCAACAGCCAAAATGGCAAAGCCAACGTCCCACGCCATGAGCCTATTTTTAAAGCGAGCAGCAATGGGGAATGTTAAAAAGATAAAGACCAACACCATGGTGACATGGGTGGTCCTTAAGATATGTGCAGGAACAATGGCATAAGCCGCATACAAGTGAAACAAAGACATGAAGACGGCCACCACTGTGAGGGCCACCCCCAAAAATCCTTTGTACTGATTGGCGTCGCCTTCTTCCTCTTTGATCAGGTCCTCGACGCGCTTTCTGGTTTCGGCGTCGAGGGTGTCAGCAGACTGATCAGTCAAGCTTGCCACCTTTTTCTTTGATGTACTTTTCAGCGCCTGGGTGGAAAGGCACTGATGTTGCGACATTTTTCTGTGAGCCAATCTTCACGTTGGCATATTCTTGGTGAACAGCAACCAAATCTTTTTGATGGTCAAAAATGGCCTTCACAATTTTGTAGGCTTGGTCATCAGGCATGTTGGCATTGGCAATCAGGATGTTGGCCACAGACGCCATCTTGTTGTCTGCACCCATACCAGAATAGGTACTCTGCGGAATCACATCTGCGTAGTACAAGTTGCCCCATTTTTTGTTCATGGCGGCCACTGCGTCTGCGTGGTCAATCATTCGAATTTTGGTGCCAGGGGTGCTGGCCAAGTCTGTGACGGCAGCAGTTGGAAGCCCACCAACCCAAAAGAAGGCGTCAATCTTTTTGTCCTTTAAGGCATTGGCCGATTCAGACACGCCCAAGCGCTCACGGTTCACGTCTTTCATGGGGTCGATGCCTGCGCCTTCCATGAGGCGAAAAGCCATGACCTCTGTGGCGCTACCGGCGCTGCCTGCTGAAATTCGTTTGCCTTTCAGATCGGCCATGGTTTTGATGCCCGTAGATTCTGTGGTGACCACGTGCATGCGGTTGGGGTAAAGCACCAACAAGGTTTTGACATCGACTTTACGTCCCTTGAACTTCTCTTGGCCTTTGGCGGCATCTAAGGCTGCGTCCACCATGGAAAAGGCCACATAGGGCTTGCCACTGCCAATGAGGTTCAAATTGTCAACTGAGCCACCGGTGACTTCGGCGGTGGCCTGCATGCCAGGAATGTGTTTAGACAGCACATTGGCCAAACCGCCACCCATGGGGTAGTAAACACCGCCGGTACCGCCCGTGGCAATGGAGATGTTTTGAGCCATTAAACTAGAGCTGGCCAGCAATGTGAATGAACAGATTAAATTGAGGAGTTTCATGTGTTTCCCTTGAAAATAGATGCCCATCGTAAGCATTGCAGTTGGCCACAAGCTTATCAAGAGGGGTATGCCCTAATTTGAGCCCACTCAAGTTAGGTTAGCCTATTCTATGTGACCCAGGTCATCCGAAAATGTGAAGGATTCTCACCATGACAACAACAACAACCCAAGCCAAGGGCCATGCCGCCTCCAGCCTAGCCATGAAGGGCGTACTGTCCCCAGTTCTCACGCCTTTTAAGCCAGATTTATCGGTTCACAAAGAACTCCTAACCGCCCAGTGCCAGTGGCTCCTGAATTGCAACGTGGGCTTGGCCGTATTTGGCACCAACTCAGAGGGCAATTCTTTGTCTTCAGGAGAACGCGCCGACTTAGTTCAATACCTGGTAGCCCAAGGCATTGACCCCCAGCGCATGATGCCCGGCACAGGCGGCTGCGCGCTGCCCGATGTGGTCAGCCTAACCCAAGCCTGTTTAAGAGCTGGCGTGAAAGACGTGTTGGTGTTGCCGCCTTTTTATTACAAGGGTGTGAGTGACGATGGTTTGTACGCATTTTTCAGCGAACTCATCGAGCGGGTCGGCGATAGCAATTTGCGTGTTTATCTTTACCACATACCCCCCGTTTCACAAATTGGCTTTTCAATGGAACTTATAGAAAAATTGCTGAACAAGTTTGGCCCCATCGTTGCAGGTGCCAAAGACAGTGGCGGGCAGTGGTCCAACACGGCCTCCATGATTGAACGCTTTTCCGCAAGAGGTTTTTCAGTCTTTGCTGGCAGTGAAAATTTCTTGATGCGCACCATGCGCGCTGGCGGCGCAGGTTGCATCAGTGCAACGGCCAATGTCAATCCTGCTGCCATTTCTTCGCTGTGTGCCCATTGGACAGATTCGGATGCGGATGCGCAGCAGCAACGCCTTGATTTGGTGCGCTCATTGTTCTCTGCTTTGCCCATGATTCCGGCCATGAAAACAGCGGTGGCGCACACCACTGGCAAACCAGATTGGAAAATAGTTCGACCGCCCTTGGTCTCATTGACAGCGGCGCAAGAAACTCAATTGCTCAATTCAATGAAGGAAGCCGGATTTTCAATGAAGATCGACTATCAATAGTCGATGGCCATTGTCACTCAACAAATGAATCAACTTTTCCCAGAATTCGAATCATCTTTGATTGAAGTGAATGGCGTCAAAATCATGGCGCGCAAAGGAGGCTCCGGCAGGCCTTTGCTTTTGCTTCATGGCCATCCCCAAACGCACGCCATTTGGCACCGGGTTGCGCAGCAACTTGCCAATTCATTTACCGTGGTCATGACCGACCTTCGAGGTTATGGCGATTCTTCTAAGCCGCAAGGTTCGCACGATCATTTGAATTATTCAAAGCGAGTCATGGCGTTGGATCAAATCGAAGTCATGCGCCATTTCGGGTTTTCTGAGTTTGACGTTCTGGCGCACGATCGTGGCGCCCGAGTGGCCCACCGTTTGGCTTTGGACCATCCCAAGGCTGTGAAGCGCTTGGTGTTACTGGATATTGCGCCCACCTTGGCCATGTACGAAAAAACGTCCAACCAATTTGCGCGCTCTTATTGGCATTGGTTCTTTCTCATACAGCCGGCACCTATGCCTGAACGATTGATTGAGGCAGATCCAGCGGCTTATGTCAGGGATGTACTAGGACGCAGGAGCGCAGGCTTGGCTCCCTTTGACCCTAGAGCGCTGGCAGAGTATGTGCGTTGTCTTGAATTGCCAGGCACAGCGCATGGCCTTTGTGAAGACTACCGAGCCTCGGCCAGCATTGATTTGGTTCACGACCAGTTGGATTTAGACGAAAAGAATTTTTTGCAACAAGCTTTGTTGGTGCTTTGGGGCGAGCAAGGTGTGGTGCATCAATGCTTTGACCCACTTCAGGAGTGGCGCAAGTTGGCTAAAAATGTTCAAGGCAAAGCACTGCCTTGTGGCCATTACATTCCTGAGGAAGCACCAGAACTGTTGCTGCAGCAAGTCGAATTGTTTTTGGGCTGATGAGACATAATCTTTGATCTCAATAACCCTTGCTATAAAGTAGTGCCTAATTACATTGAGGGTCATTTCGACTAAGCTTTTTTTTGATTAAATTGAATGTAAAAAAATGAAACATTTGAAACTTGGAGCCGCTGAGCTCGATCGCATGCCTGCCATTCCCGATGTGCAGATGTCGCCTGAGCAAAAAAAAGTCATGGACGAAATTGCGGCAGGGCCCCGTGGTCGTATTGGAGGGCCCTTCATTCCCCTTATGCGCAGCCCTGAATTGATGAATCGAATTCAAAAGGTGGGTGAGTACCTGCGTTTTAACAATACGGTGGGCTTGCGCAATTCAGAATTTGCGGTGTTAATTGTGGCCAGGCACTGGAGCCAACCCATAGAGTGGGCCATCCATCGCCCCATTGCAGAAAGAGAAGGCGTGTTGCCTGCAACTTGCGATGCCATTGCTGAAGGCCGTCGCCCCGATCACATGACCGAGGACGAGACTCTCATTTACAACGTGCTCGAAGAGCTGCGAAACAATCGCTGTTTGAGCGATATCACCTATGGGCAACTCCACCATAGGTTTGGTGAACAAGGTGTGATTGATTTGGTGGCGCACTATGGTTATTACAGCTTGCTGGCCATGACCATGAATGTGGCCCGCACAGCCGTGCCTGAAAGCGCAGTTGCAGTCTCCGGATTGAAGCCCATACCCGGTTAAGCATCATGATCAATAAGTTCGTTGACAGCGTGGCCGAAGCTTTGGCCGACACCCCAGACGGCGCAACCGTTTTGATTGGCGGTTTTGGCACTGCCGGTATTCCCGATGAACTGATTGAAGGCCTGCTGGTGCAAGGTGCCAAAGACTTAACCCTGGTAAACAACAACGCTGGCAATGGCGACCAGGGTCTGGCGGCCCTGCTGAAGGCGGGGCGTGTTCGTAAAGTGGTTTGCAGTTATCCCCGTCAAACTGACTCCTATGTGTTTGATGGGCTGTACCGCTCGGGTCAAGTTGAACTAGAGTTGGTACCCCAGGGTAACTTGGCAGAACGCATTCGAGCAGCGGGATCCGGCATTGGCGGCTTTTTCTCACCCACAGGCTATGGCACGGACCTGGCCAAAAATGCAGATGGCTCATTAAAAGAAACTCGTGAAATCAATGGGCGTATGTATGTCTACGAAACTCCCATTCAGGGTGATTTAGCCCTCATACGTGCTGAGCGTGGCGACCGTTGGGGCAACCTGACTTTTCGCAAAGCCGCCAGAAATTTTGGTCCCGTGATGGCCATGGCAGCTCGCAAAACTGTGGCAACCATTTATGAAAAAGCCGAACTGGGGGGTATCGATCCCGAGACGGTCATCACGCCAGGCATCTTTGTTCATGCGGTGGTCCAGGTCCAGCGCGTCGCCACGCAAGCCGGAGGGTTCAAGGCATGAGCTATACACGTCGTACCAAAGATGAACTGGCCGCTCGCGTTGCAAGGGACATTCCAGAAGGCGCTACGGTTAACTTAGGCATTGGACAACCGACCTTGGTGGCCAATCACATACCGCCCACGCTTGAAATCTTGTTGCACAGCGAAAATGGTATTTTGGGCATGGGGCCTGCCCCTGCGGAAGGCCAAGAAGATTACGACTTGATCAATGCAGGCAAACAACCGGTGACCTTGCTACCTGGCGGTGCTTTTTTCCATCATGCTGACAGCTTTGCCATGATGCGCGGCGGGCATTTAGACATTTGTGTGTTGGGCGCTTTTCAAGTTAGTGCCACGGGCGATCTGGCCAATTGGCACACGGGGGAGGTGGGTGCCATTCCCGCAGTGGGTGGCGCCATGGATTTGGCCATTGGGGCCAAGCAAACTTGGGTCATGATGGACTTGCTCACCAAGCAAGGGCAGAGCAAATTGGTCTCTGCGTGCAGTTACCCCTTAACGGGTATTGGCTGTGTCAAGCGCGTCTATACCGATTTGGCCACGCTGGCTTGCTCAGCCGATGGGCTGTTGGTGATCGACATGGTGCCAGGTTTAACGTTAGAGGCTTTGTCGCAAATTATTGGCTTGCCGCTGGTTTTAATGGCTTCGTCGCCATCATGAAACACAGCGAGCCCAAGGCTGAAAGCAAAGCAAGCAGGCTGAAGCCCAATTGGTAATTGCCAGTGAGATCGGCCAGCACACCAGCCAACATGGGACCGATAATTTGACCTAAAGAAATAATGGCGGCAGACAAGCCCATGATGAGGCCAATGGCATTGCGGCCAAAATAATCGGCTCGAATGGCTTGCATGAAGGGCCCTCGCAAGCCCCAAGCGACACCATGAAAAACACCAAAAGCAATGAGCATGGCCATGTCGTTGGCAAAGGTGAGGCAAACCATGCCGAGCGCATGTGCCAACATGCAAAGCGCAGCCACTTTTCTTTTCTCGAACATATCACCCAAAGTGGCGCCCATCAGAACGCCCCCCAATTGCGCAAAGGTCATGAACAAGATCACCCAACTGGCGGTGGACACCGAATAACCTAAGCCTTCTTTCATGTGCGTAATGGCATGCACATTGACAGCAGAGACGATCAAAAGTGCCAGGCCGTGCCCAATGGCCAGCATCCAAAAAGCGCGAGTTTGAACGGCTTCTTTGGCTGTGAATTCAACTTGAACTGAAAGCGGCGCGTCGCCTGGTTCTGCGACTTTCAGGGAAGGATCAATGCCATCTACATGTTGGCCGTGGTCCTCAGGCCGCCTGAGAATCATACCCGCCAAGGGCAGACCAAAAACCAAGACGAGCAAGCCTGTACCGCCTGCGGTGTATCGCCAACCCCAGCTATCAATAGACCATGCCATGAGAGGCACCACCAGGCCGCCCATGGCCAGTCCCAAACTCATAATGGACAGCGCGCGTGCTCTGAATTTTTCAAACCATTGAACCATGGCAACTGAAAGTGGGAAGTAGCCGCTGAGGCTGGCGCCAATGGCCATCAAAATGGCGCTGGTGTAAAACGTGGCGACAGCGTTCACTTGGCTGAGCAAGAGCAAGCCGCCGCTGAAAAGCACGATGCCCAAGCGGATCATTGCTTGCGGGCCCACTCGGTCCATGATCCAGCCCAAAATGGGGCCAATGATGGCCGCTTCGACAGATTGCAAAGCGGCAGCACCCGACAAAGTGGTTTTGCTCCAGCCCATTTCGTCTGAAAGTACGGCGATGTAAAGACCCAGTGCTTGCGTGAGGAAGGCGGCCAGCAAAAACTGAATGCCACAGGCTGCACCCACCATACGCCAACCGTAAAAAATTTTCATGCAGAAGAACAACCAGGTTTGCGATTAGAGTGAGAAATTGCCAATTGAGTTTAGCATTCAGAATAAGAGGATCGTGGGTTTTCACAGGGCTGTGACTTATTCTCTTAGTCCAGAGGAACTTCTCATGCGCCTGAGCTATTTCGCCATGCTCCTTTGGCAAAATTGTTTACGCGGGCATGGACTTGGTAGATCCTGCGCTGGGCAAACGATCCATGTAATTGATGGCCCACGAGGCTATGCCGCGTTTGAACCAAGCTTTGGAGCTTGGTTCTGCCATCAATGCGGATGCAGCGCTGGTTTAGGCAGGCTGCAATTTGAAAAACGTCAAGCTGTTATTCAGCTTTGATGTTGTTGTCGGCAATTAATTTTGAATATTTGCTTTTCTCGTCTGCCAAGAAAGCTTTAAATTCATCTTGTGTGGTAGCCATGGCTTCAACGCCCAATCCTCCAAATCGTTCTTTCAGATCAGGGTTGGCCATGATTTTGACCAGCGCAGTGTAATAGGCATCAACCACAGGTTTGGGCGTTCCGGCAGGTAAGAACACCCCCCACCAATTGACAGCCACCAAACCAGATAGACCTGCTTCTGCAAATGTGGGAATTTCTGGTGACAAAGGTGATCGCTTGGCGCTGGTAATGGCCAAGGCGCGCAAGCGGCCCGTTCTGATGTGCTGAATGACAGGCAATGCGTCGGAGACCATCATGTCAATTTGGCCAGCCAACAAATCATTCACAGCCAATCCGCCACCTTTGTAAGGAACACCCACCATTTTGACATTCGCTTGTCGCATGATGAGTTCGCCGCCCAAGTGGGCCATGCTGCCAGGGCCACTGTTGCCAAAATTCAAAGTGCCTGGTTTGTTTCGCGCTGCAACCAACAAATCGTTTAAGTTTTTAAAGGGGGAGGCTGCAGGAACTGCCAAGATGTTGGGGCCTGTCGCAGTGAGTGAAACTGGAATGAAATCCTTCTCCATGCTGTAAGGTACTTTGGTAATAAGGGGGTTGACCGATGCGGGGCCTAAGTTGCCAACCACAAAGGTGTAGCCATCGGCGGGTTGGCGCGCTGTGTACTCCATGCCAATGGATCCGGCCGCACCGGGTTTGCTTTCGATGACGACCGGTTGACCCCAAACTTCGCTGAGCTTTTGTCCCATGATGCGGGCCATGAGGTCAGAGCTCCCGCCTGGCGGATAGGTTACAACCAGTTTGACGGGTTTGGTGGGAAAGGTTTGAGCCTGGGCTTGGAACATGCCGCAAAAGCTGAGTAAAACAAAGGAAAGTTGGAACAAATTCTTCCATCGCTGAGCCAATACAAAATTCATCACGTGTCTCCTGATTATGGTTAGGGAATATCTTGAGCAGCCTCGAATTCCTTTCCGCTATATTACAGACTCAACAAAATTTTTGATGAGTATTTACCCATGCTTAACGCACCCCAACCTGCATCGAGAGCTGATCAAACCTTGTCTCTCAACATGAAATTGTTGGCCCACCATGAGCTGGGAGGCTTTGGTGGGCTAGGTGAGGGAATGGGAATGCAACTGACGTCGGATGGGCGTCGCATCTTGTGGCTGGCACACGAATCTGCGCCTAAAAACTTCTCGGGTGTTGATGTCTCTGACCCCCAAAATCCCAAACTCATTGTGCAAACTGAATTGCCTCACATGAAGCTGCGTTCTAATTCTTTAGACGTGGTGGGCAACATCATGGTGGTGGCTTACCAAGCGACCACGGTGGGTATTAAGCCTGCGGGCATTGATATTTTTGATGTGAGCAAACCAGAAACACCACGCTTGCTTTCTCATTTTGACTGCTCAGGCCCTTATTCCCGTGGTGTTCATGCGGTTTGGTTTGTTGATGGCCGGTATGTTCACATGTCTGCTGGCGCCTCCGATTTTCAACCGCGCAACCCATTAGACGATCAGTTCTACAGGATCATTGACATCATCAATCCCGAAAAACCAGTGGAAGTAGGGCGCTGGTGGTATCCGGGTACGCGTGAAGGCGATGAAGCGCCACCTCCGCCGCGATTACCCGCTCAGTTTGACACGGGCTTTCGAACACACAATACCAATGTATTTCCAGAACAGCCTCACCGTGCCTTCATCGGCTACATCGATGGGGGCGCTGTGGTGCTAGATATCTCTGACCTGAAGAACATCAAGGTGGTTTCGCAGTGGAACCATTCGCCGCCTTTCAATGGTTTTACACATACTGTGTTGCCGCTCTTTGACCGAGGCTTGTGGATTGTGAGCGACGAGTGTGTTCAAGACAACGGTGCAGATTGGCCCAAGTTGGTGTGGGTGGTCGATTCACGCAACGAAGCCAACCCTGTGCCTATTGGCACATTTCCCGCGCCTCCTTATGACGCATTTGCCAAACGTGGCGGACGTTTTGGCGCGCATAATTTGCACGAAAATTTGCCAGGCCCTACATCGTTCAGATCGGACACCATCATTGTGGGCTCGTTCTTCAATGCAGGCGTGCGGGTCTACGACACCAGCAACCCCTATCAAGTGCAAGAGATTGCTTACTTTGTGCCGGGTGCGCCCAAACTATCGCCAGCGGGCGCCATTCAACTCAATGATGTGTATGTCGATGACCGACGCATTGTCTACACCGTAGATCGCTTTACAGGCGGCTTGTACATTCTTGAAATGAACATTTAAAGTGAAGCTGCAGTGACTTGGTCGCGCGATATGTTGGCTGGAAAAATACCTGTGACTTTGGTCACGGGGTTTCTTGGCAGCGGTAAAACCACCCTTATCTCCAAACTGTTGTTGCATCCCGATATGCGGCGTGTGGCCGTGGTCATCAATGAGATCGGTGAAATTGGTATTGATCACGACTTGGTTACCCTGTCTTCAGAAAATATCACGCTGTTGGCAAATGGATGTATCTGTTGTTCGGTTCGAACTGATTTGCAAGAAACTCTGCGAGACCTTTTTGCACAACGCCGCGTGGGAGAAGTGTTTGACTTTGACCGCGTGATTGTAGAAACAACGGGTCTGGCAGATCCAGCACCCGTGGTTCAAACACTGGCCAGTGACACCTTGCTGGCGGCTCGCTATCGCTTGGATGGCCTGATCACTTTGGTCGATGGCCTGCATGGTGTAGGCCAAATTGACCAGCAGACAGAAGCTGTGAAGCAAATTGCAATTGCAGACAAAATATTGGTGACTAAAACAGATTTGGTCAAGGCTGATCATTTAGAAACTTTGTGCCAGCGCGTTCGACAACTTAACTCGCAATCACCGATTGAATTCATCCGGCAGGGCGAAGTTGATCCAAAGAGCTTGATTGATTTAGGCTTGTCGTCTTCGCATGCCAGCCTCAATACGCTGCAATTTTTGGGTGAAGCATTGAATGACGGTGTTGCTTTCGAAAGCAAGGGACGGTATTTAGGCCAAAAATCCAACGCGCACAGTGCCGCGGTGAAAACCTTGTCTTTGCGATTCAATGAGCCCTTTGAATGGCTCTCTTTTACTTCAGCCCTTGAATTACTGACCACCTTAAGAGGGCCAGATTTGCTTCGCTTGAAGGGCATCGTGAACGTTGAAGGAGAGCCCGTGGTGGTTCAGGGGGTACAGCATATTTTTGAGACACCTGTGAAAATGGACCGTTGGCCCAGTGAGGACATGGATTCACGCTTGGTGTTCATTGTTCGCAATATGGAGCTCGATGTGATTCGAAATTTATTTCAAGCAGTTGGCGCCATCAAGTCGTCATCTATCAGCACCACTTAATTGGTTAACTGACCTTTTTGTCAATCAAAGGCATTTCATGGCTACTGTATCTTTAGACACTTCAATCAACTCATTGCCCGTCCAAATAGGTTTGGTAGGTTATGGCTGGTGGGGCAAGACCATTGCCCAACAAATTTCAACATCTGGCCAGTTGAGTTTGAAAGCCGTGGTTGAATTGGATCCACAGTTGCGAAACCAAATGAGCCATGATCCTATCTTGAAGGGCGTACAAATACTTTCAGACTTTGATGCATTTTTGCAAATCACGAATATGGAAGCGGTCATTTTGTGCACGCCGCATCAGCAGCATGCCAATCAAATTGTGGCCGCGGCACAAACTGGCAAACATGTTTTTTGTGAAAAGCCTTTGTGCCTCACTTATGTTGATGCACAAAAAGCCATTGCCACTTGTGTGACTCACGGTAGAGTTTTAGGCATTGGCCATGAGCGTCGGTTTGAGCCCTCAGTGATTCAACTGCGTCAAGACATTCAATCAGGCGTGCTCGGCACCATCTTGCAAATTGAAGCCAACTTTAGCCAAGACAAGTTTTTTGCATTGCCTAAAGACAATTGGCGCCTTTCAAATCAACACGCCCCTGTGGGCCCTCTGACTGCAACGGGCATTCATTTGGTTGATTTGGCGATTGCCATTTTGGGTCCAGCCGAATCTGTTTGGGCGCGCTTGGCCACACGCGGATCTAATTTTGAAAATGGAGACACCTTGGGCATCATGCTGGGCTTTGCGGGGGGCGCCAATGCACTCATCAGTGCCATTTTGGCCACCCCTTTTGAGGGCCGATTCGCTGTCTATGGCTCTAAAGGCTGGGTGGAAATACGCGATCGGAAGCATCCTGAAAGCCCTGCGGGTTGGGACATCAAATGCGTGATGCAAGGCCAAGAACCGGTCGTGACCTTTGCTGAAAAATTTCCCAGCGTGCTGTCCAATCTGGAAGCATTTGCCAAAGCCGTTCGGGGCGAGCAGCCTTATCCTGTGAGCCATGCTGAAATGTTGGCCAATGTGGCTGCCTTAGAGGCCATCATGAAGTCGGTCACTTCGCGTCAGGTAGAGTCTGTGGCTACACCGTCAATTGCGCTTTAATTAGGCCACAATATCAAAATTTTTAAGGGAAACTCCTGACGAGTTGGCATTCTGTCAGCCCGTAAAGTCCTCAGATGAATACAAAAAGCAACATAAGCTGGGATAAGCGCGATTTGCGTACTGCTTTGGGCAGTTTTGGCACTGGTGTGACGGTTGTCACTTCTGGCAACGCCCAATCGCGTTTGGTAGGCGTTACTGCCAACTCTTTCAGTTCTGTTTCCTTGGAGCCGCCCATTGTGTTGTGGAGTTTGGTTTCCTCTTCACCCAGCTTGGAAGTCTTTGATGAAACGGGACGCTTTGTCATCAACGTTTTAGCGCTTCGGCAAATGGACTTTTCAAAGCAATTTTCAAAAACACTGACAGACAAGTTTGATGGCGTGGATTACATCGAGGGATTGGGCGGTCTGCCTGTGATTCAAAATTGTGTGGCGACCTTTGAATGCAAAACCATTCAGCGAACTTTGGTGGGTGACCATATTTTGTTTTTAGGACAAGTTGAAAATTATGTCTACGAAAACAAGGCTCCTTTGTTATTTTGCCAGGGCAATTACCTGCAGGTTGCTGAAGCCTTGCTCAGCAATTAAAAATAAAAAATCAATCTGGAATTACCATGAAATACAGCACTTTTATGATGCCTTTGCATCCACCCGGACGCAACATTGGGCAAACTCTTTCTGAAGACAGAGAGGCCATCATCATGGCCGATCGATTGGGTTTCAGCGAAGCCTATGTGGGGGAACACGTCACGGACGCGGCAGAGACCGTCACGTCTTCTATGATCTTTTTGGCAAGCCTCATCTCTGAGACCAAAAACATCATGTTGGGCACGGGCACCATCAATGTGCCCAATTCGCATCCAGCAGCCATAGCCGCTCAAGCGGCCATGATGGACCACATGCTTCAAGGTCGGTTCATCATGGGCGTCAGCCCGGGTGGCCTCATGTCGGATGCAGAGGTCTTTGGCAACTTTGGCAAGGATCGCAATGCCATGTTTGTGGAAGGCATCAACATGGTCTTGAAAATTTGGGAGTCTGATCCCCCCTATGACTTTGAAGGTGAGTTTTTCAAAGTGTCGGTGGGCAAAACTATGATTCCAGAAATTGGACAAGGCTATATCATGAAGCCTTTCCAAAGACCGCACCCGCTCATTGTGGGCACAGCCGTAGCCCCATTCTCAAAGGGTGTAACCGAGATGGCCAAGCGAGGTTGGCAGCCTATTTCTGCCAACTTTCTGATGCCCGAGTGGGTGAAATCGCATTGGCCTAAATACGTTGAAGGCCGAGCTGAGGTGGGCGCCGTGGCGCACCCCAACGAATGGCGCATTGCCAAAAGTATTTTTGTAGCAGACGATGAGGCCACGGCCAAAAGGTATGCCTTGGAAGAGAGTGGTCCGTATCATTTTTATTTCAAGCAATTGGTGCGTAAATTGTTAAATGGTGGTCGCAGCAACTTGTTCAAAACCGATCCGAACATGGACGATGCACTGATCACGCCGCACTATGTCACCAACAAATTGGTGTTGGCTGGCACAGTCAATTCAGTGGTGGATCAAATATTGGCATTTCGCGATCACGTGGGAGATTTTGGCAATCTGCTGTATGCCGGCCATGACTGGATGGACCCCGTACTGGCCAAACGCTCCATGGAACTCTTTGCCACTGAAGTGATGCCCAAAGTCAATGCAGCCATTGGCAAATAAGCGCACCGCATCTCATTCCATTTTTATTTTGAAGGAACATTCATGATTTTTACTTGCGCGCCCACTTGCAAGCACCCCTATCACAACCATGGCAAAGAGGCCAAAGGTGCGAAGGGCATGTTTACTTCCTTGGCCACTAAAAAGTTGGCCAAGCGAAAAGACGGACACTTGAATGTGGATGTGCACTGCCATTACTTCAATCCCACGGTGGGTCAAAAGGCCTCTGTTTTAAAACCGGTTGAGCAGGAAGTGGGGCACATCTTTGCCAACCAACTGACACGCGAGACCAACGCCAAACAAATGCGCGACAGGGCGCCCATGTTGTCAGATGTGGCAGTGCGCCTGCAAGACATGGACCGCATGGGTGTTGATATACAAGCCATCTCACCTGCACCTTTTCAGTATTACTATTTTGCAGAGCCAGCGTTTGGCGCAGAGTTGGCGCGCGATGTGAACGAAGGCATGGCCAAGTTGGTGGCTCAGCATCCCGATCGGCTCATTGGTTTGGGAACAGTTCCCTTGCAAGACGCTGGCTTGGCGGTCAAAGAGTTGAAGCACGCCATTAAAAATTTAGGACTGCGTGGCATTGAAATCAACACCCATGTTAACGGTAAGAACCTGACAGATCCTTCTTTAAAGCTGGAAAAGTTTTTTGCAGCGGTCAGCGAACTGGGCGTGCCTTTGTTCATTCACCCCAATGGTTTTACCGAAGCCAGCCGACTTGAAAACCATTACTTCAACAACGTCATTGGCAATCCTTTAGACACCACCATTGCGGTGAGTCATTTGATTTTTGATGGCGTGATGGAGCGCAATCCAAAACTAAAAGTACTGTTGGCGCATGCGGGTGGCTACTTGGCACACTACTGGGCGCGCATGGACCACGTGTATGGCGCGCGTCCTGACGGCCGAACTGTCATCAAGCGCAAACCTTCCACTTATTTGGAAAGGTTTTACTTTGACACCATCACCTTTGACCCAGGCATGCTGCGCAACATGATTGATCGATTTGGGCCAGACCATGTGATGCTGGGCACAGATTACCCCTACGACATGGCCGAGGTCGATCCGCTAGGACTTATTTCTGCGGTGAAGCGCTTGCCCAAAAGTGATCGCGATTTGATCACTGGCGGCAATGCCAAGAAGCTCTTTAATTTAAAGTAACAAACCACCTTGTGGCTGCAAGCCTAGGGCACTTTGTCCGTAGGCTGCCGCATGCACATCCCATGTGAGCCCAATGTGCGATGAGGCAGCGTGGATGTCTCTGAATTGTCTTTGAAGAGGTGAGTGGAGTGAAAGACCTGCAGCGCCTGCTGCGGGCATGAGCGCATCAATGCTTCGAACAGACAAGCTGGTAGCAAATGCGGCATTGCGTTTCCAGCGCAATTTGGTTTCCATGCTAGGAAACTCGTTGTTCTCAACCGATGTTTCCAATTCTGTCCAATCGCGCCGAATCACTGTTTCGGCAAACTCCACACAGGCCGCGGCTTCTGCAATGCGCGCTTGAACAGAGGCCAATTCGGCAATGCGAGAGCCGGTGTAGGTGCCAGCCCGATTGCGCATGGTGTCTGTAAATTGTTCTACGGCGGCTTTGGCGGTGCCAAGGGGCACGATGGCCAAAACATAAGCAAAGGCTGCAAAGGTGGGCATTTGAAACAACTTGTTGCTGTAGAGCTTGGCGCCCGGTAAGTTTTGACCCGCTGCAAAAATTTCGGCAGACACACTGCGGTGTTCAGGAACAAAGGCGTCGGTGGCATGCACGTCGTGGCTGCCTGTGCCGCCCAAGCCATAGGCTTGCCAGTTGTCTTGGCTTTTGAAATCTGCCTGCGGGATTAAAAAGAAACGTCTTTGGGGCGCGCCACCATTTTGCTCTGTCATGGCGCCAACCAACATCCATGTAGACGCATCGACACCGCTGCCAAATGGCCATTTGCCTGTGACTTTGTAGCCGCCCTCAACAGGCACTGCTTTGCCGCATGGAAATGCAAAGCCTGTGGCAGCCAGTGCAAAGGGGTCTTCGCCCCACACATCTTCTTGGGCTTGCAATTCAAACTGACCAATGTTCCAAGCGTGCGACGCTAAATTGGAATAAGCCCAGGCCGTCGATGAACAGCCCTTGCATATTTCTAGGACCACATCCATTAAGGAGCCCAGACCTAATTCAGAGCCACCAAAGCGTTTGGGTTGCATGAGCCTCAGCAGGCCGCTGGCATTGAGTTCTTCAATGGATTCTTCAGGAACCCTGCGAATTTTTTCTGCATGCGCTGCACGCATCGCAAATTTGGGCGCAAGATTTTTGGCAATGCCAACGGCTTCTGCGGCCGTGAGCACGGGTGATGTCTGAACGGGTTTAGCAGGTGAAGAAATGACGCGTAGATTCATGGTTGTCCCTTTACCCTTGTCCGTTGACCTTGAGATAGACCGCATACAGAGATGTGGTTCCGCAAATGAACAGTCTGTTGCGTTGAACACCGCCAAACGTGAGATTGGCCACCATCTCGGGTATTTTGATTTTACCAATGAGTCGCCCATCTTGTCTGTAGCAAATCACGCCCTCGGCGCAGCTGGTCCATAGCCTGTCTTGTTGATCGATGCGAAAGCCATCAAATAAACCAGCGGGACATTCGGCAAACACGGTGGAGGAACCTAGGGTTTTTCCTGAGGCGTCGACCTCGAAGCGGCGAATGTGCTTGGGCCTGTTCTGACCCTCGGTGCCGCCGCTGTCGGCAATGAACAAGTGTTTTTCATTTGTGGAAAAAGCCAAGCCATTGGGATGGTCAAAGTCATGGGCAACTTGGGAGACTACCAAGGTGTCTGGGTCAATGCGGTAGACGTGGCAACCGTCTTGTTCCATGCTGTCAATCTTGCCCTCGTAGTCGGCAATGATGCCGTAGTCGGGGTCGGTGAACCAAATGGAATGATCTGACTTGACCACCACATCGTTGGGAGAGTTCAAACGCTTGCCATTGAATGAGTCGGCCAGCACCGTGATGCTGCCGTTGTGCTCGGTGCGGGTGACTCGGCGGTTGTAGTGCTCGCAAGTGATCAAACGGCCTTGCAGGTCGACCGTGTTGCCGTTGGCATGGCCTGAGGGATGGCGAAACACAGAAACAGAGCCGTCGGTGTCGTCATATCGCATGATTCGGTTGTTGGGCAAATCAGACCACAGCAAATAACGACCGCCACCAAACCAAGCAGGCCCTTCGGACCAACGGGCGCCTGTCCAGAGTCTTTCAACGCGTGCATGGCCCACAAAGCAGGCTGCAAATTCTGGTTCAATGACTTGGAACCCGCTGCCTTCAATTTCGCCGTAAAACATGAATGTCCCTTGCACTTTTAAAGTTTTAAAAATTTAACAGAATTTGCGTGTCTTGAGTGCAAAATTAAGCGTTATCTAATTTTGGGAGACAGCGATGACCGTGCAGAATAAATTACTCAGCGATCGGGCCCCCTTTCAAGCCATCGTGGACCGGCCCGCTTTGCAATTGCCAGATGGCAATCGCATGTTGGTTTGGATCATTGTCAATGTAGAGCATTGGTCCATCGAGCGTGCCATGCCACGTTCTGTCTTGTCGCCACCCATGGGGCAGCCGCTTCTTCCAGATGTGGCCAATTGGTCTTGGCATGAGTACGGTATGCGCGTTGGATTTTGGAGAATTTTTGATGCGCTGCAAAAGCGCGGTATTACGCCCACCATGGCCATCAATGGCATTGTGTGCGAGTCTTATCCCAGCGTTGCTCAAGCGGCCTTAAAAGCCGATTGGGAGTTTATGGGGCATGGTTATGTACAGGGGCCGATGCACAAGGTGGAAGACCAGGTCAAAGCCATTGATCAAACCATGCAGTCCATCAAGGACTTCACGGGCAAGGCCCCCGTGGGTTGGGAGAGCCCTGGGCTGACTGAAACAGACGACACCTTGGACTATTTGTCTGCAGCAGGCATCTCTTACGTTGCCAATTGGGTGTTAGATGATCTGCCCACTTGGTTGCATGCCAAACCCAAACCAGTTTTGGCGGTGCCTTATACGGTGGAGTTGAACGACATTCCCATGATGGCACTTCAAAACCATCGAAGCGAGGAAATGTACCACCGCGGCGTGTTGCAACTTGACCGATTGTGGCGTGATGCCGCCACCATTCCCCGCATGATGGCCATTAGCGTGCACCCTTACATCACGGGCGTGCCACACCGCATCGATGCCTTCGAGAAATTGTTGGATGCCGTACTGGCCAAGCCAGAAGTCCAAATCATGACGGGTGAAAAAATAGCGGAGTGGTATACCTCGCAAGTGCCTGCCAGTGCTGCTTTTAAATGAGAAGAGACACAGAATGAAAAATGAAAAAATCAAAGTGGGTGTGATTGGCTTGGGCATCATGGGCTCGTCCATTTCTTCTAATCTGCAAAAGTCTGGGTTTGATGTGCATGGCGTCGATTTGCACGCGCCTACACGCAAAAAGATGAAGCCGCTGTTGTCAGAAGTTCACGCAGACCCCTCTGTTATCTTGCAACATTCTTTGAAACTCATCAGCTCACTGCCCTCTAGCAAAGCCTTGGTGCATGTTTGCCATGCACTTTGCGAATCAAAGCGCGCGCTCAAAATCAAAGGCACACCTATTTTGATGGAGACCAGTACTCTGACCTTGAACGACAAAATGGCGGCACGCGATATTTTGTTGGCGGGCGGCATTCACATGATCGATGCGCCTTTGTCGGGTACAGGAGCCCAAGCCAGAACCAAAGATTTGAGCATTTACGCCAGTGGCGATGCCAAGGATGTGAAATCATTCAATGCTATTTTTGATGGCTTTTCGCGCACCAACTACAACGTCGGTGAGTTTGGCAATGGCATGAAGATGAAGTTGGTGGCCAATTTGCTGGTAGCCATTCACAACGTGGCTGCTGCTGAAGGCATCTTGTTTGGCAAGAAACTGGGCCTAGACACCAAAAGCTTGGTCAGTATCATTGGCGATGGCGCTGGCAGTTCGCGCATGTTCCAAGTGCGTGGCCCCATGATGGTTGCCAAAACTTGGAGCCAAGCCACCATGAAAAACGAAGTTTGGCAAAAAGACATGTCCATCATTTACCAAGCGCTTGACGATTTGAAAGTGCCCGCACCCTTGTTTGCTGCATGCATTCCTATTTACAACGCCGCCATGTCGCAAGGCCATGCGCTTGACGACACAGCCGCTGTGTATGCCGTGTTGGAAAGAATGGCCGGCGAGCGTTAAGTCGTTTTAAATTTTGCCCAGTGCAGCCAACACACGTTGAGGTGTAAATGGCTGCACACTGACGTTGGCATTGAGCGGTGCCAGCGCATCGTTGATGGCATTCATCACTGCGCCAGGTGCGCCCGCTGTACCCGCTTCGCCGGCTCCTTTGGCGCCAAGCTCTGAAGTTTTTGTGGGGGTTTGCACGTGGCCAATGACCATGTCAGGCATCTCGCCTGCCATGGGCACTAAATAGTCTGCCATCGAGCCGTTCAGCAATTGGCCGTCTTCGCTGTACATGCATTCTTCAAACATGGCGCCGCCAATGCCTTGAACAATGCCGCCGCGAATTTGCTCGTCGACCAGCATGGGGTTGATGATGGTGCCGCAGTCTTCCACGCACCAGTGCTTAAGCAGTTTGACAAAGCCAGTTTCTGTGTCGACTTCGACATACGAAGCTTGAATGCCGTTGGTGAATGTAAAACCATATTCACGTGGTGTGTAGTGCCGCGTGACCGTGAGCTCTGATTGGAAATTCATGGGTAAAGTGTCGGGCCTGAAATAGGCCACGCGGCCCACTTCACTCAAAGGCATTTGTTCTTGCCCACTGAGTTTGTCCACCACCACGCCGTTGACCAAATCGAGGGTGGCAGCTTCCACCTTCAAGATGGCGGCAGCCACATCCAAAATGTGTTTGCGCAAAACCTTGCCCGCTTGCAACACCGCTTCGCCGCCAATGCCAGCGCCCCGTGAGGCCCATGTGCCACCGCCATAGGGCGTGATGGCCGTGTCGCCTGTGATCACACGAACGTTTTCTACTTTGACGCCCACTGCTGTGGCTGCAATTTGCGTAAACACGGCCTCTGTGCCTTGCCCCTGTTCAGTGACACTGACCAGCACATTGACCATGCCAGCAGGATCAAGTCGAATGGTGGCGCCATCTTGCGCAGAGATGCGCGCGCCGCCCACGCCATAAAAGGCAGGGGAGGGGTTGGTGACCTCAATCATGGCGGCCAATCCGATGCCGCGGTAAATGCCTTTTGCGCGCAAAGTTGCTTGCTCTTGGCGCAAGCCTTTGTAGTCCATGAGGGTCATCAACTGATCTAGGCACTGGTGGTGTGACAGCTTTTCAAACTTCACACCAGATGGGAAGGTGTAGGGGTAGGCATCGTCAGCGATTAAATTTCTGCGTCTAAATTCAGCAGGGTCCATGCCAATTTTTCTAGCGGCTTCGTCCACAATGCCTTCAGTAACCGCCATGGCAATGGGATGGCCTACCGCGCGGTATTGACAGGTGACATTCTTGTTGGTGAAGACCACATCTAGCTTGGCTTTGTAGTGCTTGTGTTTGTAGGGGCCACCCGTGAGGTTGACCACTTGATTGCCTTCAATGCCGCTGGTGCGGGGATAAACAGAGTAGGGGCCGATGCCTGTTAAGTCGTTTAAGTCAAATGCAATGATGTCGCCTTGGTGGGTGCAGGCCAGTTTGATTTTGACTTTGTGTTCGCGCGCGTGGATGTCGGTTAGAAACGACTCAATTCTGTCGGCTGAAAATTTAACAGGGCGCTTGAGCATGACTGAAATAGCAGCTGTAGCCATTTCATCGGGGTAGACGTGGACCTTGATGCCAAACGAGCCCCCCACATCTTTGCAAATGACACGCACATTGGATTCAGGAATGCCCAGATGACGCGAAAATATATCTTGCATCATGTTGGGCGTTTGCGTGCCTTGGTAAACAGTCAGCAAATTTTCAGCAGGGTTGTAGTCTGCCAAAATGCCGCGCGGTTCGTTGGTCACGCCCGTGTGTCGACTGAATTCGTAAATCTTTTCTACCACCACATCGGCCTTGGCAAACTCTGCCTCAAAATTCTCAGTCATCAGTTCGCGGCTGAAGCATTTGTTGTCGCCCAAATCAGAATGAATGACCACGTCGCCGGCCAGCGAGGCTTCCATGTCGGTCACAACGGGCAAGAGGTCCCAGTCAGCCATCACATGGTCTAGCGCGTCTTCTGCTTGACGTCTTGTTTGGGCCACAACGGCTGCCACTGCTTCGCCTTGCCAGCAGGCTATTTCTGGGGCAATGGCGTACTGCGGTGCCGACCGAATGCCTTTGAGGTGACCTAAAACACCGACCCAAGGGGTGCAAAATTTGGCCACTTCATGGCCATCAAAAACCGCCACCACGCCGGGTTGTTTGCGTGCCTGGGAAAGGTCTAAGTGTTTGATGACTGCGTGGGCATGGGGGCTTCTGAAAAACACCACATGCACCAATCGGGGAAGGCGCAAGTCATCTAAGTAGGTGCCGCGTCCTTCCAGTAATTTTTTGGCACCTGAGCGCGGCACACTTTGGCCCACATAATTTTCTTGGGTGACCACACCATCAGCGTGCAGCGGCAGTTCGTGGGGTGCGTTCATACCTTCGCTCCTGATTCAGAAGAAGATTTGACCAAGACCGATTCAATGGCATTCACGATGGCCTGATATCCTGTGCATCGGCAGTAGTTACCTGAGATTAACTCGCGAATTTCTTCGCGCGTGGCCTGCTTGTGGTGCTTGGTAATTTCCAGGGCAGTGAGCAACATGCCCGAAGAGCAGAAGCCACATTGAAAAGCGTTGTGCTCTAAAAAAGCAGCCTGCAATTGTTGCAGCTCACGGCTTTCAGTGAGGCCTTCAATGGTTTGCACCTGTTTGCCATTGGCTTGAATGGCCAAAGTCAGGCACCCCCGCACAACTTGCCCGTCCACCATGACTTGGCAGGCACCGCAAACCCCGTGTTCACAACCTAAGTGCGAACCCGTGAGGCCCAGTTCGTCGCGCAAATAATCGACCAAGTGCATTCGAACGGGCACTTGGGCATCAACAGTTTCGCCATTGACGGTAAATTGTGCATGCATGCAATTTTCAGACATGTGTCGCTCCCGCTTGAATCAAGGCCCTTGACAAAAGAACCCGTGACAAATGTTTTTTGGTGGCTGCGTTGGCCAATAAATCGCCTGCTGGATGAAGGTCTGCATCCAAACCCTTTTGGGCATCTGCAATGGTCTGCTGGTTAATCGGTTGACCCACCATGGCTTTCATGGCGTGAGGTGCCAGAATGGGCCTGTCGTCCATGGCCATGAAAGCCAAGGAAGCAGCTCGAATGGTTGGTCCTTCTAAGCTGATGGCCAAGGCCATGCCTACCATGGCGTAATCGCCTTTTCGCCTGGCCAATTCTGAAAACACAAAACGTTGGTTTGCAGTGGCCACGGGAAACTCCACCGCAATGAGCACTTCTTGCGCTTGCACGGCTGTGCGGTACAAGCTGATGAAAAATTCAGTGGCCTTGACCCGCCGCTCACCGTTTGCGCTTTGAATGACCAGGGTGGCATTCAAGGCCAAAGCCACAGCAGGGTATTCAGCGGCAGGGTCGCCCAAAGCCAAACTTCCGCCGATGGTGCCTTTGTTCCGAATGGCCAAATGGGCCACATAGGGGACGGCTTGCGCAAGCAGGGGTACATGCTTTTGCACGAGGCTGGAAGAAAGAACCTCGTAGTGCGTGGTCAGAGCGCCAATGCGCAGCACATCGCCAGTTTGCTGAATGCCTTTGAGTGAGTCAAGGCCGCTGATGTCGATGAGTATCTTGGGATTGGCCATGCGCAAATTCAGCATGGCCAAAAGGCTTTGTCCACCTGCCAAAATTTGCGCAGCGTCACCATGCGTTTGAAGGGCTGAAAAGACTTCAGCCATGGTTTGTGCTTTGAGGTATGAAAACTCTGGGGACTTCACTGAAAACTCCTCTTCACAAACAAGCTACGCAAGCATTGATATTCGATGTTTATTGAGAGACGCCAAGGTAGTAGCTCTTGACCAGGTCATTGCTCATGAGTGTATTGACATCGCCATTGAACACAATTTCACCGTGCACAATGATGTGCCCGTGGTCTGCAATGCGCATGGCTTGCTTGAAATTTTGTTCGGCCATGAGCACGGTCAGGTTGTATTTCTCTTTGAGCTCTTTCAGCTTGGTAATGGTCTGAGAAACCAACAAAGGAGAAAGTCCCACTGAGGGCTCGTCCACCAAAAGCAATTTGGGTGAGGACATGAGCGCTCGGGCAATGGCCAACATTTGCTGCTGTCCGCCAGACATAGAGCCAGCCAACTGGCTCTTGCGTTCTTTCAAGACTGGAAAGGCTTCATAGCAAAACGCAATGTTGTCTGGAATTTGCGGGCGTGAGACTTCACGAAAAGCACCCAACAACAAATTCTCTTCAACTGTGAGTTTAGGAAACAGCCTTCGACCTTCAGGAATGAGTGCAACGCCCAAATTCACAATTTCTTCTGTAGAAAGTTTGGTGAGGTCGTGGGTGGCGCCATCCATTTCCAATCGAATGCTGCCCTGATCGGGTTTGACCATGCCCATGACACATTTCATGAGGGTGCTTTTGCCGTTGCCGTTGGTGCCCAACAAGGCCACCGTTTGCCCATTTTCAATGGTCAGTGACACGCCATGCAATGCACGCACAGCGCCATAACCAGCGTCGATATTTTCGATGATGAGTTTAGTCGCCAAGGTAGGCCCTTTGTACTTCTGGGTTTTTCACGATGGTTTCAGGGGTGCC
>CANKBG010000029.1 GCA_947479935.1 Comamonadaceae bacterium
CACTATGGCTGTGATGGAGTCGCCAGGAATGCAAAACACCAAAGCAGTAATCCAATAGCCCGCCAAGGCGCTGTTGTTGGCGGATCCCGATTCCACAATGCCTTCCACATGGCCCGTACCAAACTTTTCGGGTTCTTTGGAGAATTTTTTGCTCATGGCATAAGACATCCAAGCAGCGATGTCTGCGCCTGCGCCTGGCAATGCACCAACAGCAGTGCCCAATACACTGCCACGAAGAATTTGGACGGGATATTTTTTGGCAAGTTCCCATTGTCCAGCCAACACGCTGCCAATTTTTTCGACGACCAACTCTGCGGGTGGACTGGTGTCGACGACAAAGCGAATGATTTCAGAAATGGCAAACATGCCAATCATCATGGCAATCATGCCAATGCCACCTGTCATTTCTGCGTTGCCAAAGGTGAAACGAGGAAAACCGGCAGGATTACCTAGACCCACACAGGCCACCAAAAGGCCAAGAAGCAGTGTGGTGACACCTTTCAGGGGTTGATTGGACGTGATGAAAACAGCGCAGGTTAAGCCTAACAAGACCAACCAGAAGTATTCGAATGAACTGAAATTCAATGCAAAGTCTGCCAGTGCGGGGGCCGCTACGATCAATACCAATGTGCCAAATAAACCACCCACCGCAGAGAAAACCAAACCAGCACCTAAAGCCAGTTCGGCTTGCCCCTTTTTTGTCATCGCGAACGCTTCGTCGGTGTAGGCCGCAGACGCAGGGGTGCCCGGAATTCGCAACAAACAGCCTGGGATGTCGCCAGAGAAAATGGCCATGGCAGTGGCGGTGACCATGGCCGCTATGGCGGGTATTGGGGGCATAAAGAAAGTCACAGGCACCAGCAAAGCGGTGGCCATGGTGGCGGTGAGGCCGGGTACTGCACCTACAAAAAGTCCGTAAAAAGAAGCGATCACCATCACCATCAAGGTGTATGGATCAAAGACCATTGAAAAGGCTTGGCCTATGGCTGTCCACATAGTGAGACTCCTATTTCATGCAACTGACTGAAAAATCAATGTGAACAACTCACCAAGCCCAAGGTGTGAGAATGCCCCAAGGTAGAGGAACGCGTAGCAGTTTGTAGAAAGCGAAATGAACCACCCCAGTCGCAATGAAGGCCACTAAAAGTGCTCGACCCCACTTGACATTGAGTGCTTTGAAAAATGCCACCAACATCAAAAAACCAGTGATCAGAAACCCTAGGTCATTGGCGGCCACGATGTAAAAAACCACGCTAGCTAAGAGCACGCAAAGTGCCGCGACATGGCGTGGCGAATGGACCCAATCCTCCCACGCAAACCACGCGGTTGACTCACGACTTCGCAGGCCCTTGAACACCATCAATGTGCCAGTGATGCACAAGCCAACGGCAATCAGTCCTGGAAATAAGGCCGGGCCAACCGGTTGGCCCGGAATGTTGGGAAACCCCCTGATGGCAAAGAGCACCAACGCGCCCAATGCCAAAAAGAAGAATCCAAAAAGCGCGTTATGAATCTTCATGACTTATTTAACCAAGCCGACGGCTTTCATGGTGGCGCCCAGTTCTGTGTTTGATTTCACCATGAATTTGGTGAAGTCATCGGGGCCCGCATAGATCACGCCAAAACCACGACTTGCCATGAACTCGTTGTATTCTTTGCTGGCAGCTACTTTGCGAACTGACTCTGCCAACTTGTCGCGAATGGGGGCTGGTAAGCCCTTGGGGGCCACAATGCCGCGCCAAGCTGCCATGGTCCAGTCACTTCCGATGGCTGCTTTTAGTGTAGGCACATTGGGATAGAGGGCTGAGGGCTTGTCGTTCATGATGGCCAAGCTTTTAACTTTGCCGGCATCAATCAAAGAGCGAGCTTCAGGCAGTGACACAGGGGCCACTTCAATGCCGCCAGCGACCATGTCTTGTAAGCCGGGCGCTGCACCGTTACTGGGCACCCATGGCAATGCAGCCGGGTCAATTTTTTGATCGCGCAAGAGACCCGCAATGGCCAAATGCCAAATGCCGCCTTGCCCAGTGCCTGAGGCTTTGAATTTACCAGGGTTGGCTTTGATGGCCGCCAATAATTCATTCACCGTTTTATAAGGTGAGTCTGCACGCACTTGAACGCCTGCTGGATCGGCATTGACCAGTCCAATCGGTGTGTAAGAGGCGCTGGTGAGATCGGTGAGGCCTTGCCAATGCATCATGCCAATTTCTACGGTAGCCAAACCAATGGTGTAGCCATCGGGCTGAGCTGAAGCGATGGCTGCGTGCCCTACGACACCACTGCCACCTGTGCGATTGACCACCGTCACGGGTTGTCCCAAATCTTTTTCCATCAGGCTGCCAATGATTCTGGCCGTTGCGTCGGTGCCACCGCCGGCGCCCCAAGGGACGA
This sequence comes from Comamonadaceae bacterium, assembly GCA_947479935.1. GTDB lineage: Bacteria > Pseudomonadota > Gammaproteobacteria > Burkholderiales > Burkholderiaceae_C > Limnohabitans_A. Next base: position 2,392 of record CANKBG010000029.1, read on the forward strand.
TGAGCGTGATGGGGCGGGCGGGATAATTTTGCGCTGCAGCAGGCAAAACACTCACAACGCTAAGCAGCCCCAATAAAGCACTGGCCAACAAACGACGACGGGGGAATACAGACATGGCGAACTCCTGAAAAGGTGGGTTGAACACGGTTTTGTACAAGGTGCTCAACTTACCCTCTTTTTGGCTTTACGGCATTAGGGTCAACCCAATGTTTGGGCTGGAATTAATTGATAGCCAGCCAGCCTGTAACCGCGATCATTTCATGCGCACCAGTTGGCCCGGTCTGGCGTTTGTAATTTCGCCGTGGCGTTGAACTTGTTCGCCGGCCACCCACGTTGAGGCATAACCGCTTGCGCGTTGCACAAAGCGTTTGCCATGGGCAGGCAAATCGCGCATTAACTGAGGCAAGCCAACACTCAGGCCATGGGGGTCGATGGCATTAAGGTCAGCGCGCAGGCCAGGCGAGATCACGCCGCGATCTGTCAAGCCTAAATACTTTGCATTTCTGCTGGTCAGCATTTCTACGGCTGTTTCCAATGGCATGGGATCTTTGCTTCTGCCTTGTACCCAATGCGTGAGCATGAAGGTGGTGAAGCTGGCATCGCAGACCGTGCCAACGTGCGCGCCGGCATCGCTTAAGCCGCTCAAAGCCCGAGGATGGGCCAACATTTTGCGCACGGTGTCCAAGTTGCCTTCGTTGTAATTAAAAATGGGAAAGTAAACCAATGCTTCGCCTTGGTCGGCGCTTAAGTGATCGTAGAGGGCTTCTAAAGGCGAGATGCCTTTTTGTTTGGCACGAACCAAAAAACTGCCCATCACAGACGGCTCGTAGTTCAGTGTAGCTTCAAGGGGGAACATGCGGCCACTGATCATGTCGATGCGGGAGAGCAGGATGTCAACCAAGGGAGGAATGGCACTTCCGTCGCCGGCCAAGCGCTCGGATTTTTCAGAGAGAATGCGGGACTTTCTGGCGGGATCACGCAAGGCAAGTGCTCTTTCAGCCAAGGGCAAGTGCGCAACTTCCTTGTAAGAAGGAAAGCCCATGAACGGATGGAAACTGGCGTCTAACCCATTGAGAACACCAATGCCTCTGGCTGCGGTTTGCATAAAAAGCGGCAAGCCATTGGCTGAAGCTTTTTCAACGCGATCTTGTATTTTCAAATATTGCTCACCGCCCGGATCACGTTGCAGCCAAGTCAATGAAAGTGGTTTGCCGCTGGTGTGTGCCACGGCTTCTACCAAATCAAATTCAGCATCAAATTCTGCGGGGCCATTCAAGAGGTTGTAGTCACTGACCATTTGAATCACGCCATGATTCAATCCTTTAAAGGCTTGAGCCAGACCCGTTAATTCGGCAAGGCTGGCATTGGCCGCGGGTGTGTCTTTGCCTTCTGAAGTTCTGTGGTTATCACTTCGGCCTGTGCTGAAACCTGCGGCACCTGCTTCTAAGGCTTCACGCAAAAGGGCTTGCATGTCCTTGATGTCTTGCGCTGTGGCCACTTCATGGGCCAAGGCACGCTCTTTCATGACATACATGCGCAGTGGGTCGTGAGGAACTTGAACCAAATAGTCTAGGCTTCGAGGTGTGGCGGCCAATGCGTCCATGTACTGTGGAAAACTTTCCCAGTTCCACACAATGCCTTCGTGCAAAGCGGCGCCTGGAATGTCTTCCACGCCTTCCATGAGTTTGATCAGATCGTCTTCGTGACCTGGGCGTTTGGGGGCAAAGCCCACACCGCAATTGCCCATGACCAAGGTGGTGACACCATGGTAGATGCTGGGGGTAAAACATTCGTCCCAAGTGGCTTGACCATCGTAGTGGGTGTGAAGGTCTATAAAACCGGGAGTGATCCACAAGCCAGTGGCGTCCATGGTTTCTTTGGCGGGATGGTTGATTGTCCCAACGCTGACAATGAGACCTGCCTTGATGCCGATGTCTGCGCAGAAGGGTGCACGGCCTGAACCGTCAACTACGGTACCGTTTTTAATCAGCCAATCGAGCATCTTTCATTCTCCAGAAATACGCCAAAGACATGCCACTCACAATGTGCCAAATGCCCCACAAACTGGCCAAGGTCACCATGCCCAAATCGCTGTTGAATTGAACGGCAATGATGCCGAGCGCTAAGCCAGAATTTTGCATGCCGCCTTCAATCATGATGGCGCGTCGGTCTTTTTCGCCAACGCCCATCACTTGGCTTGTGACCCAGCCAAAAAACAAGCCGCTAGCGTTGTGCAATACCACCAACAACAAGGTGGGTAACAGGCCTAAGGTGAGCAACTGCCGCTCTTTGATCAAGCCCGCTACGATGAACAACAGCAGAGCAATGAGGGAAAAATGGCCTAAAGGTTTGCGGATGCCTTCGGTTAATTGGGGTAGACGGTGTGACGCCAGTAGCCCAAGACTCAAGGGCACACCTAAAAGTAAAAATAGACTGATGTAAATACCAGATGAATCTATGGAAAGCTCTTTTAACCAAGAAGCTGTTTCGGGGTTGGCGGCAATCATCCAGCTGAAGTTAAAAGGTGTTGCAAACAGGGCAATGATGCTGGCCACGGCAGAGATACTGACAGAGAGCGCCGTGTTGCCTCGGCCCATGTGTGTGACCACATTGCTAAGGCTGCCACCGGGACAGGCTGCTACCAAAATCATGGCCGCTTCGATGTTGGGGGGCAGGTCTAGCCAAAGAGTGGCCAACCAAGTGCCGACGGGTAGAAGTAGAAATTGAGGGATGAGCCCGCAAATGACTGCTTTGGGCGTTTGAGCTACACGTTTAAAGTCTTCAAGTCGAAGTTCAAGCGCTACAGAAAAAACCATGGTGGCCAAGACCATGCTCAATATGATTTGCTGGGCATTCATACTCAGGATCTTCTGGCAAATGGCAAGTTCAAAAGGAGATTTTGGGGTTTGATTTTAAGAAGTTGTTGTGTGTCCATGGCCATGGCCAGATAAACCGGCTTGCCAGAGACTTCACTGAGCATGTCTGTGGGGTTTTCAAAGTTCAGCACAAACAAACACAGCATTCTTCTTTGGCTGTCATCATCAATCGTGTTGCCTTTGTACAAATCGTTCAACATGCCGCTGGCTTGCGCGTCAAGACCCACATGCCATACCCAATGCGCGTCTTCAATTTCGCGGGCTGTTTTGACGGTCACTTTTGAAGCCGTAAAGTGAAAAACCCAACGTTCTAAAATTTGGCAAAAAGCTGAAATGAGGTCTTGACCTAAATTCAAGCAGGCCACCATGTCAAAGCGTTCGCTGCGATCCCAGTAGGTGTCTTGATTGCTCTCTTGAATGACATCAAGATCTACCGTTCTGAGCGGAATGCCGCCTTGCTTGAGTAATTCCCCCACACTGCCAAAACCACTTTCAAGCGCATGCCGCTCAACGGTTTCGTTATCGGCAGACATGACCGAACCGTCATCTAGCACCGATATTTTTTGAGTTCTGAAAAGCAACTCTGCTGCACGTGCTTCAAGGGGCGTGCAGTCATTGCCTAAAACATGTTGCACCAGCACTTGCGTGATTTGATTGACCAAAACAGGCGGCACATCGACGCCCGCGCCTTCAAACAAGGCCCAGTAGCTGGCTTCTAAAGTGGGCCGTGCCAAAATTCGATCGCGAAAGCGCAACCAAACGCGCATGTTTTCTGCGGCGTCTAGGTCTTGTATGGCGGCCAATTCAGGCGCCTCAAGCTTGAGCCGAGGATTTTCTAACAAGCGCTCATGAATTTGAATTTCATGGGCGCATGAACTTTCAATCGGCGACAATTCTGGCCGAAGCAGCAAGACTTTCAAGAAATCATCGGTGACAGTGAGGTGACCCCGCGCATCCGTTTTCAGTTGGGCATAACCTGCATGAGGCCAAAGACTTTGCGCTGAATCACTCATTGATTTTGAAGATTTCTTAGGGTCAATAGAATTAAATCGGCTTCTTGCCGCGTGGAATGATCGTTGTGGTTTTTTGGATCGGACGTTCTGTGTCCACAGCGATGGTTTTAGGAGGAGACGTATCCTTCCTTGGTTTTTTGGACTCTTTATTTGACTTTTGTTGACCTTTGGCCATGGTGACACCTTGGGGAAGTTAAGTCCCAAGTTTAAGCGAGGCACAATCAATACCCAACACAAAGCGCATGTTCGCTGTGCATTTTCAGGGTTTCTCATGACAATTTTTCACATTCCGCCAGATGAGGTCGAACTCACAGCAGTTCGATCACAGGGCCCTGGAGGGCAAAACGTGAACAAAGTCTCAAGCGCCATTCAGCTGCGCTTTGATGTCTTGGCCTCAAGTTTGCCCGATGAATTGAAGGAGAGGGTGCTGGCGCTCCGGGATCACCGGCTCACCAAAGGCGGTGTTGTGGTCATAAAGTCGCAAGAGCACAGAAGCCAAGACATGAACCGAATGGCAGCCTTGTTGCGATTACACGATCTGTTGGAATTGGCTGCATTGGTGCAAAAACCGCGCAAAGCCACCCGGCCAACCCGAAGTTCTCAAGTGAAGCGTGTCGAAAGCAAAGTGAAGCGGGGTCAGACCAAAGCCTTGCGAGGTAAGGCCAGTTGGGATTGAGCGTTGATGTCCGCTCAAGCTTAAGCCAATTGGAGGTCTACCCATTGCAAAGCCTGTTGCACAACGTCTTTATCATCGGCTTGTAGCACCATTCGTTGCGGCAGGCTTCTCAGCCAGGTGATTTGTCGTTTGGCCAATTGGCGAGTGGCAAAGACACCCCTATCTCGCAATTCAGACATCGGTAGCGTGCCATCAAGCGCCTCCCAAGCTTGCCTGTAGCCCACGCATCTCATGGCCGGAAGGTCTGGCGTCAAATCACCTCTGGCGCGCAAGTGTTTCACTTCATCTAAAAAACCATTCGACAGCATGTCGTCGAAGCGCTGCTCAATCCGTTGGTGAAGCCAAAAACGATCTTTGGGTTCTAGGCTTAAGAGGGGCACATTTGACCATTGCAAAGTCCTTGCACTGGCTGGCTTTGAAGCTAATGGCTCAGCGGGGGGTAAATTGATTTGATGAAAACTCGACAAAGGTTTTCCTGCAATTTTGAATACTTCGAGCGCTCTTGAAATGCGTTGGCTGTCGGCGGGAGCCAAGCGTGCGGCAGTGAGGGGGTCGACTTGGCTGAGCAATGCGTGCATGGCAGGCCAACCTATTTCTTCAGCCTCAGCTTGAATGCTTGCGCGAATTTCAACATTGGCTGATGGCATGTCGTTCAAGCCTTCAAGTAATGCCTTGAAGTAAAGCATGGTGCCACCCACCAAAATGGGTGTTTTGCCACGTCTTTGAATGTCTAGAACACAGGCCAATGCGTCGTGTGCAAATTCGGCTGCGCTGTAGGCATTCAAGGGATCGCGAATGTCAATCAGGTGATGGGGCACCGCCGCCAATTCTTGAGTTGAGGGTTTAGCGGTGCCGATGTTCATCCCTTTAAAAACCAATGCAGAGTCAACACTGATCAATTCCGCACCACCTTGGTCTTCAAGATGCGCTGCAATGGCCAAAGCCAAGCCGGTCTTGCCACTGGCAGTAGGACCTGCAATGGCGAGTGCTTGAGCCTTCATGCTGTTTCGAGTTTCGAGAGGGTGGGAATTTTACGCACACCAAACCAAGCAACGAGGACCACGCAACTCGACCACATCACTAAACCGTGTGCCAATGCCAGAAGGGGGTTGCTCATATGCGTTCCGATCCAAGTGCCCATGCCAAATGCTACCAACATCATAGAAAAGCCATTTAAAGCCGAGGCCGTACCTGCCATGTCAGGAAAGGGTCCAATGCAGCCACTTTGGCCGCACGGTTGATGCACGCCATGCGCGATCAAAAAGAAATTGATGGGCAACATCACAACCCAAGGGCCAAACCATGTTTGTCCCGGCCCCTCATAAGCGATTAAAAGCATGAGTACGCCTGAAAAAAAGCTTAGAAAACTTGCATAAACAACGCATGTTTGAATACTGATGCGCAACAATAACCAACGGCAAATGAAAGTACCCACAATGTACGATAGTGACATGGTGACCATGAGCAAGCCGTAGACGGTTTTGCTCAAACCCATGCTTTGCGTAAATACAAAAGAGGATGTTGCGAGGAAGGTAAAAAGTCCGGCGAAAGAAGCCGTAGAAAGTGCGCTGTAGGCTCTAAAGCTTGGGTTGCGAACGATTTTTTTTGTCGCTGCCCATAAAATCTTGGCTTCAAGCGCATTCGGGTTGGGTTGCTCCAAACTTTCATCAAAATAGAGGTAAATGAGCAAGCCTGTAGCCGACGCAAAAAGCACCAGACTGCTGAGTGCCCAACGCCACCCCAGAAAGTCAGTTAAGAAGCCGCCTACAGGGACGCAGGTGCACGCAATGAGGCCCAGCCCCGAGAGCGCTTGCGACATGACCCTTGCACCTTTTATGGGCTCGTATAAATCTCGCACAATGGCACGGGCAGCCATGACACACGCGCCCATGGCCACGCCTTGCAGGGTTCGTGCTGCAATGAGGGCTTCTATGTGGGGTGCCAGTGCGCAAATGACCGCAGAAACCGCATAAACAAAAATGCCACCCAACAACACGGGACGGCGGCCCCATTTGTCGGAGAGGGGACCCCAAAACAATTGAGAAGTACCGAAGGCCAGAAGCAACGCCGTTAAGGTGAGTTGCGCTTGAACCATGCTGGCGCCAAAGCCTTGCGTCAGTGCGGGCAGGGCAGGCAGGAACAGGTCTGTGGTCACAGGTTGCAAGCCAAGGAGTAAGGCTAACAATAAAACGATCATGAAATGGCTGCGCGGCAAGCTGCCGGCTTGCATCGGCAGGGCCTCGTCAATGGGTGTCATCAACGACCCCTTAAAAACAGAGCATCTAATTCGCGCATGCCCACCTGTCGCCAAGTGGGCCGTCCATGATTGCATTGGTCGGACCGCTCGGTGGCTTCCATTTGTCTAAGCAGTGCGTTCATTTCATCTAAGCTGAGTTTTCGGTTGGCGCGAACTGCCCCGTGACAGGCCATGGTGGCCAATATTTCATTTTGTGCCCGCTGCACCACAGTGGCAGCGTCATGTTGCGCGAGTTCAGCCAAAACACTGCGCGCCAGTTCAACGCAATCGCCTTGTGCCAAGGACGTTGGCACAGCGCGCACAGCCAATGTTTTGGCAGACAAAGGCGACACCTCTAGCCCCAATTGCATCAGTACTTCGGCGCAGCTCTCGGCGGTGGCAATTTCTTGCGGTGTGGCAGAGAAAGAAGCAGGAATTAACAAGGGCTGGCTGCTAATTTGAGTGGTGTCGAATTGTTGTTTGAGGCGTTCATACACAATCCGTTCATGGGCTGCATGCATGTCAACCACCACCAAACCTTGGGTGTTTTCTGCCAAGATGTAAACACCTTGAAGTTGTGCAATGGCTCGACCCAAGGGCCATTCATGTGCATCCTGACTTGCAACTTCTGGGACGCTATTTAATTGAAGTTTTTGGCTGGAAAACCCTGCAGGACTTTCTTCGGCTTGAGGCGGAGGGCGCCACAAGGCTTTCAAATCTGCCATCGCTCTGGCAGGGTCTTCATGCAAACGATCGGCGCCAAATGCCATGCCGCGTTGTGCCCACGTGTTTTGCGTGGGCGTCAGTGTGGAGGGCTGAATTGGCGCGGGTGTGGCCGTTAGAAGCTGCGCTCTGGGGACTGCCAAGGCGCTTTCAATGGCGTGTCGCATGGCTTGATGCACTTCCCGACTTTCTCTGAAACGAACTTCAATTTTGGTGGGATGGACATTGACATCTACCCGTGTGGGGTCCATTTGCAAATACAGAACATACACAGGCTGCCGATGGCCGTGGAGAACATCTTCATAGGCACTGCGCGCGCCATGAGTGATGACTTTGTCTCGCACAAAGCGGCCATTCACATAAGCGAATTGTTGATCAGCACGCGCACGCGCCGCATCGGGCGTGCCGGCCCTGCCTCTGACATGCACGGGGCCAGAACGAAAATCGATGTTCACTGAAGAAGCCAAAAACTCTTCACCCAAGACATCGGCCAAACGCTGATTCCAGCCAGCTTCGCCTGGGTGACTGCGCCACTGCGCCACAATCTTGCCTTCATGCCAAATGGCGAAGCTGACTTCGGGGCGAACCAATGCATGGCGCCTCACGGCTTCGATGCAATGCGCCAGTTCGGTGTTTTCAGACTTTAAAAAATGTCGACGTGCTGGGGTGGAGAAAAATAACTCTTTCACCTCAACGGTGGTGCCGGTGGCCCTGGCTGCAGGTTTCACTTCCCCCGTTTGGCCGTCCAACACGAAGGCACTGTAAGCGCCCTCGATTCGCGACAAGAGGCTCATCTCGGACACCGAGTTGATGGCCGCCAGGGCTTCGCCCCTGAAACCCATGGTGGCCACGGACTCCAAGTCTTGAAGGCTCACAATTTTGCTGGTAGCGTGGCGCTTTAAAGCCACAGGCAACTCATCTGCGGGTATGCCGCAGCCATCGTCTTCCAACGAAATGAGGCGGATCCCGCCACCTAAAAGTCTGAGCGTGATTTGACGGGCGCCCGCATCGATGGCGTTGTCGACCAATTCTCTGACCACGGAAGCAGGCCGCTCGACCACTTCGCCAGCTGCGATTTGGCTAATCAGCACATCTGGCAATTCGCGGATGATTTGGCGGGGTAAAGGTTCAGACATCCTCAAATTGTAGGTGCTTGGAGGCGGCTGCGTCTGTTGGAGATCGGTAAGTGGTGTCGAGGGGTTGGATAGGCCGCCAAGCAAGGGATAATCTGGGAATGGACATCTTGATGCAATTATTGGATTTTGTACTGCACGTTGACCGTTATTTGGAAACGTTTGTAAGCGACTACGGGGCGTGGGTCTATGCCCTTTTGTTTCTGATCATTTTTGTAGAAACCGGTCTGGTGGTGATGCCCTTCTTGCCTGGCGACTCTCTGCTCTTTGTGGTGGGAACTCTCTGCGGCACGGGACTTTTAAGCCTCCCTTTGGTCATGGGCTTGCTGGTGGTGGCGGCCATTTCAGGCGATCAGCTGAATTACCGCATTGGCAGGTACTTTGGACCCAAGGTTTTTCAGTGGGAAAACTCACGATTTTTCAACCGAGCCGCTTTTGAAAGGGCGCACAATTTTTACGAAACCTACGGCGGCATTACCATCGTGTTGGCGCGTTTCATGCCGTTTATTCGCACATTTGTCCCCTTTGTCGCAGGCGTGGCCGCCATGACGCCTTCACGGTTTGTTTTGTTCAATGTGGCAGGTGGATTGATATGGGTTTGCGGCCTCACAGGTGCTGGCTATCTTTTTGGTGAAACCGAGTTTGTGAAGGCCCATCTCAGTCAAATTATTTGGGCCATGATTTTTGTGCCTGGATTGTTGGCGCTCTGGGGCGCTTGGCGCGCGCAACGAACTTAAAGGGATGGCACTTTAAGTGGATCGTTTTCGCGCAAGAGGTGGATTGCGTTCAAAGTACTTTTGCAGTCCCTTCACCAGTGCATCGGCGATGCTATTTTGATAATTGGGATCAGACAATTTCGCTTCTTCATCGGGGTTGCTGATGAAAGCTGTTTCAACCAAAACGCTTGGAATATCAGGGGCTTTTAAAACTGCAAAACCCGCTTGCTCCACCTTGGGTTTGTGGAGTCTTCCAACGCTGCCAATTTCTCGCAAAATGGCACCTCCCAAATTCAAGCTGTCCTTAATTTGAGCGGATGTACTCATGTCAAGTAAGGCTTGCTGCAGTTGGGAATCTTTCACACCAAAGTTCATGCCACCAATCAGATCGGCTTTATTTTCTTGGGAGGCCATCCATCGAGCTGCACTGCTAGAGGCGGCGCCATGACTCAAAGCAAACACACTGGCGCCTTGAGCGTTAGGAGTGAAAAAAGCATCGGCATGCACACTCACAAATAAATCGGCTTGTACTTTCCTGGCCTTTTGGACGCGAATATGGAGGGGTACAAAGTAATCAGCATCACGCGTCAGATAGGCGCGCATGGGGCTGCCCTTGACGTTGCTGGCATTGATTCGATCTCGAAGCTTCAAAGCGATTTGAAGCACCACATCTTTTTCCTTGGTGCCATTGGGTCCCACGGCCCCTGGGTCTTCGCCGCCGTGGCCAGCATCAATGGCCACCACAATCAGTCTGTCGGTGATGGGGGGTGTCTGCACTGCGGGGTTGCCGGCCGTTGGCGGTAACCCATTTTGCGAGGCAGCAGGATTTGTATTGGCTGAGCCAAGATGTTGATTTTTGTTAAGCCAATCACTTAAAGCATCGTTGCTTTGTGTGCGTTCTGCAATCCAACTCTCTAGGGGATCTACAGGCGTGCTGGGGTACAGATCTAAAACCAATCGATGCTGATAACTGCCTACGGGCGTGAGAGCAAAAACTTGGGGTTGCACGGGTTGCTTCAAATCAAACACCATGCGCACAACGCCTGGGCTGTTTTGCGCTACACGCACGCCAGTGATATTGGGGTCATCGGGTTTTATTTTTCCGACCCATTCTTTGATGGAAGGATTTAAATCCAAGCCTTCAATGTCAATGGCCAAGCGAGGTGGCGAGGGCACAAAGGTGTACTTTGTTTTGAGAGCAGCATCCGATTCCAAGGTGACGCGTGAGTAGTCCTTGGCCGGCCACACCCTGACCGCTAGCAGGGTTGCACCTCGGCTAATGTCCGCCCAACCCATCATCAGGGCTAGGCTAGACACTTTTAACCAATCACGTCTTTGTAAGGGCATGGCGAGAGGCTTGAGAATTTGCAAGGGCAGGACATAAATTCAATAAGCCTTGCAAAATAGACAGCCCTTTGGGCGTGTGTGTTTCGCTCACCACTAAGCGGCCTTCTGCTTCGTTGACTGTGATGGCCAGTTTCAAATCAGCGTCGGGCAACATGCCTCGTGCTTGTTCAGGCCATTCGGCTATTTTTAAACCCGAACTGGCAAATAAATCGCGAAAGCCGGCTTCTTCAAATTCTTGAGGATCGTTGAATCGATAGAAATCAAAATGCCATATGTTCAGAATTTCAGGCCTCATGGGGGCACTTGAAGGCGTTGCTGAGGTAAGCGATACCTCATGGGGTTCGACCACCGCATAGGTAGGGCTTTTAATGCGGCCTTCTACCCCTAGTGCCTTGAGCAGGTGCCTGACAAAAGTGGTCTTGCCAGCACCTAGATCACCTTGAAGTTCGATGTAGGCATCTCTGAGTTCCACTTGCTGAGCCAGAGCTGCGGCAAATTTTTGCGTTTGGCTTTCATCCGCCCATAGCCAACTGGCCGTGCCAAAGGGCTCGGGAGTTCCTACAATCGCAGGGTGAACAACACGCATCATTCTCTTTCTGGTACTTCAAGCGCTGGCGCAATGGACGCCGTTGCTCTGTGGTCTAAGCTACAAATTGCCGCTCAGGAACAGGGATTTTCGCAAATTGGCGTCTCAGATGTTAATTTGACCGAAGCTGAGCCGGGTCTAAAGGCCTGGCTTGAAGCCGGATTCCATGGCAGCATGAACTATATGGCAAGCCATGGCCTAAAACGTGCCCGACCGGCAGAATTGGTGCCTGGCACACTCAGTGTCATTACAGTTCGAATGGATTACTTGCCGGGTAACTTGGCTGAGTTGTCGGTAGAGTCTGAAGGGCAAGCATTGAATCGGCCCACTCAAGGCGTGGTTTCAGTTTATGCCAGAGGGCGGGACTATCACAAGGTCATGCGCAGCCGACTGCAAAAGCTTCAACATCGCATGGCTGAATTGATAGGCCCTTTTGGTCACAGAGTTTTTACTGATTCTGCGCCCGTTATGGAAGCCGAGTTGGCAGTTCGCAGTGGCCAAGGCTGGCGAGGTAAAAACACGTTGGTATTGCAAAGAGATGCGGGCTCCTTTTTCTTTTTGGGCGAATTGTTTGTCGACCTGGCATTGCCAAGCACAGAGGCCATCACAACGCATTGCGGATCATGCACGGCTTGTATCGACCTGTGTCCTACTCGAGCCATTGTGGCGCCTTATCAGTTGGATGCCAGGCGTTGTATTTCTTATCTCACCATCGAACATGAAGGTGAAATACCCCATGAACTGCGCCCCCTGATTGGGAATCGAATTTATGGTTGTGACGATTGCCAATGGGCTTGTCCTTGGAATAAATACGCCAAACGAAGTACCCTGCCAGACTTTGATGCGCGGGAACCATTGAAGGCGCCTCAATTGACCGATTTACTTCAATGGGATGAAGCGACTTTTTTAAGCATGACAGAAGGCAGTGCCATCAGGCGCATTGGCCATGCCAGATGGATTCGAAACGTGGCTTTGGCTGCGGGCAATGCATTGAGTAAAGTTGGAACTCAAACTGAAAAAATTTCATCTCAAGACGCGGATGCTTTGGTGAATGCATTGAGACCTTGGTTGGTGCATTCCGATCCTGTGGTTCAAGAGCAAGTGGCCTGGTCACTGGCCCAAAGAAATTAAAACTTCAAGCCACCCAGCACGCCGAGTGCAAACGGCAAACTCAAAACACCCAGCAGGGTGGACAAGGTGACAAGGCCTGCAACATAGGCTCCGTTGTAGCCCATTCTGGATGCCAGTACATAGCATGTGGATGCAGTTGGCAAACCCGAAAAAATAAGCAGCACAGTGGTTTGCAAAGGGGACAGTTGAAAAACCTGAGCCAATGCCCAAGCCAAACAAGGCACCAAAAAGTGCTTGACTGTGAGTACCAAGGTACCCAAGAATTTACCCTGGTTAAGGGCCTTCAATTCCATGCCAGCGCCTGCTGCCATGAGGCCCAATGCCAAAGACGCTGCGCCAATACGAGACAAGCTGGGATCTAACACGTCAGGCACTCTGAAGCCCCCTAAATTAAAAGCCAATCCGCTGGTGGTGGCTAATATGAGAGGGTTGCGAATCAGTTCGCGCAAAAAACCCGATTCGCCTTGGCGTGCCATGGGCCAAACAGCACCCACATTGAACATGGGAACACAAAATCCAATGAGCACAGCAATGAGTAGCAGACCTTCACTGCCTGTTAAACGTTCTACCAAGGCCAGGGCGATGAATGAATTGAATCGGAAGCCGATTTGGGCGCTGGCTGCGTGGTCTCTGCGGTCTATTTTGGAGCCAATCCAAGGCCAGTAAGGCATGCTGTTGCTGATCAAAATAGCCGAAAAGCCCATTGCCAATCCAGCTAGCAAAAAGCTAGACGTTGCTTGGATGTCTAGGGGGCTTTTCACAATGGAGTGAAACAGCAAAATTGGAAACAAAAAGTAATACACCAGGAATTCGACTTGTTGCCAAAGGGGCCGATTCAAGGGTGTGTGACGGCACAAGAAGTAACCGCACAAAATCAGGGAAAAATCTGGGAGTAAAAGCTGAGCGTAGTTCACCCTCGTAGCATAACGGCAGACTTTGAGGTTTCAAAACTTCAAAGTGATTCAGTTATTGCTTATGATGCAAGTTGGTCTAACTGAGGAGTTTTGATGAACCGTCGTTTGAGTTGGGATGCGACTGAAGACTCGATTGATGAGCTCAGATAGTCAAGCCGCCATCGACCGCTTTGTTGATGCGGTTTGGCTAGAAGACGGTTTGTCTGCCAATACCCTGGCTGCATACCGACGAGATTTAGCGGCCTTTGCAGAGTGGCTCAGTCTCACATCAGGTGTTGCACTCAATGCGGTGCAAGAGATGCACTTGCAAGCCTATTTTGCTGCGCGCCACAGCCTCTCTAAAGCCACCTCTGCCAATCGCCGCTTAACGGTGTTCAAGCGCTATTACCGCTGGGCCTTGCGAGAGCGGATTGTCGAACTAGACCCCACCCTCAGAATGCTGGCGGCTAAACAAGCTTTGCGTGTACCCAAAACATTGTCAGAAGACCAAGTGAACGCTTTGCTGATGGCCCCAGATGAAAATACAGCCTTGGGTTTGCGTGACAAAGCCATGCTGGAATTGCTTTATGCCAGTGGTTTGCGGGTCTCCGAGTTGGTCAAGCTCAAAACTTTGCACGTTTCCTTGAATGAGGGGGTGCTACGTATCATGGGTAAGGGCAGCAAAGAACGCTTGGTGCCCTTTGGTGACATGGCCCGCGACAGTTTGCTGGCTTACATGCAAAACGCGCGAGGTGCTTTATTGGGGCTCAAGCAAACAGAAGATTTGTTTGTCACTGCCAGTGGCCCCAAGGCAGGAACGGCCATGTCTCGCGTGATGTTTTGGCAGTTGATCAAAAAGTATGCTGTGTTGTCTGGCATCACCTCACCCTTGTCTCCCCACACCTTAAGACACGCGTTTGCCACGCACTTGCTCAACCATGGTGCAGATTTAAGATCGGTCCAAGTTTTGCTTGGGCATGCCGACATCTCGACCACCACCATTTACACGCATGTGGCCCGTGAACGATTGAAAAATTTACATGCCAAGCATCATCCGCGGGGGTAATGTGTCAATGGCAATCGTTAAAAGCAAATTGAAATAGCGTTGATCGCCAGGTAGTGATCATCGACGACTGGCATCCATCGCCACTTGTCAAATGTGGTGCAGGGGTGCGAAATGCCGCTGCCAATCAATTGGCCCACATGGGGGTGCTCTAGCGTCGGAGTGGCGGGGTTAAATTTGAGGTAAGCGTGTTGATCGTTCAAGGCTGTGATTTCCCAGTGCGTTGGTACGTCTGTCACAACTTTGTCGCCTATGTTGGCACGCCAAATGGCAACTGGCAAATCCATGTCGTACGAAACATCCCGTTTTCCCATGGTGAGAAGCGCTAGGCCTGGTTCAGGGCAAGACTGCACACTGCTGATAACCTCTAATGCGGGCCTCAGCGTCTCCCTTAGTTGGAGTCTTTCGCCAATGCACTTCAGCATCTTGCGATATTGAACATGGTCGTGAGTGAGATAGCAACCTGATCTCAAAATTCCCCGGGTGGGGCGATTGAGTTGAGGCTTAAGGTGTTGAGCAACAAGGTCAAAGATGGCCGAGCCACCAGCGGTTAAAAGAATTTCATCATTTTCAAATAAATTTTCTTTTTCACATGCCACAGCCAGTTGCTGCACCCGACTCATTAAGGCAGCGACAGAGGCTTGATCGTGCTCGTGGTTGCAAGTGGCCAAAGCACCCTCGTAACATTCAACGCCACACAGTAAAAGTCCATGGGTGTCTTTTATTTTTCGTGCCAATGCCATCGCTTGTGTGTGTTCTCGACAGCCCGTTCGCTTACCTTCTATGCCAAGCTCAATCAAAACTGTGAAAGGTGTGATGGATTGACTCGATGATCGCCATTTTTGAATGGCATCAACTTGTTCTACGGAGTCAACCAAAAAATAAACTCGAACATCTGGATGTGTTGACAGTAAATTGTTCAGCGCTTGCAAATCAGCCTGTTGATAAACTTGGTTCGCAATGATGAGGCGTTTGACGCCGTGCCGAACCCCTAAACTTGCTTGAAAGACATTTGCAAAACTGATGCCCCAAGCGCCAGCCTCTAATTGCCTGGCATACAGCTCTGGTGACATGGTTGTTTTGCCGTGAGGCGCGATGTCTAAATGACGCTTTTCACAAAAATTCTTCATCCAAAGTAAATTATGCTCAAGAGCCGTTTCTTTGATGACTGCCAAGGGCAATGGGAAATCACCCTTCAAGACATGCCATTTTTGCATTCCAATTTGTGAAATTTCTACGGGCGTGTGATCACCCGGAAATCCCTTAAAGCCATTGTTAATTTGCATAGATTGCTTTCGTTTCCAAGGCTACAAGCCATTGGCCGCCAAGTAAATGAGCTCTTCTTCCTCGAAGCCTGCCTGGCGTCTGGCTTCTAAGTTGTAGGGCGACTTTAGTTTGGGTGCGTCATATTGCTTAATCAGTTCGCGATAAGTGCTAATGGGGTCTAGACCTCTTTCATTGCATACATGTCGGTACCATCGATTGCCTGCCGCAACGTGTCCAATTTCGTCTTTCAAAATAATGTCCAAAATGCGGCCGGCTACAAGGTCGCCTGCGCTGATCAATTTGTTTCTCACACCGGGTGAGGCGTCCAGTCCGCGCGCTTCCATGGTTCTTGGCACCAGTCCAATGCGGGCCAAAATATCGCCACGCGTTCGTTCTGCCATTTCCCAAAGTGAGTGATGGGCAGGAAATTGCCCATAGTCAAAACCCATGCTTTCCAGATGCCGCTGAAGGAGTAAAAAATGCTTGGCCTCCTCTTTTGCAATTTGAGCCCAGTCTTTGTAAAAATCAGCGGGCATGCCCTTAAAGCGCCACACCACATCCAGGGCTAAATCGATGGCGTTGAGTTCAATGTGGGCGATGGCATGCAGCAAGACGGCACGGCCTTCGGGGGTGGTGAGGGGTTTTGACTTCAAAGCGGTATGCGTCACCAGTTCTGGTTTAGCTGGGCGACCAGGGATGCCCCCAGGATCTTGCACCTCCACATCGACAAAGATGGGTAAGTCTTCCGCGAGAGACAGCGTCAACGACGCTTTTTGAACAGCGTTTAGCGCCAACAAAGGGGCTAAAACAGCCTGTCTCAAGTGAGGGAGTGACCGTGTGTGAGGGGCTAATTCTTTGTTTGCCATGCGTTATTTTAGGCTTGCCTACAATGTAGGCTTTGCGCTCTGACATGAGGGGATCTAAATGGCTATTTATTCACTAGACGGCAAGCAACCCGTTTTGGCTGAGGGGGCTTGGGTGGCCGACAGTGCGCAGGTCATGGGGGCAGTGACTTTGGGCGTCAATGCCAGCGTTTGGTTTGGCGCCGTCATTCGGGGCGACGCAGAATCCATTCACATTGGTGAAGGCTCCAACATTCAGGATGGCAGTGTGCTCCATGCAGACTTTGGTAAACCGCTGACCGTTGGCAAACACGTCACCGTCGGTCATCGCGTCATGTTGCACGGGTGCACCATTGGTGATGAATCGCTCATTGGCATTGGTGCAGTGATTTTGAACGACGCCAAAATTGGCAAAAACTGTCTGGTGGGTGCAGGTTCTCTGGTGACCGAGGGCAAAGAGTTTCCCGATGGCTCCATGATCATGGGGTCTCCTGCCAGAGTGGTTCGCCAATTAACGCCTGAACAAATTCAAGGCTTGCGCATGCCAGCCAAACATTACATCGAGAATTCGCTCTTCTTCCAATCGAGTTTGAAAAAAATTGTCTGAACTTCATAAATTTTTATTCGAAGGCTTACCCGTTCGCGGTGCCATTGTTCGTTTGACCGACTCATGGTGGCAGGTGCTACAAAGGCGATCTGCCAACACAGAAACGGGTGCTTACCCAGAACCTGTCTCAGAGTTGTTGGGCCAAATGTCGGCCGCCGCAGTCTTAATGCAAGCCAACATCAAATTCAATGGCGCCTTGGTTCTACAAGTGTTTGGCGATGGACCCGTCAAGTTGTCTGTGGTGGAAGTGCAGCCCGATTTTGGATTTCGTGCCACGGCCACCGTGCAGGGCGAGGTGTCACCACAGGCTTCTCTGAGCCAGATGGTCAATGTCAACAACGAGGGGCGTTGCGCCATTACCCTCGACCCATTAGAGCGTTTGCCAGGTCAGCAGCCTTATCAGGGCGTGGTGCCCTTGTTTGGCGACCAAAAGGAAAAATTAGAAAAGTTAAGCGAAGTGCTGGAGCATTACATGCTTCAGTCAGAGCAACTCGATACCACTTTGGTTTTGGCGGCCAACTCTCAAGTGGCAGCGGGTTTGTTGATTCAAAGATTGCCTTTGGAAGGCGCTGGTAATTTGGCCGGTCGATACGATTCAGTCGAGCGTGAATCGGCATTGGGCAAGGATGAAGACTACAACCGTATTTCCATTTTGTCCAAGAGTTTGAAGCCTGATGAACTACTAGGTTTGGACGTTGAAACTGTGTTGCACCGATTGTTCTGGGAAGAGCCATTGCTTCGATTTGAGCCATTGGTTGGCGATACAGGTCCTCGTTTTCAGTGCAGCTGCAGCCGCCAAAGAGTGGGTCGGATGATTCAAAGTTTAGGGGTTGCTGAAGCCGAAAGTATTTTGTCCGAGCGCGAAAATATTGAAGTGAGTTGCGAGTTCTGTGGGGCGCAGTATCAATTTGATCCCGTAGACGCCGCCAGCCTCTTTACGCAACCTGAAGCGTCACCCCCTTCGGGTCCTTCGGTACACTAGGCTGCATTATTTGAGCAGGTCAGTGAAGAGCCTGTGCTCACAGTCTGAGTCGCTGCACAAATCGCAGCGCCAGGCTGTTTTGCCTTGATTCAAATCGTATTGACTCACTTCGCGTTGCGTTTTTGTTGGCTGCAAACTAAAGCCAGAGAATTTCATTTCAAGTGACTCAGCCAAACCCGTAAGACCTTCACTGATGGCCCACAAAGCGGCATTGAGCCTGACCTCGCCTTGGCCATAAATGACTTTGAAGGGCAGTTGCTGTTTTGACATGGCCTGTCGAATGAGATTGTCCACAGGTGCACGCACATGCTCGCCATCGCGCTGCAAACCATCTGGAACCCACGCCACATCGAGTCCCATGACAAGCGCTAAATCAAATTGTGCTTGCTGCACCATTGCCTGCTCATAGAGAGAAGGATCTTGAAAAATTAAGTCGCTGTAAACGGCGGTCATTAAGGGGGTTGTGTCGGCAATGACCCAGCCCGTTTGAATTGAAAAGATACGCTCAGCTTGTTGCTGTGCAATTTGCATCTGTTCATGGACTGCGGGAGTTCGGCCATGCAACTGGCACCATTCTCTAAGCACTTCGGGAACGTAAGCCGCAATCTGGCCTTGTGCCAACAACGCATTGGCGATGCCATGACTCAAGCTGGTTTTGCCGGTACTTTCCGCACCCAGCAGCGCAATTCGAATGATCCTATTGCCCATGACGCCGCCAAGCTTGAAGGCCGATGTAGCTGAGAACAGCAAAAATGCCATACAACACGGCTGTGAGCCATAAAGATTTTTCGGCCATGAGGCCAACTGTTAGAACATTGACAAGCAACCAAATCCACCAGTTTTCAATTTTCTTGCGACCCAATAAGTATTGGCCCAACAAACTCAATGCAGTGACCAAACCATCCCAAACAGCCACATCACTGTCGGTGTAGCGATGCAAAAAATATGAAAATGCAGGCCACGCCAAAAGGGTGGCCATGAATGCAACTCGTCGCTCTGAAGTGCTTAGGGAGGAAATAGAAAGCTGGGTTTGTGTTCCTAGCACTGCGTTGTCGGCAGTGTCTGAGCTAGTCAAGGTCGGTGAGTTTCCTCTTAGCCATTGCTGCCAGCCCCAAGCCGCTGTCAGGATAAACATGATTTGCAAACTGGCTTCACCATAAAGTTGGCTGTTCCAAAAGACGGTGCCATAAAGCAGAGCGCTCAAAATGGCCAAGGGCCAGCCCCAGTGAATTTGTTGGATGTTGCAATAAACCATTGCCAACGACAACGCAAATCCGGCCAACTCGACCGGGTTGATCATTTGTCGATCTGAACAAAGATTTCGTTGGCCTTGACCATGCCGAGTTCATGGCGGGCACGCTCTTCTACGGTGTTCAAACCTTCTTTGAGGTCGTTCACTTCAGAACTGAGTTGGCCATTGATGCGCTTGGCTTTGGCATTCAACTCGTTTTGTTCTTGGATTTTGTATTCCAGTTCGATGACGGTGGGCACACTGCCTTTGCCTAGCCAAATCTGACCCTGCAAGATCAGCAGCAAAGCGATCAAGAGGGTTGGCAAAAGGCGATTGTCCATGAGCATCGAAAAGGTCTGTCCAGAAATATTAGCGCAGATTGTAAAACGCTGAGCGGCCAGGGTATTCAGCTACATCGCCCAAGTCTTCCTCAATGCGCAAAAGTTGGTTGTACTTGGCCATGCGGTCGCTGCGACTCATAGAGCCGGTTTTAATTTGACCCGCATTCAACCCTACGGCAATGTCAGCAATGGTTGAGTCTTCCGTTTCGCCAGAGCGGTGACTGATGACGGCCGTGTAACCGGCGCGCTTGGCCATCTCAATGGCGGCAAAAGTTTCGGTCAGGGTGCCAATTTGGTTGATCTTGATGAGAATCGAATTGGCAATGCCTTTGTCGATGCCTTCTTTCAAAATTTTGGTGTTGGTGACGAACAAGTCGTCGCCCACAATTTGAACTTTTTTACCCAAACGGTCTGTAAGCAATTTCCAACCATCCCAGTCACCTTCGGCCATGCCGTCTTCAATGCTGATGATGGGGTACTTGTCGACCCACGTGGCCAACATGTCGATCCATTGTTCGCCCGTCAAGGACAAGCCTTCGCCTTCCAGCTCGTATTTGCCTTCTTTGTAAAACTCACTGGCGGCGCAATCTAGGCCAATGGCAATTTGTTCACCGGCGGTGTAGCCTGCTGCACTGATGGCGTCCAAAATCATTTGGATGGCGGCTTCGTGGTTGGGTACGTTGGGTGCAAAACCACCTTCATCGCCCACTGCAATGCTCATGCCTTTGTCATGAATGATTTTTTTCAAAGCATGGAAAACTTCTGCGCCATAACGAACAGCTTCACGGAAGTTGGGTGCGCCCAAAGGAATGATCATGAACTCTTGCAAGTCAAGGTTGTTGTTGGCGTGAGCGCCGCCATTGATGACGTTCATCATGGGTACGGGCAATTGGCAACCGTTCATCCCGCCAAAGTAGCGGTACAGTGGCAAACCAGATTCTTCAGCAGCGGCACGTGCCACAGCCATGGACACGGCCAACATGGCATTGGCGCCTAAGCGACTTTTGTTTTCTGTGCCGTCTAAGTCGATCAAAGTTTTGTCAAGGAAGGCCTGCTCTGATGCGTCTAAACCGAGAACAGCTTCAGAAATTTCGGTGTTGATGTGCTCAACTGCTTTCAAAACGCCTTTGCCCAGATAGCGACTTTTGTCGCCATCACGCAATTCAATGGCTTCGCGGCTCCCGGTAGATGCGCCTGAGGGCACCGCAGCGCGTCCCATCACGCCCGATTCCAACAACACATCGCACTCAACGGTGGGGTTGCCGCGGCTGTCCAAAATTTCGCGTCCCACAATGTCAACAATCGCACTCATGTTTACTTCTCTCTGTCTAAATTAAAAATCGGTTGGCTGCTTAAAAGTACCTAATCAGTTTTTGAATACCTGAATCATGTCGTCAGTCACTGGAAATTATTTTCTAGGAAAGGGTTCTTTTTGGTCACTCGATCAAGTTCCATCAATGTCTCAAGCAGTGCTTTCATGTGCTGAAGTGGAACGGCATTGGGACCGTCCGACATGGCCACGGCGGGGTTGGGGTGAGTTTCCATGAACAAGCCCGCCACACCTACAGCCACGGCAGCGCGAGAAAGCACAGGCACCATTTCACGCATGCCGCCAGAGCTGGTTCCCTGACCGCCAGGCAATTGAACCGAATGGGTGGCGTCAAAAACCACCGGCGCACCTGTTTCTCGCATGATGGCCAAGCTGCGCATGTCAGACACTAAGTTGTTGTAGCCAAAGCTGGCACCTCGCTCGCAGGCCATGAAGCTGTCTTCTGGCAGGCCCGCATCACGGGCTGCTGCGCGTGCTTTGTCAATCACGTTCTTCATGTCGTGAGGGGCCAAGAACTGTCCCTTTTTGATGTTCACAGGCTTACCCGATTGAGCCACGGCACGAATGAAATCAGTTTGACGGCAGAGAAAAGCGGGTGTTTGCAATACATCGACCACCGCCGCCACTTTGGCAATATCGGCTTCTGTGTGCACATCGGTCAGGATGGGGACATGAAGTTCGCGTTTAACTTTGGCCAAAATTTCCAAACCCTTTTCCATGCCAGGTCCGCGAAAGGTGCTGCCTGATGAGCGATTGGCTTTGTCGTAGCTGCTCTTGAAAATAAAAGGAATGCCGAGGGCTGATGTGATTTCTTTCAGCGTGCCTGCGGTGTCCATTTGCAATTGCTCAGATTCAATCACGCACGGGCCAGCTATCAAAAAAAAACGCTGGTCGAGGCCAACATCAAATCCGCAAAGTTTCATGGAGTTCCTTGTCTGGTCGCTGTAAATTTAGGCGACGGCTTTCAGGTGTTTGGCACCTTGTTGATGATCAACAGACGCTTTGATGAAGGCGTTGAACAGTGGATGGCCATCCCACGGGGTTGATTTAAATTCTGGGTGGAATTGAACGCCCACAAACCAAGGATGAACTGATGTGGGTAACTCCACAATTTCAGTGAGTTGCTCGCGTTGTGTCAGGGCAGAAATGATCAAGCCTGCTTTGCGCAATGTGGCCAAGTAATTCACATTGGCTTCATAACGATGCCGATGGCGTTCAGTCACCACTGGGCCATAAATTTCGTGGGCCAAGGTGCCAGCAGAGACGTCAGAACTTTGAGCGCCTAAGCGCATGGTGCCTCCCAAATCGGACTGCGCATCACGAACTTGAATGGTGCCATCGGCATCTTTCCATTCGTTGATGAGGGCAATGACGGGGAACGGTGTCTCGGGTTCAAACTCAGTGCTGTTGGCATCGTTCATGCCCGCCACATGGCGGGCATATTCAATGGTGGCCACTTGCATGCCTAAGCAAATACCTAAGTAAGGCACCTTGCCTTCTCTGGCAAAGCGGGCCGTTTGAATTTTGCCTTCAATGCCGCGTTTGCCAAAACCACCGGGTACCAAAATGCCATCAAACTTGGCCAACTGGGCCACTGACTCGGATGTGATGGTTTCGGAATCAATATGTTCTATTTTGACGCGCACATGGTTGCGCATGCCGGCATGGCGCAAAGCTTCGTTGACCGACTTGTAGCTGTCAGACAACTCCACATATTTGCCAACCATGGCAATGCTGACTTCACCAAGTGGATGCTCTGTTTCGTAAACCAGATCGTCCCATCGTTTTAAATTTGCGGGGGGTGTGCTGATGTGCAAACGGTCGCAAATGAGGCCATCCAAGCCTTGTTCGTGCAAAACACGGGGCACTTTGTAGATGGTGTCGACATCGGGCATGGAAATCACACCCCAGGTTTGGACATTGGTAAAGAGAGAAATTTTGTCTTTCTCATCGTCTGGAATCATGCGGTCTGCGCGGCACAGTAAGGCATCGGGTTGGATGCCAATTTCGCGTAATTTTTGAACAGTGTGTTGCGTGGGTTTGGTTTTGAGTTCGCCGGCTGCTGCAATCCAAGGCACATAGGTGAGGTGCACAAAGGCTGTGTTGTTGGGCCCCGAGCGCAAGCTGAGTTGACGCACAGCTTCAAGGAACGGCAGGGACTCAATGTCACCCACAGTGCCGCCAATTTCCACAATGGCCACATCGACCGCTTCAGGCGTGCCAAAGCCAGCACCGCGCTTGATGTAGTCTTGTATTTCATTGGTGATGTGGGGAATGACCTGAACGGTTTTGCCCAGGTAGTCACCGCGTCGTTCTTTTTCAAGAACACTTTTGTAAATTTGGCCCGTGGTGAAGTTGTTGCTCTTCTTCATACGGGTGTTGATGAAGCGCTCATAGTGGCCCAGATCGAGGTCGGTTTCGGCGCCATCGTCTGTGACAAACACTTCACCGTGTTGAAACGGGGACATGGTGCCTGGGTCGACGTTGATGTACGGGTCCAGTTTGATGAGGGTGACTGAGAGGCCGCGCGATTCAAGAATCGCGGCAAGAGAGGCGGAGGCGATTCCCTTGCCAAGGGAAGACACCACACCACCGGTGACGAAGACGAATTTGGTCATGTCCAGGACGGGATGCAAAGCACCCGAGAGGTGGAAAACGAGATTATAAAGGTCTCCCGATCTGCTACATTGCGATTCATGAACGATTTGGCTGGAAAACGCATTGTTTTAGGACTCACAGGGGGTATTGCCTGCTTTAAGGCTGCCGAACTGTGCCGTTCCCTCGTCAAAGAGGGTGCAGAGGTCCAAGTGGTCATGACGGAGGCCGCGGCCCAGTTCATCACCCCCGTTACCATGCAAGCCCTGTCAGGGCAGCCTGTTTTCACCTCGCAATGGGATGCGCGCGAGGGCAATAACATGGCCCATATCAATTTAAGCCGCAATGCTGACGCTATTTTGATTGCTCCCGCCAGTGCTGACTTCATGGCCAAGTTAATTCATGGCAAAGCCGATGAGTTGCTCAGCTTGATGTGCCTGGCCAGGCCCCTTCAAACCGTGCCGCTCATTCTGGCCCCCGCCATGAACCGTGAAATGTGGGCGCATCCAGCGACACAGCGCAACGTGGCTCAACTCCGCGCCGATGGCACTCATGTCCTAGGTGTAGGACAAGGAGAGCAAGCTTGCGGTGAAACAGGGGATGGCCGAATGCTTGAGGCCGAGGAAATCGTAGAAGAACTTCATGCCTTTTGGACACCCAAGGTTCTGCAAGGGCAACATGTTTTGATCACGGCTGGCCCCACCTATGAGGCCATTGACCCTGTTCGCGGCATCACCAATTTATCCAGTGGCAAGATGGGCTTTGCCATCGCCAGAGCAGCTCGATATGCGGGCGCGCAAGTCTCTTTGATCTCAGGCCCTGTGAGTTTGCCAACGCCGCGAGGCGTCGACAGGGTGGATGTCAGGTCTGCATTGCAAATGCACGATGCCGTGCAAATGGCGGCACCCCTTGCTTCCATCTTTATCGCGGCAGCTGCAGTGGCTGATTGGCGCCCAGCCAATGCCGCTGGCCAAAAAATTAAAAAAGACGGTTCTGGCGAAACGCCAGAGCTAAGCTTTGTAGAGAACCCCGATATCTTGGCCACAGTGGCTCATTCTGAGCGCGCTCAAAATGGCAAATTGTTTTGTGTGGGCTTTGCTGCAGAAAGCCATGATTTGTTGATGCATGCCACAGCCAAGAGGGTTCGCAAGGGCGTGCCCTTATTGGTGGGCAACATTGGCCCCAGCGCTTTTGGTCAAGACGACAACGCTTTGTTGTTGGTGGATGCAAAGGGCGTTAAAGAATTACCCCGCGATACCAAAACCAAATTGGCGCAAGATTTGGTTCTAGAAATCGCCAAGCGAATTGGCAACATTGAAGTTAAAAAAACATGATGAATGTGGACCTGAAAATTTTAGACCCTCGAATGGCGGATCAGTTGCCGGCCTACGCCACGCCGGGCAGTGCGGGGCTTGATTTGCGCGCATGTCTGGATGCGCCTGTCAACCTGCAACCCAACGCTTGGCAACTCATTTCCACCGGACTTTCTGTGTACCTGAAAGACCCAGGGTATGCCGCCATGTTGCTGCCGCGCTCAGGTTTGGGGCACAAGCACGGCATTGTGTTGGGCAATTTGGTGGGTTTGATTGACAGCGATTATCAAGGTCCTCTCATGGTGAGTTGCTGGAATCGCAGCCAAGAAGCTTTCACCATTCAGCCTATGGAGCGTATTGCGCAAATGGTCATCGTGCCGGTGGTGCAGGCAAAGTTCAATGTGGTGACAGAGTTTGATGCGCCCAGTGAGCGAGGCGCTGGGGGATACGGCTCAACAGGAAAAAACTAAATCTTCCATCCTTCAGACTCAGTGCAACAAGCCGCCAGGGGCATCTGGCGCTCCCTCCACTTCAATTTTGAAGAAGCCAGTGCCACATGTTTCCGCTTCTTGCTCGGAGTCGGTTGCCAAACGCACATGATTGACTTTTAAGCTAAGCCTCAAAGCAATGCCCGCCAACGGGTGATTGCCATCGAGCACCACATGTTCAGGGTAAATTTCTGTGATGGTGTAGAGCACGTTGCGAGGTGCATCAGGGTTGCAGCCCGAAGGCAATGCCGTACCTTCGATGGTGAGGCCTTCTTCGATGTCTTTAGGGAAAAGTTCTTTCGGCTCTAAAAACAACAAGTTTTCATCAAAATCACCAAAGGCATCTTCTGGTTCCAAGTGCAATTCGACCTTGGCACCCGCGGCATGGCCTTGAAGTGCCTCTTGAATTTTGGGTAGTAAGTCGTGACCGCCGACGTAAAAGGCAATTGGCTCGTCGAGTTCGTCTAAAACCTCGCCCAAAGTATCTTTAAGCGTCCAGGTCAGTTCGACCACACATTGAGAAGTAATATCCATCTGAGAATTGTCGCAGTTTTGAAATCGATTTGAGTCTACTCTTTATGCAAAAAAATAAACCTTTAGCTTTGTTGGCGGGACTGACGCCCGCCCAGTTCATGAAGCGGCACTGGCAGAAGAAGCCTTTGCTCATTCGCCAAGCCTTTCCTGACATGAAGCCCCTGATCGATCGGGCGCAATTGCTAGAGATGGTGGAAAGTGAAGAGGTGGAGTCTCGGCTTATTGTGCGCAAGGCAGGTCAATGGACTCTTAAAAAAGGGCCCATGAACCGAAAAAGTTTGCCTTCTTTCAAAACACCCGATTGGACGGTGTTAATTCAGGGGGTGGACCTGCACAACGACGCGGTTCATGCATTGTTGCAACAGTTTCGGTTTGTGCCTGATGCACGCTTAGATGATTTGATGATCAGTTTTGCCACCGAGGGCGGTGGCGTAGGCCCGCACTTTGACAGCTACGACGTGTTCTTGCTGCAAGCCCAGGGGCAAAGAAAGTGGCGAATTGGCCGTCAAAAAAAGTTTGAGTTGCAAGAGGGCATGCCACTCAAAATATTGAAAGAATTTAAACCTGAAGCCGAGCTTGTATTAAACCCGGGCGACATGCTTTACTTGCCACCTGGGTATGCGCACGATGGCATTGCGGTGGGTGAGTGCATGACCTATTCTGTGGGCTTCAAAGTACCTAGAAGTGCCGAATTGGCCAGTGAACTGCTGATGGGATTGTCAGAAGAAATAGCAGAAGACTGCGGTTCTGATCTAGACCTTTTGTACCAAGATCCAGGTCAAGAAGCGGCCCTAAGGGATTCCGCTATCCCTAAGGCACTGCAAAAGTTTGCGCATCAAGCGGTGGCAAAAGCTTTGAAAGACCCTCAAATTATTCATTGTTTACTGGGCGAGTCCTTAACAGAGCCTAAGTCAAATGTTTGGTTTGATCCGCCAGACTCAGACATGCTGCACACATGGACTTGGCCATGCAATGTTCGATTGGATCGGCGGACCAAAATGCTCTTTGACAGCAAGCACATTTTTATCAATGGCGAGAGTTTCAAGGCTGCTGGTCAAGACGCCAAATGGCTCAGAAAGTTGGCCAATGAGAAGTGCTTGCCGGCCCAAATTGCAAACCAATTGAGCCCCAACGCTACTGAACTCATGCAAGCTTGGTGGGAGGAGGGGTGGTGGTATTCGTCACCCTTACGGGCTGAACCCTAAGGGCACGTCATTAAAGCTATAATCCGAGGTTGGACGGTAAGAGCTCGAGTGCTTGCTGTTCTGTCAACGGGGTTTCAATCAACCTTGATGACAATTTCCCGGAAATTGTTTTTTCACTAACTTTAAGGAAAATAATCATGAACAAGTCCCTCATTTTGGCTGCTGTAATCGCTGCTGCTGCTTTGGCAGCTTGCGGTAAAAAAGAAGAGGCTGCACCTGCACCTGCACCAGCTCCCGCTGCTGCTCCCGCAGCCCCTGCTGCTGATGCCGCCAAGCCTGCTGATGCTGCTGCTCCCGCTGCCGCTGCACCCGCTGCTGCGCCAGCTGCTGCACCTGCAGAAGCTCCTAAGAAGTAATTCTGGGCAGTCAAAGAAAAACCCCGCAGTGCGGGGTTTTTTTTCGTCGCGTGAATGCTGACTTAAAAATACTTATTTAATTTCGTCGGCCAACAGTTTGATGATTTTGTCGGCATTGCCTGATGTTTCGGGAATGCCGTCAGCGCCTTGCACCATCACAGTTGAAACTTCGCCTTTGCTGGTAACGGCAATTCGGTACTTGGCAAGTGTGGGAATGACTTTGTCACTGGTAAACAATTTGGCGAAGAAACCAGGTTCTTTGTTGGGCGTGCCAGGTGGGGCATAACGCACAAAAAACACGCCTTGTGCACGATCTCGGTCTTCAACTGTGAAGCCCGTTCGATCAATGGCCACGCCGACGCGGCGCCATGCACGATCAAATCCATCCTTGATTTCGATGGCCGGTAAGTTATTGATCTTTGTAACCTGGACATCGCTTGGCATATTTGGCATGGGCGAGTTGCCAGAGGCGACGGATGAAGGTGTGCTGGCTGAAGCCGTTAAGCTTTGACCCCCGAGTCGCATCATGAGGCGACGTAAAAACTCAATTTCCAATTCAGGATCGGTTGCGCGGGGCGACCATACCGTAGAGTCTTTCAAGGCGTTGGTATAAATCTCAGCCATGCCTCGGTGTGTGACGGTAATTTCTAGGCCATTTGCGGTTCGCTCCACGCGCGTACGAAATTTGTCACGCTCGCCAGTAGAGTAGAGGGAATCTAATATTTTGCCTATGGTTTTTCGAATAAAGTCTTGGGGCAGTTTGGCTCGATTTTCTGCCCAATCGGTTTCCATGATGCCGAGTTCGGGTTGGTCGGTGCTTAAGACAAAGCCGTTGTCTTTCCAAAATTCGCGCAAAGGTTCCCAAACAGCATCAGCCGATCGGTTAATGACCAAATAGCGTTGTGTGCCCGTGCGAATCATTCTCACATCACCTGCTTGATTGCTGGCTGTGCCGGCATCAATGGTGGATCTCGTGGGTCCTGTATTGGCTGAAGCATTATTCAATGCGCTGGCAGATGCGCTGGCACCAGCCACTTGATAACGTGAGTCACGCTTCAACTGAGTGAGGTCGGGTGGCACTTCCAATGTGGGTGCTTGACTGGCACTTTTGTAGTCGACTTTACTTTCTTCGAGCGTTGAGCAACCAGATAAGAAACAAGTGATTGCGGCGGCGCAAGCCAGCGCATTCAGATGACGAGCGGAAGGGATAAATCGATTCACGGGGGTGTCCTTAAATGAGTCCGCTGGCGCGCATAGCGGCCTCAACCACGGGTTGCTGTGATTTGGAGAGTTCTGTCATGGGTAGGCGCAAAGTGCCGCTGCACAAACCCATGCGTGCCATGGCCCACTTCACAGGAATGGGGTTGGCTTCCACAAACAAATTCTTGTGCATGGGCAATAGTTTGAATTGAATTTGAATGGCTTTTTGAACGTTGCCAGACATGGCAGCAACACACATTTCGTGCATCAGGCGAGGCGCTACATTGGCTGTCACACTGATGTTGCCTTTGCCGCCGCAAAGCATGAGCGCAATGGCGGTGGGATCGTCACCCGAGTAAACGGCAAATTCTTTGGGCAGATCGCGAATGAGCCATTGAGCACGTTCTATGTTGCCCGTCGCTTCTTTGATGCCCACAATGCCAGGGACTTGAGCCAAGCGCAGCACTGTTTCGTGCTGCATATCAGCTACAGAACGGCCAGGCACGTTGTACAAAATGATAGGCAAATCGGGGGTTGCCTCTGCAATGGCCTTGAAGTGTTGGTACAGACCTTCTTGGGTGGGTTTGTTGTAGTAGGGTACAACTTGCAGTTGACAATCTGCACCAACGCTTCTTGCAAATTTAGCCAACTCAATGGCTTCTGAAGTTGAGTTGGCACCGCAGCCCGCCATGATGGGCACGCGGCCTTTGGCTTGCTCAACTGATACACGAATGATCTCGCGGTGCTCGTCCACATTGACGGTGGGGGACTCACCAGTGGTGCCCACTACGCCGATGCAATCAGTGCCTTCGGCAATGTGCCAGTCGATGAGATTTCGAAGACTGGCATAGTCAACAGAGCCGTCCTCCAACATGGGGGTGACCAAAGCGGGAATGCTGCCAGTAATGGGTTGAAAAGATTTCGTCATGGCGAATGAATTGAGCGACAAATGAACATTCTAACGACTGCGAAGGCCAAACTGACGTTCTACATCGTTGACTTGATTCACAGCCGCAATGCGTTGAATAAACTTAGGGGGATGATCGCAGTAGCCGTCTTCATAGGCAACGACTCGAAGCGACTTGAAAGTCTGAAGTAATTCACCCGGATTCAACAAGAAATCGGGTCTGGAAGGTTTTCCCACCTTTTCATGACCCGCTGCGAAGGTTTCATAAATCAAGAGCCCCTCGGGAGCCAAGCTTTTCATCAGGAGGGGCATGAGGGGGCGCCAAAGGTAGTTGGTGACCACCACCAAGTCAAATTGCATGTCCAAAAGTGGCCACGGACCGGCCTCCATGTCTGCTTCAATCACGGTTCCATAGGCCTTGGCGATGGCCAAGGCTTCTGCAGATCGATCGACGCCTGTGCATGTGTGGCCTTGCTCTGAGAACCATTTCATGTGCCTGCCCGCGCCGCATGCCAAGTCTAGAACTTGGCTTTGAGGCTTGGCAAGATCGGTCCAGCGTTGGACCCAGGCAGAGGGGGCTTCGGTGCCGTGCATGTGTTGGAACTCCAAAATGAGGGGCTGTGACTTCAAGCGAATGATGCCCGATTGTC
This sequence comes from Comamonadaceae bacterium, assembly GCA_947479935.1. Classification (GTDB taxonomy): domain Bacteria; phylum Pseudomonadota; class Gammaproteobacteria; order Burkholderiales; family Burkholderiaceae_C; genus Limnohabitans_A. The sequence continues at coordinate 32,632 of CANKBG010000029.1, forward strand.
GTGTCTTTCTGTGGGTTGGACTGTAAATTTATCCAGTACTTTGCTTGTTTTCACACTACAATCTGCGCCCATGGCCACATCTACCTCGACTTCAAACCCAGCACCCGAATATGGCGAAGGCTCAATCCGAGTCTTGAAAGGCTTAGAGCCCGTCAAACAGCGCCCTGGGATGTACACCCGAACCGACAACCCCTTGCACGTGATTCAAGAGGTATTGGACAACGCGGCCGACGAGGCACTGGCGGGTCATGGAAAAAAAATCAAAGTCATCTTGCATGCCGATGGCTCGGTCAGCATTGAAGACGACGGCCGCGGCATTCCGTTTGGATTGCATCCCGAAGAAAAAGCGCCAGTCATTGAACTGGTGTTCACGCGCTTGCATGCGGGCGGCAAGTTCGACAAAGGCAAGGGCGGTGCCTACAGTTTTTCAGGGGGTTTACATGGGGTGGGTGTGAGCGTCACCAATGCCTTGGCAAAACGTTTGGAAGCCACCAGTTACCGTGA
>CANKBG010000030.1 GCA_947479935.1 Comamonadaceae bacterium
GTTGGCTGCAAAAGTAGACCTGGCAGATGACGCGGTGAAGCGGACCAAGGACAAAGGCCAACTGGTGGCAACAGGACAGATGGTGGAAGCCATGAGAGCCTTTGCGGCGCAGGATGCGGCGGTACGGATTGCAGCCATTGGCGTGAACACGGCAAGCCATGTGACTGGAGCGGCAAGCTTGGCAGTGGGCTTGGCTGGCGATGACAAAGTTAAATCTAGAAACTCAACAGATGCAGATGTGTCTGGGTTGTTTGTGAAGAACAAATATTGATTTAAGATGCTGAAAGGTTTGAAAGAAACAGGGGTTTGAACTCTTTATATGAAAATTGCAGTTGCAGGCACAGGTTATGTGGGTCTGTCTAATGGAATTTTGTTGGCCCAGCACAATGAAGTGGTGTGCTTGGACATTATTCCAGCCAAGGTGGACATGCTCAACCGCAAGCAATCTCCTATCGATGACCCCGATATTGAGAATTTTTTAAAGAACAAACCCCTGAACTTTAGGGCTACGCTAAACCCCCAAGAGGCCTATGAGGGTGCTGACTTTGTCATTATTGCTACGCCTACAGATTACGATCCTGATACCAACTACTTCAATACCCAAAGCATTGAAGCTGTGATAAAGGATGTGATGGCCATCAACCCAAAAGCGGTAATGGTCATTAAGTCGACCATACCTGTGGGCTACACAGCTAAAACTCGATTGGCCTTAAACACAACCAAATTGATGTTCAGCCCAGAGTTTTTGCGCGAAGGCAAAGCGTTGCATGACAACCTTTACCCCAGTCGCATTGTGGTGGGGGAGCAAAACGAAGCTGCACATCAATTTGCACAATTGCTACAACAAGGTGCTGTGAAAAAAGATGTTGTTACGCTTTTTACACAAAGTACTGAGGCTGAGGCCATAAAGCTTTTCGCCAATACTTATTTGGCCATGCGCGTGGCCTATTTCAATGAGCTTGATACATATGCCGCTAGTTTCGGAATAGATACTCAGCAAATTATTGAAGGCGTTTGTCTTGACCCTCGGATTGGCAATCATTACAACAACCCTAGTTTTGGATACGGTGGTTATTGCTTGCCTAAAGATACCAGGCAATTACTGGCCAACTATCATGCTGTTCCACAATCGCTTATTCAGGCCATTGTAAATGCCAATTCTACTCGAAAAGACTTTATTGCTAGCGAAGTAGTGCGTATGGCACAAGCTAAAGCGCAGCAAACTGGCACCAAACCTTTGGTTGGTATTTACCGCCTTATTATGAAAGCAGGGTCAGACAATTACAGGTCGAGTGCTATTCTAGGTGTTATGAAGCGAATCAAAGCCAAGGGGATTGAGGTGATAGTTTATGAACCTGTCTTGCAGAAAAATGAATACTATAATTCCCTTGTGATTAAAGATTTGACTGCTTTTAAAGTGCGAGCAGACATAATTATTGCCAACCGCCGAACCACCGAAATTGAGGATGTTGCACAAAAAATATACACTAGGGATGTTTTCAGTGAGGATGGCTGAATAATTTAATCTTGGATTGTAATAAACTTATTAATTAAATAAAAATTAATACCTGAAATATACTAATATAAATAACGTACGATTATACTCTATTATTCATTGAAATTTTCAAATATATTAACATTAATTAATTGGCCATGCAATAAGTTCAGATGGAACTACAGCATTTTTATTTTGTCGTGATAATATACAAGAAATAAACCAATCAAAAAAAATTGTTGGAACCCAGCTTAGATTTATTACAGCAAAGCGAACTTCTTTATTTTCATGAATACCTAGAAATGCACCATCACGAAAACTAACCTTTTTAATTGGCCGCAAAGCCGTCGAATGCATTTCCATCGTACATCCATCATCTTCACATATGCAATCATCGAACCACCATCCTTTAAAAATTGACTCAAGGTGAGCATTTTTAGGATTGAAATTTGGAGTATTTGAGAAACTTGTGTAAGCACGCATTTCTGTGAATGCATAGTGAGGATTCACTGTGTCAAATTCATGTTGTTGAGTTGAAATGAATTTTTCATCTTTGAATAGTTCAATTATGTGCTGGCAATAGTCAGACAATACATCTAATTTTACGAGCCCATTTAGGCAGGAGCCACTACATTGGCATGTAAAATCATAGTTTGCAGAAAGAGTGGTTTCAAATAGTCGTAAATCTTCTAATAGCATTACATCACTGTCAAAATGCCAAAATTGTAGTATCCCATATTCTTGACAAAATTGCTCAATAAAATACCAACGCTCAAAAACATATCGTAACCAGTCACCCTGGTTTTTTACTATTGTGTGATGCGAACCACGGACATATTTAAAATTTTTATTGAATTGTGTACGTAAATCTGAATTAATATTATCAAAATTAATATGTTCCCAGCCATTACTCAGGGCGGAATCACGATTAGATGAGTCTCCAATTAGGATTTTTCGTTTTGATGGATTTGTAAGTGATGCGCAAAGCATACTTTTAGAAAGGTAATCTATATTACCATAATGAGAAAATATTAAAGGTAATTCGCCCATGTCTGATTACTCCTATTTGTTATGAAAGTTCAAGTAAAGGATTGTGAAGATGTATCATTCCTGAAGATGCACGAGCGAATTCAAGAGCAACTTTTAACATGTCTCCAGGCAAACCCGTTTGTTGATCAACTATGTAAGTATCAGGAGATAGGGAATCACGGTGTTGTACGATTTTAGAAATTTCAGTGATGAAAAGTGTGAAATTATCTAGGAAATCGCTATGGGACCAACGTTCATCGTGAAACAAATGCGCAATTACTGGTTTGTTGTTCACACTTAGGCGCCGGCCTTTTACTCCACGACAATTGAGGCTGCAGGGTAGCCAGTAATCCCACCACGGTGTTCCAAACAAAATATCTGGTAATGAAAGGTCTACTAGGTCAGATGTCCTTAATATTATGAAATCAACACCACCATGCAAGCGCGGGTTGTTTCCAGACAAATCGTCGATGTCTAACCTTGTTGAATAGGCGAACCCTTCCTCAGGTTCCCAGTTCTTAAGAATTGATCCAGCATCTTTTAAAAACATAATATCTGCATTCACAATAGCAAAGGCCGACTCATTCGAATGTTTAGCTAAATTAATGATATCAGATACGTAAACTAAGGGCCGCCCCACTTTTTCGAATCCGTCGCGTTCAGTTTCAATAATGTTAATGTCAGGATAAAGTTCGGCAACTTTAGTTGACTCCTTGTCGGAATTAACAGAATAAATCGTATAACCAGCATCCTTCCATGAGTTCACACACATTTGAGTCCAAGCTTGACCAACATCTTGCCCGTTTACTAGTCGACTTACTCTGGGTGGAATAGAAGTGTATAAATTCATATTGTAAAATTAAATATAAAAAATCTAATTTGATAATTTAAAGATAGGCTGATGTTGGAAAATTAGAATAGATCGTAAATTAAAATAAGACTTTAATCAGAATTTAACGAACAATTGATTCGCTGTCAAAAATGATAATAATTATCTAAATTAATTTAATTTAAATGTATTTATGCAATTAATTACTTTTTCAATTTCTTGAACAGTCATGAAAGGGTGACAAGGTAAAGACAAGCAATCTTCAGAATGAGCCTCACTATTTGTCAATCCCATCGGATCTCGATTCATCCGTAAGCAAGTCTGTTGATGATGTATCGGTATTGGATAATGGATCAATGACTGCACCCCATAATCTGATAAATACTTTTGAAGTTTGGCTCGATGGATACAAGAGACCACAAATAAATGATGAACGTGAGCATTTGGCTGTTGAGGTGCGCTCAATAGTTTCACGATAGGATTATTTATATTCAAACGATAAGCGTCAGCTATAAGACGCCTATTATTAGTGAACTCTGCTAGCCATTCCATGCGAACAGATAGCAAGGCTGCTTGTATTTCGTCAAGCCTACTATTCATTCCAAGTTCCGGGTGCTCATAGCGAGCACTTTGACCATAATTGCGCAATCGTTGTGCCTTTTCGGCGAGTTGCGAATCATTAGTAACTAGCATGCCGCCATCACCTATCGCGCCTAAATTTTTAGTTGGATAAAAACTGTAAGCTCCTGCCGTACCAAAACTTCCTGCAACAGAGCCGTCCCAAGTTGCTAAATGTGATTGCGCACAATCTTCTATGAGGTGTACTTTTTCAGTCGCACATAAAGCCAACCAACTATTCATGTCTCTAACTTGACCATATAAATGGACAAGGACAATTGCCTTAGTTTTGCTTGATAAGCACCTTTGTACACTTTGCAATGATAAGAGCGCAGAAGAGGGATCTATATCGGCAAGTACAGGAGTTGCCCCTGATCGTAAAATTGCTAGAACAGATGCAAAGGCGGTCATTGGTGTAGTTATCACCTCGTCCCCGAAGCCGATGTTAAGTGAGCGAAGAGCAATTTCAATTGCATCCATGCCATTACCCACTCCAATCCCAAAAGAGACTCCACAAGCAGAGGCCCATTTTTTTTCAAATGAAATAACTTCTTCACCAAGAACGAACCAGCCAGATTCAATAACTCTTCGAGACGCAGCAACCATTGCTTCCTTGATCTCAGCTGGTTCAGCTTTGAAATTATTCATGAGTATCATTTAAGGTCCTTGAATTACAAATAGCTAATTGCGATAAAGGCGTTTCAATTTAATCGAAATCGTTCCAGTAGTTCTCTTTATTTGCATGGTAGTAGGATAAGGTTTTAAGTAAACCTTCGCACAAGTCAACTTTGGGTGCCCAGGTCAATTCTTTTTTAATGAGACTAAAATCACTGTAGTAATTACCGATGTCAATGACTTTTCGTTCTGAAGGGAAAGGCACAAACTCATAAGTGCCGCCATACCCCAGATCAATTAGTAATTTAGCCAAATCAGTTAGGGTAATAACCTCCGTACTTCCTAAATTAAAGACTTTGCCATTTGCTTCGTTTTCGGCGCCAGCCAAAAGCATTGCATCAACACAGTCATCAACATAATTAAAATCACGAAGTTGTAACCCATCGCCAAAAATCTTAATGGGTTTTCCTTCTAAAAGCGAGCGTATCCATATCCCTAAGAAAGTCTGCCTAGCGTCTTTTACCCTCATGCCTGGACCGTATGTGTTTGTTAGTCTTAGTGCACAAGCGCGAATACCATAAATATTGTTATATAAGAGGTGATACCATTCGCCGGCTAATTTATTAATACCGTTGACATCAACTGGTCGTATAGGATGCTTCTCATCAACCGGTAAATAATCAGGTTTACCATATATTTGCCGTGTACTTGCAAACACAATTTTGATAATTGGATTTATTTTTCGACAAGCTTCCAATATAGAAAGTTGAGCAGAGGCATTTATTTCTAAATCAATATGCGGGGATGACATTGAATCCAAATGACTTGTTTGGCCAGCAAGATTGAAAAGAAAGTCCTTATCTTTAATTAAATAAGCCATTGCGTAGGGGTCACGAACATCACAAATATTAATATTAACTTTTCCGGAAATATCAGAAATATTAAATAAATTTCCTCCATAAGTGGGGATTAAACTGTCTACAAGAGTTACATTAGCACCAATCTTTATAAGTCTGCGTGCTAAATTCGAACCAATAAAACCAAGCCCTCCAGTAATCAAGACGTTGGAATTTTGAAAGATATTCATATGATTTGATTCCAATTAGAAAATAGTATATATATTAAAATATAGATAGAGGAATAAATTATTTAAGTTCGCAAAAATATCCAAAATATTCATTAACAGGTATATTTTCAATAAATAAATTAGCTGACTCTTCTTTTATTTTAAATTTTATCTGATATTTTTCTTTAATAATTCTTTCAATTTCAAAAATTGGAATATAACTAATTGGGTAGAGTATTTCTTGATCTTCATAGTCAGAAGGCAATGACCCAGGACCATTTTCCGAAAGCATTGAACTTTGAATGCTAATAATTTTTTTATCTCCACTGTGTAATGGGGTTCGTGTAATATATATATATCTAGCTGAAATATCAAGCAAATTTCTCAAATATAAAAGAGGATCCGAACAGTATTGAAGTGCACTACTAGTCAAAATAAGATCTATTTCACCAAGATCGGTGAACGCAGTATTTATATCGGAGAAAAATTTTAGACTCTGATCGGCAATAATAGCACCAGATTTACACATTGAATCAGTTTCTACAATGTTCCATTTGATTTCACATTTATCACCCAGAACATGCTTGGCTAATGTGTAGTGATAACCGCCCCCACCGCCAAAGTCAAGAACTCTGACTGAACTTAAGTTAAATGCAAAACCAAGGCCAAGAATTGTCCGACTTACATCTCCGCTCAAGAAACTTTCTTGAGTTACAGATTGTCTTGCGATAAGGTTTTTTTTCACTACAGCATCTGTAAGCTTTTGATATGAATAGCCAATACCATTGCACGCGTTTAGTGCCTCATCATAATCAGAGTAAATCTTGTTTGCGAGATAGGATATAGAATTATGGTTTTGATAAGTCATGAGTAGTTCCAATGCATATATTTTAATTTATAATATTAGTTCTAATATCAAATAAAAATTTAAAGGTTATATTTTAAATTATAATTAAATTATAGTTATAATTTAATTATTGTATCAAAATTAAAATGAGGCATAGAGAGAGAAATTTAATCACCATAACTTAAAGCGAATGTCCTGTGCTGCAATATTCTTATTAGCAAAGTCAAATTCTTGTTCTATTTCACTTAATTCATTAAAATAGGGTTCATAAAGTAATGAAAAATAATTACCAACAATTAATGGATCACCTTTAAGAACATAATTACCTGACTTCATGCGTGCTACACCGTGAAAGTGGTAAAAAATAAGCGGGTTGTCATTAATATAAAAAGATCCTTTATCTTCAAATATTAGTCTTCCAGGAATATTCCACTGAGCGACGTTTGCACCAAGGTGCTTGCTGATTACACAGTTTGCATATTTTTGAGGCCACTGATCAAGATATTTTTGATCTCCATAGCGATCATCTTCAACCGTATCATAGCACCAGTCTAGACATTGGATTCGATAGTTATTCAGGAGGCTAAGACCTTCGGCGCAAGTTGAAAACCCAACCCAACCTACATTAAATCTTCCGTATGCAAGCAGGTGTTGCAATTCTGGGGGAAAACCATGTTCAATCACTTGCACTGAGCCTGTTTTACTTTCGTCTATTAATGCTTGAGTCGTACTATAAAAATATAGATCTGAATCTATGTAGTACAAATTGGAAATGCTAGGATTATTCAGAATAATATAATTGACTATGCAGGGGGTGATAGTGAAATACCACTCAATTAGAGTGCGGTTTTCGCGAGCAAGTTCGAGCTCTTTGTCTGATGCAAGCAATTCATTGATGTGAATCAAAGATACATTTTCATCAGAACTCGATAAAATCGCATAAGTGGCATCATCTAAGCATAGTACGAAAATATGTGCATTTGAATCTTGACGGTGCAATGAGCGAATCATTGCGATACCTCGTGGTAAATAGTTGGAGTCGAAATATGTGCAGTAATAATTGAGATCTTTATTTTTTTTTAAGTTAGAAATAGTTTCTACTGAAATATCTAAATATTTAAAAAGAATTTTTTCTAACCAATTTGCCCGTGATTCAATACTATGGTCTTTAATTGTTCTATTTCTGCCATTGCGAGCAATAGTTTCACGCGCATCTTGATTGACTGGTCGAATGTAGTAGTTAATCTTGTCTTTTAATTCATCAAAATCGTTATAGGTTATGATTTCTTGATTAATTTTAAAATATTCAGATAGATTAGGACTATTTTCAGTGATTAGTAATGAACCAGCTTTAGTTGCTTCAAATATTCTCATATTCGCAGTTTCAGCTAAAACTTTTTCTTTAGAAAGATCAAAATTTCCTCTTGCATCTAATACCATGCTGTAATTGGAGTATGTGTTGACTAAATCATTTCCGTAAACTGGTTCGAAAAACTGAAGATGACTGCCCTCTGATAATTCAAATCTGTTTGCTGTATAAACATCTATCCAGCCATCTGATATGTTATGCGATAGCCTCTCCATCTGACGTGCTCGATCATCGTGCATACCGGGGAAAAACGATCCAGCAAACGCAATATTGTTCAGCCTTATTTGCTGTCTATTGGCCATGAAGTGGTGTGGTGCAGCAGACATAAACTTCTCTGATGCCTTAGCGCCTAGTTTAAGTATTTCATCTCTAATATCAGTAATCCCAGAAAGAATTACATCAATTTCATGCCATGGCAGTTGATGATTGATGACATTAGCCAGCCATGCAACTATTAGTGGGCGCCGCTTGAATTGAGAGATTAAACTAAAGTCAAAGCCAGGTACATCACTGATAAATAAAACGTCTGGTTGGATTTCATTGATTTGAAGCAACAAGATTTCAGATAAAGACTTGACGCTTAATTTGCCATTTTCGTTGGCCCACTGCACTTGCGCCCATGTGTTATTGAGAACAATATAATGTGTTTCCCATTGCTGGGGATTGAGGAAAGGTACAAAATTTTGGCCGGCACTGAATCCTGTGTTTAAAAGGTAATTAATTTGAGTATGAAAGGGTAAATCTTTAAGTTGCTTGTCGTTCTGGTAAAGTTGATTTAGAAAGTGTGTATAAAAACTTTCTAGTTGAATAATTTTTAATTTAGTCATCACTTTAATCCAAATTGAATAAATTTCCGAAAAGTAAAATACAGGCTAGTTGCTTATCGATATTTTCTTTGACTGTGAAAATTGCCATGTCATCTATCAGTCCTTGCGGAGGTAATACTTTTTCCACAAAGTGATATTCTGGCCTGTTGAGGTAGTCGTCCCAAAGTATTCGAGCTCCAGGTTTGCAATGCAGTAGACTGTATAAAAAACAAGGCGATCTAAAACGCCCGTCTATTAAAATTAAATCTGGGAATATGCCTGAATTTATATATTCAATCCATGGTGAGGAATAGTATTGTGGCCAACTCTTTACCAAGAGTTCATCTTTGGGGTATCCCCAATCTAAAGTTATGCCTAAATTAGCGTGCAATAAGTGGATATTGCCTGAGAAGTTGGTTTTTTCTAAGTGAGCATGCACTTTGCTAATCCATTCTTCGCTAGTATCAATTGCAACGATGGATAACAATGACTTTTCAGCTGCAAGTAATGTAGACCCGCCCATACCGTATTCAAGGTAATGGCTGGCACGATCAAATGAACTTGATAGTAGTTGTATCTTCGCATCAGACATAAAAGGCTTCAAGATATCACTCATTTCTTTCCTTTAGTTTGACTTAAGACCGCTGCTAGGGCCTTCGCTTGAGTTTTTGCTGAGTATGGCCACGCAGAGCTACTCATTATGTTATTCAATTGAGTTTTGCATCTTTCGCGAACCGTTGCATCTTTTGCCATCTGCAGAGCTTTATCGTGGTATTCAGAGAAACTATTGCAGGCCAATTCTGGAATTCCCACATCGTATAGTAGGCTTGCTGCTACGCGTGAGGCAAAACTTCCACCGCACAGGCTTACCACAGGTAATTCCGCTCGAAGAGCATCACCAGCAGTGGTATGTCCGTTATAAGGAAATGTATCTAAAAATAAGTCAGCCAATCTGTAGCGCGCCAGGTGATCTTCCACTCTAGGCACACGCGTAGCATAAACAAGTCTTTCTGGGTCAACGCCATATTTGGCCGCTTCTTTGGACAAGTTGTCTTGCGCAGCTTCATTGAGTTTCATTAGCCAAAGCACGCTGTCTGGAACTTCCTTTAGCAAATCCATCCAAATTTTGAACATAGGCGGATTAATTTTGTAGTCATGGTTAAAACTGCAAAACACAAATCCTTTATCAGGCAAACCAAAATCGCTGCGTTGGGGCGTGATGGGTGATGGCACCACAGAGGTATCTCTGGGCAAATAGCAATGTGGCAAGTACAGTATTTTTTCTCTGTAATGCTGTTGCGATTCAGGCGGAATAATGCGTGGGTCTGCTATGAGGTAATCAATAAAAGGCAGTCCTAAAGTTCCAGGAAACCCAAGGTAGGTTATTTGTACAGGCGCAGGCCTGTGAGATAAGACGTCTAATTTTGTGCCTTCAGTGTGACCTGACAAGTCGATGGCAATGTCAATTTCCATGGCCCTTAAGAGTTTGGCCAGCTCTAGGCTGGGAATATTTTTAGCATCCAGGTAATGATCAAAAGCGCAGCGATATCGCTTCCATAAATCGCTTCCATCTGGGGTGCCTGTAAATACACCCGTCAGCTCAAACTTTTCTTTGTCAAAGTTTTCGATCATTTCAATAAGCAGGTAGCCAACGGGGTGTATGCGAAAATCTCCAGAAATGAATGCCACACGTTGGCGTCGGTGCGCATATTTCTCGCCGTTCCAAAGCTTAAACAAGGGGTCGCCGTATTTGTCTTTGGCATATATTTCAATACATTGACGTGCTAAAGCAGCATCGTCAGTCAAAGACATGATGGTCATGGCGCCACAAGCTTTTTTGTCAGCTTGAATGCCGTCAAAAATCTCTTGCCTAGACGCTTCAAAATCAGTCCAGTCGCAGCAGCTAAGGCGGGCATGCATCAAATGTCCCTTGCCATAGTTGTAGGTGGGGTTTATTTGCAGTGCACGTTTAAACGCGTTGACGCTCAAATCGTATTGCTTGAACTGCCCTAATAATTGACCTTGACCTTCAAATGCGGTGAAATTGTTGGGGTCCACTTCAACGCAGGCAACCAAAGTGAGCAATGCGTCATGGTGCCTATTGATGGCTTGTAACAAAGCAGCTTTGTTGGTGTAGGCTGAGGTGTAGCTGGGGTCAACTTCGATGGCTTTGTCAAAGCAAATAACAGCGTCATCTGACAGTCCCAAATCTGCATAACTCTGTGCTTTGGCAAAGTGTGCCAAGGCCAAATGGGGTGCCGCTTCAGCTGATTGTATGAAGCACTCCAGCGCGTCCATTTTTTTGCCTGTAGCGCCTAGAGAAATTCCCAGGGAATACAAGGAGGCAAAATCTTTGCTGTTAATTTGTAGCGCTTGTTTGAAAACTTCAATGGCATCGCTGTGCTTGGATTCACCTTGCAGTGCAATGCCCTGCTGAGTTAGCGCATGGACTTGGGGGTCTATGGGAATATCAGACGTCACCATGGACGAACTAAGGTGGGCCTTCATGCCCTGCGCAACCTTTACGGTCTCAAGATGTTCTCTGGCATTGGGCAGGGAAGGTTCAAGGTGAATGGCTTTTTGGATGGCCTTTAAGGCATCGTCAAATTGACCTAAATTGAACAAAATGACCGACTTGGCCAAATGCGCTTGTGCAAAGCCGGGGTGCGAAAGGGTGACAGGCTGAATGTGCTTTAGCGCTTTGTCAAAATTTTTACGGCCCGACTCAATAGCGGCCAATGAATAAAGAGCCACAGCATTCTTGGGCTCTGATTTGAGCACTTTGCTGAACAAGCTCTGTGCGGCATCCAATTCGCCTGCAGTCTGCAGGGCCAGGGCCTTTTCTAGCTGTGTGGTTGTCGCCTTATTCAAAATGACTGCCTTCAGGGTTCAGGATTGATTTCATGGAGAAGAGTGCCCTAAGACAAGGCAATCAGCATCATTAAGCAATAAGAATGCCAGTCAAATTATTGACGGGGTGGGGTTAAGTGGCAAGACTTTGCCGCACAAAAGTTGTGAACTTGCAAATTTAAATCATATTAGGGATAATTAATTGAAGCTTAAAATATTTAAGTTGAAACAATTAAAATTAAATGGCAAGGAGTTTCGGCATGAACATCGTCTGCTTGGGGGGCGGCCCTGCTGGTTTGTATTTTGGCTTGCTCATGAAGTTGCGGCATCCGGAGCACAACATCAAGGTGTTGGAGCGCAATAAACCCTACGACACCTTTGGCTGGGGCGTTGTGTTTTCCGATGCCACCATGTCCAAACTGCAAGTAGCCGATCCAGTGACTGCTTCAGAAATTTTGGGCTCGTTCAATCATTGGGACGACATCGCGGTGCATTTCAAAGGCGAGACCATGCGCTCTGGTGGCCACGGATTTTGTGGCATAGGACGCAAACGGTTGTTGAACATTTTGCAAAAGCGCTGCGAAGAACTCGGTGTGAAGCTAGTGTTTGAGGCGGAGGTGGACACTGACGGAGATATCGCCTCACAGTACAACGCCGATTTGATCATTGCCTGTGATGGCCTTAACTCCCGCGTTCGCACACGCTTTGCCAGCACTTACAAGCCCGATATCGATGAGCGTCATTGCCGCTTTGTGTGGCTAGGCACTCGCAAACTGTTTGATGCGTTCACTTTTGCCATTGAAGAAACAGAGCACGGTTGGTTTCAGGCGCATGCCTATCAATTTGATGGGGACACGTCAACCTTCATCGTAGAAGCGCCAGAAGACGTGTGGCGTGCTGCTGGCTTAGAAGACATGTCGCAAGAAGAGTCGATTGCATTTTGCGAAAAGTTGTTTGCCAAATATTTGGGTGGCCACGAACTGATGACCAATGCTAAACACTTGAGGGGTTCAGCGCATTGGATCAAGTTTCCCCGCGTGATTTGTGATCAGTGGGTGCATTGGGAAAAGCAAGCTGATGGCCAAGCGGTGCCTTATGTGTTGATGGGTGACGCGGCGCACACCGCTCATTTTTCCATTGGCTCAGGCACCAAGCTGGCACTCGAGGATGCCATTGAATTAGCAGACACCTTTGAGAAGCTAGGGCACGAGGTGAGTGGCATGCAAAAGGTGATGCTTGCGTATCAGGCCACGCGTTCTATTGAAGTATTAAAAATTCAAAATGCTGCACGCAACTCAACCGAGTGGTTTGAAAATGTGGCGCGCTATGTGAACATGCCGCCAGCGCAATTTGCTTATTCTTTGCTCACGCGCAGTCAGCGCATTTCTCACGAAAATTTACGTTTGCGCGATGCAGGCTATGTTGCCGCTTATGAAAAGTATTTGGCTATGCTGGTGGGTTTGGGCGCTGGTGCTTTAGCCAAATCTATTCCACCCATGTTTTTGCCTTTGCAAGCGCGGGGCATCTCATTGAAAAATAGAGTTATGGTGTCGCCCATGGCCACTTATTCTGCGGTGGATGGGGTACCAGGCGATTTCCATTTGATGCATTACGGCTCACGAGCTATAGGCGGTGCAGCCATTGTGTTCACGGAAATGACTTGCGTCACACCAGAGGGGCGTATTTCGCCAGGTTGCCCGGGCCTTTGGAACGATGCACAGCAAAAAGCCTGGAAGCGTATCGTCGATTTTGTACATACCCAGTCTGATGCCAAGATAGCCTTGCAATTAGGTCATTCGGGTCGCAAAGGCTCAACACGCAGAGCTTGGGATGGCATTGACATGCCCTTAAACGATGAAGCGAGAGACGGCCAGAATTGGCCGGTCATGGCGCCATCTGCACTGCCGTACATGGAAGGTGTGAGCCAAGTACCGCATGAAATGACACGCGCAGACATGAAAGAAGTGCTGGCCACTTTTGTATCGGCAACTGAACGTGGCATCAAGGCAGGTTTTGATTGGCTAGAACTACACTGTGCTCATGGTTATTTGTTGTCAGGTTTTATTTCTCCTTTAACCAACCACCGTACCGATGAATATGGCGGTTCGCTAGCCAATCGTTTGAAGTTTCCTTTGGAGGTGTTTGTGGCTTTGCGCAAAGTATGGCCACAAGACAAGCCGATGTCTGTGCGCATTTCTGCACACGACTGGGTGGAGGGGGGCATTACGCCCGACGATGCCGTTGAAATTGCCAAGGCATTCAAAGCCGCTGGGGTTGACTTTGTGGACTGCTCTTCAGGCCAAGTAGACAAGCGCGAAAAGCCTGTCTATGGCCGTATGTTTCAAACGCCCTTTGCCGATCGAATTCGCAATGAAGCCGGCGTACGCACCATTGCAGTAGGTGCCATTTCAGAAGCCGACCATGTGAACAGCATCATTGCTGCTGGCCGAGCTGACTTGTGTGCGGTGGCGCGCCCTCATTTGGCTAATCCTTCTTGGACACTGCAAGAGGCGGCGCGCATTGGCTATACGGATATTAATTGGCACCAAGCTTATGTGGCTGGCAAGCGGCAAATGGAAACCAATTTTGAACGCGCTGCAGCCATGGCGGCGGCCAATGTGCCATTGACTGCCGCAAAAGGAGAAAACTGATGAGTGAAGCTTTGAATGCAGACCATGAATTCAGAGCGCATGCCGATCAGCATGCCTCGCTGCGTTTGTGGTTGCGCTTGCTCTCTTGCACCACGCGCGTAGAAGACAAAATTCGCCAGAAGCTGCGCGAATCCTTTGACATTACCTTGCCGCGGTTTGACCTTATGGCGCAATTAGAAAGGCATCCCGATGGTTTAACCATGGGCGAGTTGTCGCGGCGAATGATGGTGACGGGTGGCAACATTACCACCATTGTGGACCAATTGGAAAAAGAGAAACTGGTGGTTCGAGAAGTGGGCGTGAACGATCGCCGCTCTTTTACGGTCAAGCTAACGCAAGCTGGCCGTGATGCATTTGCCGACATGGCCATAGCGCATGAGGCTTGGGTGGCCGATCTGTTTGAGGGTTTGTCAGTGAACCAACAAACCGAGTTGTACACCTTGCTAGGTGCAATGAAAAAGAATTTACAAAAACAAGAGGAGATGGCATGAGTCAAAAATATTTACCTGGTGAGCCGCACCAATTGCCGAGGCACGGCAACAAGATGGCCCAGTACAAAGCAGAACATGTCTTGTTTGACGTTAAAGAAGGCGTTGCCACTTTGACTTTGAACCGGCCAGAGCGCAAGAACCCTTTGTCGTTTGAGTCGTATGCAGAAATGCGAGATTTGTTTCGTGCATTGTCGTATGCAGACGATGTGCACGCGGTAGTAGTTACAGGCGCAGGAGGTAACTTTTGTTCAGGTGGCGATGTTCATGAAATTATTGGACCGCTCACCCAACTAGACATGCCAGGCTTGCTGGCGTTTACGCGCATGACAGGCGATTTGGTGAAGGCCATGCGTGCTTGCCCCCAGCCTATTATTTCTGCCATTGATGGTATCTGTGCAGGCGCTGGCGCTTTGTTGGCCTTGGCTTCGGACTTGCGTTATGGCACTGCGCGTAGTAAAACTTATTTTCTATTTAACAAAGTAGGGTTGGCAGGATGCGACATGGGCGCGTGTGCCTTGCTGCCGCGTGTGATTGGCCAAGGCCGTGCGTCTGAGCTGTTGTACACAGGCAGAGGATTGCCTGGCGAAGAAGCAGAGCGATGGGGGTTTTTCAACCGTGTGTGTGGGCCAGAATCTGTTTTGGCAGAAGCACAAGCCATGGCCAAAACACTGGCCAGTGGCCCCACTTTTGCCAATGGCATGACCAAAAAGATGTTGCAACAAGAATGGAACATGGGCGTAGACGAGGCCATTGAAGCGGAAGCGCAGGCACAAGCCATTTGCATGGCCACCAATGACTTTCACCGAGCCTATCACGCTTTTGTAGCCAAAGAAACACCACAGTTTCAGGGAGACTGAGCATGAACTCAGCTTCTCACTTGGCGTGGCCGTTTTTTGATGCGCACCACAGAGACTTCAAAGCGCAACTTCAAACTTGGACGCAAAAGCAATTTGGCAATATGCAGGGGCATGATGAATCACGTGATGCCATTGACCGTGAGTGTGTGAGCTTGGTGAAAGCTTTGGGGAAGAGTGGTTGGCTCAAGCCTGCCATAGCGGGCACGGCGCATGGCGGTGCTTCGGACGTCATTGATACCCGTAACATTTGTTTGTTGCGCGAAGAACTGGCTTGGCACCATGGCTTGGCAGACTTTGCCTTTGCCATGCAGGGCTTGGGTTCGGGCGCCATTAGCCTGAAGGGGACACCTGAGCAACAGGCCGAGTATTTGCCCCGAGTGGCCAAGGGAGAAGCCTTGGCGGCATTTGCATTGAGCGAGCCAGATGCAGGTTCGGACGTGGCAGCCATGCAGTGCAGCGCAGTAGAAACCTCTGACGGCTATCGATTGAATGGTTATAAAACTTGGATTTCAAACGGCGGCATTGCTGACTTTTATGTGGTGTTTGCACGTACAGGTGAGGCGCCTGGGGCCCGTGGCATTAGCGCTTTCATTGTGGATGCGCATACGCCAGGGTTGGAAATTGCAGAGCGCATCGATGTGATTGCGCCGCACCCCTTGGCCAAATTGCATTTCAACAATGTATTAGTGCCGTATGCCAAACGCATAGGCGCAGCAGGAGAGGGTTTTAAAGTGGCCATGGCCACGTTGGATGTGTTTAGAACATCGGTGGCTGCAGCCTCTTTGGGTTTTGCGCGCAGAGCGTTGGACGAGTCGATTGCATGGGCTAAGCAGCGCAAGATGTTTGGCCAGGCGTTGGCAGATTTTCAGATTACGCAGAGCAAGCTGGCGCAAATGGCCACCTTGCTGGATTCGGCTACCTTGCTCACTTACCGTGCGGCTTGGCTGCGAGACCAAGGGCAACGCATTACGCAAGAAGCCGCCATGGCCAAAATGACGGCCACAGAAAATGCGCAGCAAATCATTGACATGGCGGTGCAAATGCATGGCGGCATGGGCGTGAAAAAAGGCTGCATTGTGGAGTCGCTGTACCGAGAAATTAGAGCGCTTCGAATTTATGAAGGCGCTACCGAAGTACAGCAATTGATCATTGGTCGCGATTTACTGAAGTAAGGCTCGACATGACACACAATTTGGCGCCTTCTGCACACTCAGACACATTCACGCGTGACCGCTTGCCGCCTTCGGATCAATGGCCTTTGTTTGTGTTTGACCTGCCAGAAGTGCAGTACTCCGAGCAACTCAATTGTGTTCAGGCTTTGCTAGACGAACATGTGGCGCAAGGCAGAGGCGACAGAATGGCAGTGCGCGGCGTGGACGCAACCGGCCCCATGGCATGGACTTATGCGCAGTTGCAGACCAAGGTAAACCAAATAGCGCATGTGCTGGTGTACGACATGGGCATGAAGTCTGGCCAAAGATTGTTATTGCGCGGCGGCAACAGCCCCATGATGGCGGCCTGCTTTTTAGCGGCACTGAAAGCGGGTTTGGTTGTGGTACCTACCATGCCATTGTTGCGCGCAGCAGAGTTAAAACAAATGATGGACAAAGCGCAAGTGTGTGCCGCTTTGTGTGACAGTTTGTTGGCGGAAGAATTAACGCATTGCACAGAGGCATCGCACGCGCACTTTACGCCTTCACTGAAGCAGGTGCTTTGGTTTAGAACTGCAGATGAACAGGGTGTAGAAGCCCGCATGACCAAACATGCCAAAGAATTTGAAGCATGCGCTACCAGCCGCGACGATGTGTGTTTGATTGCGTTTACCAGTGGCACCACAGGACAACCCAAGGGCACGATGCACTTCCACCGAGATGTGTTGGCCATGTGCGACTTGTTTCCAAGGCATGTGCTTCAGATGGGCGCAGATGATGTGGTGTGCGGCACGCCGCCCATTGCATTTACCTTTGGCTTGGGTGGGTTGTTGGCTTTTCCTTTGCGATATGGCGCGTGTGCCGTATTGCTTGAAAAGTACACGCCAGAGTCTTTGTTGTTGGTCATTGGTCAATATGGCGCCACGCAGTGTTACACCGCGCCCACCATGTACCGTCAAATGGCCATGCTGGTGTCAGAAAAGCCTTATGCGTTCGATTTGAAATCTTTGAAGCACACTGTGTCGGCTGGCGAAGCTTTGCCTGATGCCACGCGGCAGTTGTGGAAAAAAGCCACGGGCATTGAAATGACAGACGGCATTGGTGGCACGGAAGTCATTCACATTTACATTTCCAGCGCAGGCAAAGATGTTCGTGCAGGCAGCATTGGCAAAGTGGTGCCAGGTTACCAAGCACAAATTGTGGACGAAGACATGAAGCAAGTGCCACCTGGAGTGGTGGGCCGCTTGGCAATGCGTGGCCCTACGGGCTGCAGATATTTGGACGATCCTAGGCAAAAAGATTATGTGAAAGACGGGTGGAACTTGCCGGGCGACACTTTTATGATGGATGCCGATGGCTATTTCAGCTATCAGGCTCGCAATGACGACATGATTATTTCTGCAGGCTACAACATTGCAGGTCCTGAAGTAGAAAGCGCATTGATGCAACACCCTGCTGTGGCGGAGTGTGGTGTGGTGGGGGCATCAGATATAGAGCGCGGACAAGTGGTCATGGCTTTTGTGGTTTTGAAATCTGACCACGCGGGCTCGGCCGCTTTAGAAAAAGAAATACAAGAGTTTGTGAAGCAGACCATTGCGCCTTTTAAATATCCGCGACGGGTGGTGTTTTGTGAAGCGCTGCCCCGCACCGAAACCGGCAAGTTGCAGCGCTTTAAATTAAGGCAGCAAGCGGCTGCTTACAACTCAGAAAAATAAGGAACCCCAATGTCACAAGGAATCTTGAAAGTTCTTCAGCCTGAAGGTTGGGCGCCGGCCAAGGGTTATGCCAATGGCATTGCCGCGCGTGGTGAATTGGTGTTTGTGGCCGGCATGATTGGCTGGAATGGGCAGTGTCAGTTTGAAACCGATGACTTTGTGGCGCAGTGCAAGCAAGCGCTTCAAAACATTGTGGCCACATTGGCTTGTGCAGGCGCTGGCCCTGAGCACATGGCGCGCATGACTTGGTATGTGAAAGACAAAAAGGAATACATTGATCGAGGCCGAGAACTAGGCAAGGTGTACCAAGAGGTGATGGGCAAAAACTACCCTGCCATGACCTTGGTTCAAGTGGCCGATTTGGTAGAAGTCCGTGCTTTGGTAGAAATTGAAGTGACGGCGGTTAAGCCTTGAATTTGGCGTTGTAAGTTCAAAGGTATTAGAGCCGGCTTGATTGATTTAAGAGGCTTGTCTTTTCTTGCGTACCAAACGTCGTAAGCAAGTTGCAGCCTAAGCCAAACTTCAGCATCTGTACCCCGCAGCCATTTTTCTAAGCGGACTGCCAATTGCGGCGTAACTGGCGAATGGCCATGAAGCACGCGGGAAAGCTGTACGCGAGATACGCCAAGTTGTTCAGCGGCTCCAGTGACTGTGATGCCTAGTGCGGGCAAAACATCTTCTAACAAGCTTTCACCAGGATGTGGGGGATTGTGCATTTGTGCCATATTGTTTCAGTGATAGTCTTGATAATCGACTAGCACTGCGTCTTTGTTTTCGAAAGTGAACGTGAGTCGCCAGTTACCGCTAACCCACACCGCCCAATGGCCTTTTAATGGCCCCGTAAGTTGATGCAAATTCCAGCCTGGCATTAATGAAGCTTTTTTTGCCAGTGGTAAAGAAGTTTTCAATGCCTTTGTGGCGAAAGCTTTTAATCATGAGTGTATCATGTAACGATACACTGCGTAAATTCGAATATCAGGCTTGCATTGACTTACTTTGAGTCATTCAGAAGTTTGAGTGAACAACTGCTGCAAAATAGATTTCAACGCATGGCTTTGTGTGTCGCCCAATGAACTGAGCACTTGCTTTTCGTGAAGTGCTGCTTTTTTTAAAAGAGGCTTAACGAGTTTTTGGCCCTTTGGTGTAATGCTGAGCCAAGCTTGACGCTTATCTTGTGTGCAGGCAGTGCGCCTTACCAAGCCTTCAGAGGCCATGCGCAAGACCATTTTGGTGACGGTGGGTTGCTTGGCCAAAACAATGTCGGCCAACTCTCCTACGGTTCGTTGTTTCACGCCAGACAAGGATGCCAAAATGCGCCACTCAGAAACGGTGAAGCCAGCAGCCTCTACTTGGGCATGAAATTCACTGGAAATGGTGAAACTGGCGCGTGCCAATAGATAGGGCAAATAGCTGTCGACAAAGTCTTTCTCTTGCATGGTGGCTAACTTGTTAAATTACCAACCCCAAAAAAACCACCTTGTTGGTAAACCAAGGGCGTGCCATCGGCAAAACCACAGCGCTCTACTTCGCCGACAAAAATGATGTGATCACCTTCTGGATATTGACTGCGATTGCGACATTCGAACCAAGCCAAAGCACCTTGCATAATTGGCAGACCTGCTGCTCCCAATTCGTAGTGAACACCTGCAAATCGATTGTCTCGCCCGAATGCAAACTGATTGCACAGATCCAACTGTTGATCGCTCAATATGTTGATCACATAGTGCGATGCCTTATGAAAGGACGGTAGTGTGCGAGATTTCAACCCCAAACTCCAAACCACCAAAGGCGGTGTAAGCGACACGCTGTTGAATGAACTGGCGGTCAGCCCTACAAACTGATGCCCCCAATCTGCTGGATTGGCTTCTCCCAATTGATGAGTGGTAATGACCGATACACCCGTTGGAAAGCGCGAGAGTGCTTGCTTGAAGTGCTGGGTGTCGAAGGTGGTGCTAGGGGAAGTCATGAGTTGATTGTATGAAATTTCATATAAACTTGCAGAAACATTTAAAAGGCAAGCTACTCAGAGAGTTTGCCACAAGGAGTTGACATGCTGATTGAGCAAATTGAACACCGTTGGTTGGCTGCGTTTGAGCGCACATTCATGCTTTGCAAAATTCAAGCGGGTGATGTGGTGGCGTTGTTGACTGAAAGCCAGTCAAGGCGAGTGAACGTTGATTTGGCAAGACTCACATTGCAGCGCATGGGTGCTCAAGTCTTTGAAGTCTGCTTGCCTACACCCGCCTTGAGTGCGCCTGCGCCCATTCGTTCCACCGGTGCTTCCGATGTCGTTCAAAACTTAGTGCCTGTGGTGGCGGCTTTGCAGCGTGCCAATGTGGTGATTGATTGCACAGTAGAAGGCATGCTGCATGCACCAGAGTTGCCTGCTATTTTGAAAGGCGCAGACGGTGTAGTGCCTCGCTTGTTGATGATTTCTAACGAGCACCCTGAAATATTAGAACGCACCGTACCCAATCCGGCACTTGAAGGCGTGGTTCGAAATGCCATGAAGAAACTGCGCGGCACTCAGCACATGCATGTCTTGTCAAAGGCAGGTACCGATTTGAACATTCAACTGAAATCGGCAGTGGTGGGCGGAGTTTGGGGCTTTTGTACCAAGCCAGGCATGGTGTCGCATTGGCCGGGTGGTTTGGCCTTGGCGTTTCCCGCCGCAGGCAGTGTGAACGGTACCTTGGTGATGACACCTGGGGATGTCAACTTAACCTTCAAGCGCTATGTGCGCGACACCATTCACCTGACAATTGAGAACGACACCATCACGCGCATTGATGGAGAGGGCGTGGATGTTGACATGATGCGTTCTTACTATCAAACATGGATTGACAAAGAAGGCCATCGCAATGCTTGTGCTGTGTCGCATGTAGGCTTTGGCCTGAACCCTGCTGCGCGCTGGGATGCCATGACTTTTTATGACAAGCGCGATTGCAATGGCACCGAGCTGCGAGCTTTTGCCGGCAACTTTTTGTACTCCACAGGCGCGAATGAAGTGGCGGGACGCCACACCTTAGGGCATTTCGATTTGCCCATGCGCGGCTGCAGCATTCAGCTCGATGGCCTTTGCGTGGTGAATGAGGGTGTGCTGGTACAGGGTGTTTTTGAAAGCCCTGCTCCATGATGCATCGCCCAGAAGGAGCGCCTGCATGGATTGAGGCAGGGCCTAAAGATGCAACCGCCACCTTGGTTTTTTTGCATGGCATAGGCGGTGGCAAAAAGGGATTTCAGTCGTCAGTTGATTACTTCGCCAGCCTGGAATATCGCGCCTTGGCTTGGGACATGCCAGGCTATGGCGACAGTCTTGCTTTAGAAAGTTTGACGTTTAAAAACTTGGCCCAGTCGCTTGAAAAAATGCTAGATGTAGCTCAAGTGAACAAAGCAGTCTTAGTGGGTCACAGCATGGGCGGTATGGTGGCCTTGCAAGCATGGTCGCAATGCCCTGAACGCATTGCAGGTTTGGTCATTGCGGCCAGTAGCCCTGCATTTGGCCAACAAGATGGCGATTTTCAGCAACAGTTTGTGGCGCAACGATTGGCCCCTTTGAACGCTGGCAAAACCATGACGCAAGTGGCAGACAAGTTGATCCCAACCATGGTGGCTCCCAATGCATTGCCCGTGGGTGCAACACTTGCCCAATATCCTGAAGGTTTGGCGTTGGCGCATGCGTGTATGTCGGCTGTACCACCCGCTACTTACAGAGCTTCATTGCTAGCCCTTGTTAAGTTTGAGCAGCGTTCAGCTTTGCCCACTATTTCAGTGCCTACCCTTTGCTTGGCGGGTGAGCATGACAAAACGGCGCCCCCTGAAGTTTTAAGGCGCATGGCGCAAAAAATCTCAGGTGCTGAATATGAATGCCTGGCTGGCTTGGGCCACTTGATGGGCTTTGAAAAGGAAGCGCCTTTTCATGAAGCTGTTTTGAAATTTGTGCGTCGACATTTTTGAGTTGAGGATGTTTGAATGACTATCAGTTTGTCCACCAAACCTTATATGCCCATTTGCGGCGATGACTATCCCCTGACGGAAAAACAAAAACGCCTGATGGCACTGGCGCACGATTTAGCAAAATACAAATTTGCCCCTCGTGCTGCTCAGCTAGATCGCGATGCGCAGTTTCCTTTTGAGAACTACAAAGACATGAAGGAAGCTGGGTTGCTGGCTTTGTGTGTGCCTGAGGCGCATGGCGGACAAGGCGCAGACTATGCCACTTATGCCATGGTGTCTGCCGAAATTGGTCGCTGGTGCGGTGCTACGGCACTCACATTCAACATGCATGTGTGCACCATGATGTGGAGCGGCATGTTGTCTGATGATTTGGACATGACCCCGGAGCAGCGAGCCATACACCGCGTGAATCAAACCGCTCACTTTGCCAGAGTGGTGAATGAGGGCGCAATATACGCGCAGCCTTTTTCGGAGGGTGGTGCTTCAGCGGCCGGTGCACAAGCCTTTGGCACGCAAGCTGTGAAAGTAACAGGTGGCTGGTGCATCAATGGCAAAAAGATTTTTGCTTCTTTGTCGGATGCTGCTGACTATTTTGGTGTCTTGTGCACAGAAAAAAAGCCAGATGCCGATTTGTCGCGCAGAGATACGCTGTATTTGGCTGTGCCGCGTACAGCGCCTGGCTTGATCATTGAAGGCGACTGGGATCCTTTAGGCATGCGCGCCACGGTGTCACGCAACTTGGTGTTTCAAGATGTGTTTGTGCCTGACGATGCCGCTCTCATGCCGCAGGGCATTTATTTCCAAGCGGCCAGCCGTTGGCCCCACATGTTCATGACCTTGTCGCCTACTTATATGGGCATTGCGCAGGCGGCATATGATTTTACGGTGGCCTATTTGCGGGGGGAAATTCCAGGTACTGGCCCTGTGAAGCGACGACAGTTTGCAACAAAGCAAATTGCAGTGGCAGAGATGTTTGTGAAACTGGAGCAAACTCGGAATTTGTTTTTGCGCGCCATTGAAGATGCCAAAATTGACCCACCCAAATCTTCCAAGTTGCGCGCCTATGCAGCGCAGTACACCATCATGGAAAACGCGCAAGACATTGCACGATTGGCCATTCGCACTTGTGGTGGTCAATCGATGTTGAAGTCTTTGCCGTTGGAGCGCTTGTACCGCGATGCACGTTGCGGCTCTCTCATGTTGCCTTGGACGGCAGAGCTCTGCTTGGATCGATTGGGTCGTGAAACTTTGTACGAAGCGGGCGAGAAAGACGAATGAACGAAAGTTCAAAAATTGCCCATCGCTTTTGGGATTTGGCACAAAGCCAACCCGAGAAACTGGCGCTTCGCTTTGGCATGCCTGGTCAAACCGAAGATCATGATTTTGCTAAATTTTGGCGACGCGTTCAGCGCGTTACGGGGCATCTTCAAAGCACCTTTGGTTTAAACACAGGACAACGTGTTTCTTGGCTGGGCTTGAACCATGAATTGCAACTGGTGACTTTGGTGGCCTGCGCGCGCTTGGGTCTTATTTTTATGCCCCTCAATTTTCGTTTGGCGGTGGCTGAGCTCAGCATGGTTTTAAAAGATGCTGAACCCAGTTTACTCATTCATGATGAAGGGCATGCCGAAGTGGCTCGCAGTTTGTCGGCAGAAGTTTCTCGAGTCTGTCATTTGGATGAACTCATCAGCACATCCTCTAGTAAGTTATTAAACCTTCCCCAAGTGTCAGAAAATGCCGATGTGTTGCTGGTGTACACCTCTGGCACCACGGGGCTGCCCAAGGGCGCAGTTCACACACAGTCTGGATTGCTGGCCAATGCCAAGGCCAGTCAAGAGGCTCATGCTTTTGCAAGCAACGATGTGGTTCTTTCTACATTGCCCATGTTTCATGTGGGGGGCTTGTGCATTCAAACGTTACCTGCATTGTTGTCGGGTGTTTCGGTTCATTTGCATCCAAGGTTTGATGCAGGGGCTTGGCTTGCAGCGGTTGAAGCAGGCCCTTTTTCAGAACGGCCTACCGTTTCGTTGTTGGTGCCGGCCACCCTGCGTGCGGTGTTAGACCACGCCCAATGGAAGACTGCTGATTTGACCAGTTTGCGCGGCATCATGGCGGGGTCATCCATTTTGCCAAAGGCTTATTTGGAAAAGTTTCATGAACGCGGCATTCCTGTTGGGCAAATTTATGGCACCACTGAAACAGGTCCGGTCAGTGTTATTTTAAAATTCAAAGAAGCAGTTCAACGTGTCGGGTGGGCCGGTTGGCCGCACTCGAACTTGGCACTTCAATTGGTCAACGCTGATGGCGCACCCGTTGCCGCTGGCGAAACGGGGGAGGTCTGTGTGCAAGCGCCCAATGTGATGCGCGGATACTGGCGCAGTGCTTCTAAGGATGCTAGAACGATTTTCAAGGATTCAGATGGATTGAAAGAGGCTTGGTTTTGTACGGGCGATATGGGCTACCTTGACGCCAGTGGATGCCTTCAAATTGTGGGGCGCAACAAAGACATGATTATTTCGGGGGGCGAGAACATTTACCCTGCCGAAATTGAGAATGTCTTGGTCAGTTTGCCAGGGGTTGCAGAGTGTGCCGTGGTGGGTTTGCCCGATGAAAAATGGGGCGAAGTGCCTGTTTTGGCTGTGATTCAAACTGATTCGCCTGAAGGGGCAGACTTAACAGAGGAGAAAGTACTTCAGCACTTGCTTCAAAGAATTGCCCGTTTCAAATTGCCTCGCCGTGTGGTTTTTTTAAATCACTTTCCAAAGAGTGCATTGGGAAAAGTTCAAAAACCTTTATTGCAACAGCAGCTCTTGACATTAAAGGCTGAGCCAAATTCAACCAAAGGATAAAAGAAGTACTTATGCAATGGCTGGTCTTTTGACCAAGGTGTTCTTCAATTTCTGAAGGATTTAAGAGGTCATTGCCAACTTTTCCAACTACAAGCAAAATACGACCATGACTTCATCCCATACCGAGCCAGAAACCAGTTTGCCGGGCGCATCAGAAGCGCTCACGGCTTTGGGTGCCTGGTTTGATGGTTTTGAAAAGCGCCAATTCAACGTGAATGGTGTGGTGGTGTGCGCACGCATTTCGGCCAACTGGGCAGCGCAATTGGACAAGCCTGTGTTGGTGTTGTTGCACGGGTTTCCGCAAACCCATGTCATGTGGCACCGTGTGGCACAAGCCTTGAAAAATGATTTCCGATTGGTTTTGCCGGACTTGCGTGGCTATGGCGATTCTTCCCATGCGCCGGGACTGCCTGACCACAGCAACTACAGCAAACGTGTCATGGCGCAGGACATCGTAGGTTTGTTGGACCAACTCAATGTGGACGATTTCTTTTTGTGCGGTCACGACCGCGGTGGACGTGTGGCGCACCGCTTGGCAGTTGACTTTCCTGCACGTGTGAAGCGTTTGTGCGTTCTTGACATTGCCCCCACCTTGGACATGTACAACCGAACCGACATGGACTTTGCGCGAGCCTACTACCACTGGTTCCACCTGATTCAACCCAGCCCGCTGCCCGAGAAAATGATTGGGGGCAATGTGTTGCACTACTTGCACACCAAACTAGGTGGCTGGGGTTCGCAAGGCACTTCTTTCATTGAGCCCGAGGCCATGGCCGAATACGAGCGCAGCATGACTTTGGCACCTGATCAGACTGGCGACCTCATGCCCGCTGTGCACACGGCTTGCGAAGATTACCGCGCCAGTGCGGGTATCGATTTAGACCACGACAAAGAAAGCCGCGCGCAAGGCCATAAAATTAAATGCGATGTGATGGTGATTTGGGGCGAGCGCGGTGTGGTGCACAAAATGTTCAAGCCGCTTGAACTTTGGCAGGCGCAGTGTGCGGGCAATGTGTCTGGCCATGTGGTGCCCTCAGGACATTTCATTCCAGAAGAGCTACCCCTTCAAACCGTTGAAATCTTGCGTAGCTTTATGGTTTAGAGATGTCCAGCGCTTTCAGTGGGCGCCGCAACATTTTTTGTATTTTTTTCCGCTGCCACAACTGCACACATCGTTGCGACCTGGCGTGGCTTCTTTCACCACTTGAATGACACGCGGCCCAATGCTCCGCCAAATTTCACGCAAGTCGTAGACCGCCCACAATGCTTCGCCATACACATTCAACCTAGACTCGCTCACGCTTAAGGGGCCGTCCTCGCTCAGTGCAGACAGGGTGGGTTCGTCAGTGTCATCTTCTGTGAGGGCCACGATGGCTTCCAGCGCAGTGTCGTGCCACTGTGCTGCCTCTTTGTCTTTGGGAGCAGCCCATTCATCTGGCCAATTTTCTACATTGAACATAAAGCCAAGGGCCCAGACTTGCGCAAAGGCCGGAATTTCTTCACTGGCAATTTCTGCGCGCTCTTCAGCTGACAGGCTGGCAATGGCACCGCGCACATCCATCACTTCGGGCGCATAAGCACAGTCTTCGTCGAGCGCTTTAATTTCAGTGTCCAGAGAAAGCTTAACTTCGGCAAAGCGGCGCTGCCACAAGCTTAAAAATTTCATTTTCTGTGCTTCATCGGCAAAGCCTGCACCATCTTCATCCAAGGCCAACAAGACCGGCAACCACTCGGCTTCAGGGATAGGTTGGCGGCAGCAAATTAAAGCCACCAAGAAGCCTTCACAAAACTCCCACTGTGGTGTTTCGTCGTAACGGGTGCGCAGGTCGTCCAAGATGTCGTCAAGGGCGTCAAAGTCTTCAGGTTGCAGGCCGGTCATGAGGGAGTCCAGAGTTCAGAGGGCGGGAATGTTGACGGGAGAGTTGACGTGAATGGGGCTTGGAATTTCAGTGGGGTTCAGCGCCACGCCCAATTGAAACAAGCGTTTCTTCATGCACAAAATAGCGGCGTCTTTGCTCAGCAAGGGCACAGCATGCGCCACCGAGAGGTCAATGAATTTTTGATCGTCTGGATCTTTGCAAGTGCAAGGTGCTTTGGCGGCAGGCTCAGCTGTTATGCAATGCTCGTCAAAGCGGTTCAAGATATCTTGCGCGTGAATGTGAACTTTGGCCATGCGCTTCACAATGTGCGGGTAGGTGAGAACACGTTCCAGTTCGTCGCGCATGCTGGCGGTGGCCAAGTGTGAAACCAAACCGCTTTGCAATGCGGCACGCAAAGGCACGGTGGCTGGATCTTCAAACAGCCAGAGGTCGAGCACAATGTTGGTATCAATCACCCAAGGCTGTGCTTCTCGCGTGACCTCAGAGCTTGTCACGCACTGAGCCCTTCATGAGATCAAAGCGAAACATGCGACATTCAATGGGGCCGTTCCACATCGGAACTCGGCGCGATTCTTTGAGGCGCATTTTGGTCGGCAACTTCAAATCGGGTGTGAGCATCCAAACGGTCCAGCCGTTGTAATTCTTTTTCCAGTGCGAAGCCAATTGCGAGAAAAACTCGCCGCCATCTTCGCCTTCGGCAACTTCTCTGGCGCGGCTTGAAACACCCGCCACACCAGCTGCCGCAATGCGTTCGCCATAAGGCGGATTGAGCAACATAACACCGGGTGTCTCGCAAGGCGGCATGCGCTGAAGGGCATCACCACCACGCGCTTGCACCACTTGGCTCACGCCTGCGCGTTCGGCATTGCGTTGCGTGAAGTCGACCATGCGGAAGGCCACATCACTGGCGTGAATTTCGGCGGTGGGTGCATGTTCTTGGGCGCGGGCTTCTTCTTGAAGCGCTTGCCATACGTGGGGTTGGAAGGGCAGCAGTTTTTCGAAGCCAAAGCGCCGCAGAATGCCGGGTGCAATACCGCAAGCAATTTGCGCAGCCTCAATGGCTATGGTGCCGCTGCCGCAGCATGGATCGTAAAAAGGGGTGTGCGCATCCCAGCCGCTGGCGGCCAACATGGCGGCTGCCAAGGTTTCTTTAAGGGGCGCATCGCCTTTGTCTTCACGCCAGCCGCGTTTGAACAAAGGTTCGCCAGAAGTGTCTATGTAAAGCGTGCAACTGTCGGTGGTGAGGTGCACGTAAATGCGCACATCGGGCCATTGGGTGTTGACGTCGGGACGCTCGCCGCGTTTGTCGCGAAAGCGATCGGCCACGGCATCTTTGATTTTGAGAGCGGCAAAGTTAAGGCTGGTGAGGGGGCTGTGCTGCGCTGTAATTTCAATCTTGAAGGTTTGCTTGGTGGTAAACCAAATTTCCCAAGCCACGGCGCTAGCGGCGTCGTACAAATCTTTTTCGCTCCTGTAAAAAGTTTGCGACAGTTGAATGAGCACGCGTTGTGTAAGGCGACTGTGTAAGTTGAGGCGCAGGGCATCGCGCCATGAGGCATTGGCCATCACACCGCCGCGGCCTGTGAGCAAGTCATTGCCCGTGAGACCTGTGAGCTGATGGACCTCGTCGGCCAGCAAGCCTTCAACGCCGGCGGCGCAAGGCATAAAGAGTTGAAGCGAATTCACAGAGTTTTACGCAAGTTGGCGGGCGCAATTTTGAGCGCCTCGCGGTATTTGGCCACGGTACGCCTTGCGCAATCGATGCCTTGTTCTTTGAGCATTTCAGACAGTTGGTTGTCTGAGAGGGGTTTGTTGGGATTTTCTGCGGCCACCAATTGTTTGATGAGAGCGCGCACTGCCGTACTGGAGGCGGCACTGCCACTGTCGGTGCCTAAGCCCGAGCCAAAGAAAAACTTCAACTCGAAGGTGCCCATGGGCGTGGTCATGTATTTGGCGGTGGTGACACGGCTGATGGTGGATTCGTGTAAACCCAATTCGTCGGCAATTTCACGCAGCACCAAGGGCCGCATGGCCAGTTCGCCATGGATGAAGAAGTTGCGCTGGCGTTCGACAATGGCTGTGGACACACGCAGAATGGTGTCAAAGCGCTGCTGAATATTCTTGATGAACCAACGCGCTTCTTGCAGGCGTTGTTGTAAACCCAGGTGGGCTTCGCCTTTGCCACCGCGCAGTGCGTTGGCGTAAATGTCGTGCACGCGCAGCTTGGGCATCACATCAGAGTTCAGTTGTACTCTGAAGTGTGGCTCGCCGCCTTTGCGCGTGCCGATCACCAACACATCGGGCACGATCACATGCTGTTCTGCATTGGCAAAAGGCCTGCCCGGTTTGGGTTCAAGTCGCGTGATGTAGGTCAGGGCTTGTTTCACCACGGCTTCATCTTCGCCGCACTGCACGGACAAACGTTTGTAGTCGCGCTTGGCCAACAGCTCTAAAGGCAGTGCACAAATTTTGAGACCCACTGCGGCCACTTCATGCTCGGGCTCGTCTTTCAAAATGGCTTTGAGTTGAATGCGCAAGCACTCGCCCAAGTCACGAGCGCCAATGCCCACGGGCTCTAACGATTGCAGCAAACTCAAAGCCACTGTAAAGCGGTGCACCAATTCTTCAAGTTGCTCTATGTCGTCGGTACCTGCCAAGCCTTGCGCCAATGATTCGAGCGTGTCTTCCAGATAGCCGTCGTCGTTCAAAGACTCGATGAGGAAACGCAAGGCGGCGCGGTCAATTTCAGACAAGCGCATCGACAAAGCTTGTCGGTGCAAATGATCGGTAAGAGACCCCAAACCACGTGCCAGCTCTATGGCATCGGCGCCTTCGGAGTCGTTGTTGGTGTTGTTCTTTCGAGCGCCGGCATCGGTGCCCCACTCGCTGTCGTCGGGCGCCATTTCAACGCTGCCATCGCCATCCCAACTGTCGGCCACATCAGTTACGGCTTCGTCGCTGGTAACCGATGCGGTGGATTCGCTGGCGGCATCGCGCGAGTCGGAGCCCGCATCGCTGGCGGCTTCTGACACACGATCGCCCAAGCTCACACGGGTATCGGCTTCGGGCAAACCGAAATCTTCTTGCGGTGCTTCGTCGGTGTTGCGCTCTAGGAAAGGATTCTCGTCGAGCATTTGCTCAACTTCTTGACTCAGCTCAAGTGTGGATAGTTGAAGCAGTCGAATGGATTGTTGCAACTGTGGCGTGAGCGCCAAGTGCTGGGACATCCGAAGGGAAAGACTTTGCTTCATGATTGTTCAGCCATCACATTCGGAAGTGTTCACCCAAGTACACGCGGCGTACATCGGCATTGTTGACGATGTCTTGGGGTGTACCTTGTGCCAACACGCGACCTTCACTGATGATGTAAGCGTGGTCGCAAATGCCCAGTGTTTCGCGCACATTGTGATCGGTAATGAGCACGCCAATGCCGCGCTCTTTCAAGAAAGCAATGATGCGTTGAATTTCAATGACGGCGATAGGGTCGATACCGGCAAAGGGCTCGTCCAGCAAAATGAAGCGCGGGTCTGTGGCCAAGGCGCGTGCAATTTCAACGCGGCGGCGTTCGCCGCCCGACAAAGCCAGAGAGGGCGAGTCGTGCAAATGATCAACGCGCAAATCTTTGAGCAGCGCGTTTAGGCGTTCTTTGATATCTGCGTCACTTAAAGGCTTGCCTTGCGCATTCAATTGCAACTCTAAAACCGCGCGCACATTTTCTGCCACGGAGAGCTTTCTGAAAATAGAAGCCTCTTGAGGCAAGTACGAAAGACCCATGCGCGAGCGCCTGTGAATGGGCATGCGTGTGACGTCTTCACCGTCAATCAAAATTTGACCGCCATCGGTGCGGACTAAACCCACAATCATGTAGAAGGAGGTGGTTTTGCCTGCGCCGTTGGGACCCAACAAACCAACCACTTCACCTTTTTGGACTTTGACAGAGACGTCAAAAACAACTTGTCGGCTGCCATAAGACTTTTGCAGATGTCGGGCTTCTAAACTGCTCATGGCTTGTCTGCGCCCGTGCGTGAACTGGGTTTCAAACTAGGACCTGATACCGCTGGCGTCGATTCGTTGGTTTTAGGGCGAGGCGTGATGGTGGCCTTGACGCGTTGGCTGCCAGCGTTGCCGCCCGCTGCACTGGCTTTTCCATCTACCGTGAAAACTTCGGTGGTGTTGTTCACCAAGATCTCTTGGCCCTGAATTCGATCGGCCACCACAGCGCCTCTGAGCAAACGCAATTCTGCGCGCGTGGAGAGAGAGAGAGTGTCGGCTTGGCTGTTGTAGACGACTGTTTCGCCTTCGCCTTCGGTGTATTCATCAAGGCCTTCACGCTTTTGGCGAAAGAAAACTCTTTCACCAGGATCGGCCCACAACCTGGCCACTTGGTTGCCTTGCCCGTCTTGTTTCACTTCCATGCGCGCGGCTTTTAAAACCAAGGTGCCTTTGACCATGTGAACTTTGCCCGTGAAGATGGTGAGTTGCTGCTGGTCATCGTGTTTGAGGTTGTCGGCCTCAATGTTCATGGGTTTGTTTCGATCGGCTTTTTCGGCGTGAGCATCCTGCGCCGAAAAGAAGGCGGTCAGGGTGTACAGCAAAGTGATGAGGTAAATTTTCATAAAGGCGCGAATCTTGCTTGATTGTAGGTGTTCAGAGGAGAATCAAGCCTCTTTGTGGAAAAAATGCGA
>CANKBG010000031.1 GCA_947479935.1 Comamonadaceae bacterium
AAACTCATCAAAATACTTGGCGGAGCAGGCGGGATTCGAACCCGCGGTGGGGATAAACCCACACACGCTTTCCAGGCGTGCGACTTAAACCACTCATCCACCGCTCCAAGCCCGTCAGTATAGCAGTTTAGATACACATTCTTACCACAAAATGCTTCAGTAAGCCCGTTTATTCATTACACTTCGCCCCTGTTGCTTAATTGTTCTTGACCCAAGGCAGGGCCCTATGAAATTCCGTTTTCCAATTGTCATCATCGACGAAGACTACCGTTCTGAGAACACCTCAGGTTTGGGTATTCGCGCTTTGGCACAAGCCATCGAAACTGAAGGTTTTGAGGTTTTGGGTGTAACCAGTTACGGAGACCTTTCTCAATTTGCGCAACAGCAATCGCGAGCGAGTGCTTTTATCTTGTCCATTGACGATGAGGAGTTCACACCCGGACCAGACCTTGACCCCGCTGTTTTGAGTTTGAGAGCCTTTATAGAAGAAGTGCGCCGTAAAAATGCCGATGTACCCATCTACATCTATGGCGAAACCAAAACATCGCGTCATATTCCCAACGACATTCTGCGTGAACTGCATGGCTTCATTCACATGTTTGAAGACACACCTGAGTTTGTGTCTCGTCACATCATCCGCGAAGCCAAGAGCTATTTGGAAGGTGTGCAGCCCCCATTCTTTAAAGCGCTTCTTGACTACGCAGAAGATGGCTCTTATTCATGGCATTGCCCGGGACATTCGGGAGGCGTGGCTTTCTTGAAGAGTCCTGTGGGTCAGATGTATCACCAGTTTTACGGCGAAAACATGTTGCGAGCAGACGTTTGCAATGCGGTGGAAGAGTTGGGCCAACTTTTGGATCACAACGGCGCCATTGGTGAAAGTGAGCGCAATGCAGCTCGAATCTTCAATGCCGATCACTGTTTCTTTGTCACCAACGGCACCAGCACCTCCAACAAAATAGTTTGGCATCACACCGTTGCGCCCGGTGATGTGGTGGTGGTTGATCGCAACTGCCATAAATCTATTTTGCACGCCATCATCATGACGGGCGCCATTCCAGTTTTCTTAAAGCCCACGCGCAACCACTACGGCATCATTGGCCCCATACCCCAAAGCGAATTTGAAGTAGCCAACATTCAAGCCAAGATCAAGGCCAATCCCTTGCTCAAAGGCGTTGACGCAAAGAAGGTGAAACCCCGTGTGATGACCCTGACGCAATCCACCTATGACGGGGTGTTGTACAACACCGAAACCATCAAAGGCATGCTTGATGGGTATGTTGAAAATCTTCACTTTGACGAAGCTTGGTTACCGCACGCAGCCTTTCATCCTTTTTATGGCACCTACCATGCTATGGGCAAAAAGCGTGCGCGGCCAAAGAACTCTGTGGTGTATTCCACTCAGTCCATTCACAAATTATTGGCTGGCATTAGTCAAGCCAGTCATGTGCTCATTCAAGATTCTCAAAATACCAAGTTGGACAGGCACCTTTTCAATGAAGCCTATTTGATGCACACCAGCACCAGCCCGCAGTACAGCATCATTGCCAGTTGCGACGTGGCCGCCGCGATGATGGAGCCACCCGGTGGCACTGCTTTGGTGGAGGAAAGTATTGCTGAGGCCTTGGACTTTAGACGCGCCATGCGCAAGGTGGATGCCGAATACGGCAAAGATTGGTGGTTTAAGGTTTGGGGTCCTGAGAATTTGGTCGATGAAGGCATTGGGCGATCAGAAGACTGGATCATTCGAAGTGATTCACGCAAGAAGGGCAGCAAGTGGCACGGATTTGGTCAAATGGTCGATGGCTTCAACATGCTAGACCCCATCAAGGCCACCATCGTCACGCCGGGTCTTAATTTGGATGGCAAGTTTGACAAAACAGGGATGCCAGCCTCTGTGCTAACCAAGTTCCTGACTGAACATGGCGTGGTGGTTGAAAAAACAGGCCTGTACAGTTTCTTCATCATGTTTACGATTGGCATTACCAAAGGCCGATGGAACTCTTTGCTAACGGCTTTGCAACAGTTCAAAGACGACTACGATCGCAACCAACCCATGTGGCGCATCATGCCTGAGTTCTGCCAAAAGCAACCCAAGTATGAGCGAATGGGGCTTCGCGATTTATGCCAGCACATTCACACTTTGTACGCCAAATATGACGTGGCACGCCTGACCACAGAAATGTATTTGTCAGAACTTACACCCGCAATGACGCCAGCTGACGCATATGCACAAATTGCTCGCCGGCAAACTGAGCGAGTTTCAATTGATTCGTTAGAAGGCCGCATTACCGTTGGGCTTGTCACGCCTTACCCACCAGGCATTCCTTTGCTGGTACCAGGCGAAGTGTTCAACAAGAAGATTGTTGATTACTTGAAGTTCTCAAGGAAATTCAATTTGCAGTGTCCAGGTTTTGAGACCGACATTCATGGCTTGGTTGAAGAGAAGGGTGCTGATGGGGTTATAGGTTATTTTGCGGATTGCGTTGCCGTTAATTAATTTAATTGAAGAGTTTTTTGAGAAATTACTATGAGCTTTTTATCGGGTAAAAAAATCCTTTTAACTGGGTTGCTTTCAAGTCGTTCCATTGCATATGGCATTGCAAAAGCTTGTCACGATAATGGGGCAGAACTGGCTTTTAGTTATGTCGGCGACCGGTTTAAGAACCGGATTACTGAATTCGCTGCTGAGTTCAATTCGAATTTGATTTTTGACTGCGATGTTGGTGATGATCTGCAGATTGAAAAAATGTTTCAAGACTTGTCCGTGCATTGGCCAAAGTTTGATGGTTTTGTTCACAGCATAGGTTTTGCACCTCGAGAAGCCATCGCAGGTGATTTTTTGGATGGGTTGAACCGTGAATCATTCAAAATTGCGCATGACATCAGCGCCTATAGCTTTCCAGCCATGGCCAAGGCAGCACTGCCTTACTTGAACAATGATGCTGCTTTGTTAACCCTGACATATTTGGGTTCGCTACGAGTCGTCCCAAGCTATAACACCATGGGTTTAGCAAAGGCTTCTTTGGAGGCGTCGGTTCGTTACTTAGCTGACTCATTAGGCCCAAAGGGAATCAGAGTCAATGGCATCAGTGCCGGGCCTATAAAAACTCTCGCGGCAAGTGGCATTAAAGGTTTTGGCAAAATATTGAGTGTGGTTGAGACAACTTCGCCTATTCGACGCAATGTGACCATAGAAGATGTTGGAAAAGCTGCATCTTTCTTGATGAGTTCATTGGCATCGGGTATTTCGGCTGAGATTCTGTACGTGGACGGTGGCTTTAGTCAGGTAATGGGTGGATTTTCTATAGATTGATTTTAGTTTGGTTCGAGCTTATGTTGCAGCGTAGACCTTGACGGGGCGCCACCCCACTACAAAAAAAAAATTTTTTCACAGGGTTTACCATAAATTTTGTATTAAATTAGCAACAACTTTTAAGTGCGCAAAATTTAAAAAAAATGGGGATGACATTTTTCATATTTTTGTCAGAATCTAACGGTAACAAAAATCAAAGGAGAGTGAAATGATTGGGCTCATTAACAATGTGGTAAGCGGTCAGTCTTATTCGTCTAGATTGAGCTAAAGAGCCTGAGCCAAAATTTATAGCAAACGATTGGGTTAGATTGTTCGGAAACCTCTGCAAAACTCAATCTTTCGCCAATAAATAACTCGTAAGCCATTGATTTAATTGGGTGACGAATTCTTAGAAACGACTTTTGCAGACCTTCCTTAGAGCTTTTGAATAAAGTTTCAGACCTTGGGTTGCTTGAAATGCTTTCTATGCACAAATTACATTTGCGGGTTTGGTTTCAGCAGGTTAACCGTGCTCGTGGCTTGTCGTGGAGATCCTGTGTCGTTAACACGACAGTTGGTGGTGGTGGGGTGATGTACTTTTATTGTCATAATAAAACAACATTTTCAAATTTTCATTTCACAACTTTGACATAAATGGGTTTAATAAAGTCTCGAATTGCAAATAAAGGAGTGAAATTGCTAAATTCAAAACGAACATCTCTGTTCAAACAAAAATTTCTCAACCATGCTTTGAATGTTGCATTTGGAACAGCATTGATCAGCGTGGGCACGATTGGCACATCCTTCGCCCAATCCAACGCTACAGGTACCGTTTACGGTTCGGCCGCCTCTGGCAGCACGTTGGTTTTAACAAACACAGAAACCGGCTTCAAACGTTCTATGAACCTTGACAGCTCTGGCCGCTTCAGCCTTGGCGCCCTACCAGTCGGCAGCTACTCTGTGCAGGTTCTGAAAGATGGCAAGCTTGTCAACAGCAATCCTGATGTCCAAGTCCGTATCGGACAGGGTACTGAAATTTCTTTTGCTGACACCGTCGTGGTGACAGGTTCACAAACCGCCAAAAAATTAGACATGATGGAAATGGGCTCCACAACCATTTTCACAGCCAAGGAGCTGCAACGCATTCCAGTGGCAAACAGCGTGGGGGCCATCATTCAGCTGGCACCCAACACAACCAGCGGTGACGCTCGCTATGGCGGCTCAAACGCCCCCAGCTTTGGTGGCTCTAGCGCATCCGAAAACGCTTACTACATCAACGGCTTCCCAGTCACCAATTCATTGACACAAGTGGGGTTCTCGCAACTGCCCTTCAACTCCATCGCGCAGGCACAAGTCCTTACAGGCGGTTATGGTGCTGAATTCGGCCGCTCCACGGGCGGCGTGGTCAACATAATTACCAAGAGTGGCTCCAATGAGTTCAAGGCTGGTGGTGGCATCACCTGGAGTCCAGATATATATCGCGCTACAGGCAAGAATCAGTACTATGCCGACAACGGTACGACACTCGCGAACAAGCTGTATGTGTACAACCAGCAAAATGTCATCGATTCGTCCACCACGACAGGCTATTTCAGTGGTCCGATCATCAAGGACAAACTCTTCATTTATTACTCCGGTGAACGCGCCACTACCAATTCCAGTGGTATCCGTTCAGGCAATTCATCGGCTACCTACACAGCTTCTGCGGCAACACAGTCTTCCTCATGGCAAGAAATCTCGACTGAGGTTCCACGCTCTCTGTTGAAATTAGACTGGAACATTTCCGATGACCATCATTTGGAATACACGCGTCTGACCGACAAGTACACGTCCGCACGCAAATATTTTGGCTTTGACTACAAGACTTTGCAAAGAACCAATGTTCAAAATGGCGGTCAAACCTATGTGAACTGGGGTCCTACTCCTGTAGCCTCTCAGCAAGGTTCCGAAGCCGATATCCTGAAGTACACCGGCTACTTCACCAAGGACCTGACCTTCACGGCAGTTCTGGGTCAAACCAAGAGCCCGCACCAACAGAACCCTGTGGGTTACAACCCCTCATTGCCGCAGATTTTCTCGGACTCAACCAACGAAGTGCCCGGCCTTGGTCCCTACTCCAAGCCCCAAAACATCTCCGGCAACTTACTGGTCCCCGGTGCAGTCGACAATAACAAAGGAATGCGCTTTGACTTGGAGTACAAGCTCAACCAGCAACACTCATTGCGCGTCGGTGTGGACAAAAATACCATCAACTCTCTTGCCGGCAGCGGCCTCGCCGGCGGATACCGGTGGGAATACTTCAAATCCAGTGCGCCTCAAGAATTGATCGATGGCAAATATGCTGCAGCCAACAGCGTGACCGTCAACAACCCCTATGGCGCACAAGGCTATTACGCCCAGAAGGTGTATGTAAACAGCTTGTCGACACCCTCCGTCGAACAAACTGCTCAGTACATCGAAGACCGTTGGCAAGTCAACAATAAATTGCTCTTGTCCTTGGGTCTGCGTAACGAAAGCTTTAACAACAAAAATGGTGATGGCAAGTCCTACATCAATCTGCCCACCCAAATCGCGCCTCGTTTAGGGGCCACATTTGACGCCTTGGGCGACCAGACTCTGAAGCTTTTCGGTAACGCAGGTCGTTACCACGTGCCATTGCCCACCAACGTCGCTGTGCGTGCAGCTGGCGCATCTCTGTACACCAAACAAAACTTTGTTTACACGGGGGTTGACGCCAATGGACAGCCCACTGGCCTGACGCCGATCAGTGCAGTTTATTCTTCCAATAATGAATTTGGTCAATCCAAGGATCCGCAGACTGTTGCCGCACTCAACATGAATGGCAACTACCAGGATGAACTGGCGATGGGCTTTGAACGGGCTGTCAACAAGGGCTTGAATATAGGCGGAAAATTCACCTACCGCATGCTACGTTCTGCTATTGACGACCATTGTGACGACCGCCCATTCCAAGCTTGGGCGGACCGTAACGGCGTCAACTCATCAAATTGGGCTGGCTATAACTGCGCATTGTTCAATCCTGGTGTTGCCAACAGCTTCATGATGGATTACGGTGATGGCAAAGGCTTGCATCGTGTCGATTTGTCTGCAAAAGATTTGGGTTTTGACAAAGTCAAACGCATTTACCAGGCACTTGACCTCTTTGCTGAGCATCCATTTGACGGGAAGTGGTATGGCAAAGTTAACTACACCTTCTCACGGAACTATGGCAATACTGAAGGCCAGTTGCTGTCGGACATAGGCCAAGCGGATGTCGCGACAACTCAGGCTTTTGACTTTCCAGAGTTTTCCAAAAACGCAGTTGGTTTGCTCCCGAACCACCGCAAACACCAATTGAAGATGTTTGGTTACTACCAAGCCGACCCGGAGTGGGGCTTTGGTGCTAACGTGGCTTTGGCTTCTGGCCGTCCACGTAACTGTATTGGTAACGCGCCTGATGCGGTTGGCTCGACCAACCCCAACGCTGTGACCAACTACTCTGGCTACGGCTCTGCGTACTTTTACTGCGGTGGCGTGGCAACACCACGTGGCTCCCAAGGTGAACTGCCATACACAGCCAAGCTGGACCTGAACGTGGCATACCAGCCTGCAAGCCTCAAGGGCCTGACCTTGAAATTGGATGTGTTTAACGTGCTCAACCGCCAATCGATTGAAGTCATCGAAGAGCGCTTCAACTCCGGAACATCCCTCCGTGCGCTTTACAGCACGCCTCTCGCCTACACAGCACCGCGCTCTGCTCGGATCTCCGCTTACTATGATTACAAGTTCTAAGATCTAGACCTGTGGTTTGAAAACACCTCTCTTTGGAGGTGTCACAGAACAAAAGCCCCCGATTTTGGGGCTTTTGTTTTTTATCAACGCTCATTTCAAATGATCAAGCCCTCACGCAATCCGCGAAATACCGCTTTACACCATCTTCTCCAACCTCTTCCACCAAGCCGTGAATATCGGTCTCAAAGCCGGGGCATTGGGCGTTGAACTCACGTGAGAATTTGAGGTAATCGACAATCTTTTTGTTGAACACTTCACCCGGAATCAACTGCGGAATACCGGGCGGATAGGGCGTTACCAAACCCACTGTAAAGCGCCCTTCCAATTGGTCAATTTCCACACATTCAGTTTTGCGGTGCGCAATATGGGCGTAAGCATCGGCAGGCTTCAACGCAGGGGTCAGGCCAGACGAATACACTTTCTAAATTTAGAAAAAATTTCATCTAAACGCCTCGTTAACGAGGCGTTTTTTTTTAGTATTTATTTCTTTGTTCATGCAACTTGCGATAGAGTGAAATATCTCTATAAGTTAATTACTATGTTTCGTATGCAAAGCTTTTCTCTCCTGCGGATGTTTGGGTATTTTTTCGTATTGGTACTTGCCGGTTGTGGCGGCGTCTCCAATGAACCCGTTCCAAAGGCTTTGTTGGCTGAAAATGTCCTTTTCAGTTCTTACCAAGAGTCTCCCAAATATTTGGACTCAACTTCTTCTTACAGTAACAATGAAACACCTTGGACTTACGCCGTTTACGAACCGCCACTCAAATATCACTACCTGAAACGTCCCTATGAATTGATTCCTCGCACTTTGACAGAAATGCCATCGGTCAAGTTTTTGAGCAAAGATGGCAAAACCCTTTCCGTTCAAACGCCAGCGGAGCAAATTGCGGAAAGTGTTTTTGAACTGAAAATTGAAAAAGGCATTTTGTATCAGCCTCATCCCGCTTTTGCAAAATCGGAGAAAGGTGAATACCGTTATTTGACTTTGAAAGAATCTGAATTTGAAGGCAAACGACGACCTTATGATTTTGAGCACATGGGTACACGCGAATTGCTAGCTGAAGACTACGCCTACGCCATCAAACGTTTGGCCAATCCGCGTATTAAATCACCTTCGTATGGATTTTTATCTGAAAAAATTGTAGGCCTTGGCGATTACGGCAAACTAATCAAAGGGTTCAATGAAAAATTAAAAGAAGGTAAATCAGCCAGAGAAGTAGGTCCTTTTGGTCATTTGCCTTGGCTCGATTTTCGGGAGCATGTTTTGTCTGGTGTCGAGGTGATTGATTCCCACACATTGAGGATTCGTGTTGTGGGTAAGTACCCTCAATTTAAATATTGGCTGGCCATGACGTTCTTTGCACCCATTCCA
Source organism: Comamonadaceae bacterium (assembly GCA_947479935.1). Lineage (GTDB taxonomy): Bacteria > Pseudomonadota > Gammaproteobacteria > Burkholderiales > Burkholderiaceae_C > Limnohabitans_A. The sequence continues at coordinate 8,460 of CANKBG010000031.1, forward strand.
TGGGAAGTCGATGCGTTTTATTCACAAGCCGGCATGGCCCGTCAAAACTTAAATTCAGATACATGGCCAGTGGGTACAGGCCCCTACATGTTGACTGAATACATTCCAAACGCCCGCATGGAATTGGTTCGTAATCCGAACTATCGCGGTGTACCTTACCCCTGTGAAGGAGAGGCCAGCGACAAAGAAAAAGGTTTGTTGAAAGACTGCGGTCAAAAAACGCCTTTTGTCGACAAAGTAGTGTCTGTCATTGAAAAGGAAGAAACCGCTGTTGTCACCAAATTTATTCAAGGCTACTACGACATTCCCAAATTGGAACGCGGCGAACCCGGAATTGGTTATCAAGTTTCCATTCAAGACGGTACGGGACGCGCCAAAGAATTGCTAGACCGAAAAATTCAATTACCCAGCACCATCCAAGTGGGCTTTTGGCACTTTGGTTTCAATTGGCTTGACCCTGTAGTGGGTCTCGGGAAAACGCCAGAAGACCGTATCCGGAATAAAAAATTGCGGCAAGCATTGGCCATCGCTTTTGACTTTGAAGAGTATGTCTCGATTTTTGAAGACGATCGCGCAAAAGTGAATCACAGCGTGGTGGTGCCCGGTTTATTTGGCAACGATTTGTCCAAGAACAATCCCGTTGTTTACGATCAAATGCCTGATGACAAGTTCAAACGAAAGTCGATTGAGGTAGCCCAAAAATTATTAGCAGAAGCGGGCTACCCAAATGGTCGTGATTTTAAAACGGGACAACCCCTTATTCTGAATTACGACGCGCAGGGTGTCGGGCCAGGTTATAAGGCGCGCTTAGACTGGGTATCCAAGCAATTTGCAAAGCTTAATATTCAAATTGAAATTCGAAACACAGATTACAACCGTTTTCAAGACAAGATGAGAAAGGGCTCTGCGCAATTCTTTTTCTGGGGTTGGTTAGCAGATTATCCAGATCCTGAGAATTTCTTATTCCTCCTTTATGGACCTAATTCCAAGGCGAAATTCGATGGTGAAAACGCCAGCAATTTCACTCACCCTGAATACGATCAATTGTTCGATCGCATGAAAGACCTGGAAGATACGCCAGAGCGCGCAGCCATGATTGGTCGAATGGTAGCCATCATGCAAGACGAAATGCCCATGCTTTTCGGCTGGTCTGAAGAGTTCGGCGGTGCCTATCATCAATGGGTAGGAAATGGGAAACCTTCCAACATCATTCGTGACAGTTTGCCTTATTTGAGAATAGATGCACCCTTGCGTACGCGCAAAATTAAAGAGTGGAACCAAGCTATTTGGTGGCCCTTGGTGGTCTTACCTATGATTTTGTTGGCTATTTCGTGGCCCGCATGGAAAGCATTGCGCAGACGTCAATCGCAACGTGCAGTTCAAGCCACTGTTCAATCACAAAGGGATCGGTGATGTTTAGATTTTTATCTCGCAAACTGGCCTACGGCTTTGCCATTCTTGTGGGCATTAATTTACTCACCTTTGTCTTGTTTTTTAAAGTCAACACGCCCGATGACATGGCGCGAATGCAATTGGGTGGCAAACGTGTAACACCTGATGCCATAGAAAAATGGAAGACGGAACGTGGTTATGACAGACCTTTGTTCTTCAATGAAAAAGAACAGGGCGTCTCACAGTTGACCAATACCTTATTTTTAGACAGCTCCTTGCGCATGTTTGCCTTTGATTTTGGACGGGCAGACAGTGGGCGCGACATCGCCTCTGAAATTGTGAGGCGAGCAGGACCCTCCATCGCTTTGGCTTTACCCACCTTTGTGGTTGGGTTGGGCGTTTCTATCGTTCTTGCTTTAGGCCTCGCTTTTTTCAGGGCAACTTATTTGGACTTTTGGGGCACTTTCCTGTGTGTCGTCTTCATGTCAATCTCCTCACTCTTTTTCATTGTGGTGGGGCAGTTTATGTTTTCCAGAGTTTTGCAATTAATGCCCGTGTCAGGATTTGCACCGGGCTTGGAAGCATGGCGGTTTTTGGCCTTACCGATTGCTGTCGGCATTTTCGCCAGACTGGGCGGAGAGGTTCGATTTAACAGAACCTTGTTCATGGAAGAGATAGGCAAAGACTATGTGCGAACCGCCCGATCAAAAGGATTGTCTGAAGCCAGAGTACTTTTCAATCACGTTTTCCGAAATGCACTCATTCCCATTCTGAGCGCCTCAGTCGCTGTCATTCCTTTGTTGTTCATGGGCAGCCTGATTACTGAATCGTTCTTCGCTATTCCTGGTTTGGGTAGTTATTTAATTGAGGCCATTTCCGGACAGGACTTTGCCATTGTGCGTGCCATGGTTTTCATAGGTTCCTTTCTGTACATTGTGGGCTTAATACTGACCGACATCAGCTACACCCTGGCTGATCCACGCATTCGTTTGCAGTAGGAACATCATGCAACCTGTATTTTTAATTACAGATATTTTTGTATTTGCTATTTTGCTTTTTGTACTTTGGTACATTTGGCAAGTTCGATCCGATCGACATTTAAGAGCCAATTGGCGTTTGGCCATGCACCGTCCTGTCGCGATGGTCAGCAGTATGATTTTGGGATTCTTTTTGCTGGTTGCCCTCGCAGATTCAATTCACTTTCGCGAAGCTTTACCCAGTTCCACTGGCCAGACTGTTCAATATGCTTCAGAAGCCAATTCGGTTCTGGACAAAGTGCTGAAACCGATTGAAAGTGCTAGAGAAAGGAGCTACTCAGAGCCTCTAGCAGCGGTGGCTTTTAGGAAAGAAACTTTTGAAAAAGATGGTGCATCTGTTCGTGACTACCCTCGGCTTATGCATGGCGGTAAACACCTCAAAGATCCCTCACTTGAGTTGTCTGCTGATGTTTCTGATCGCAGTTGGATTGCGTTAGGTTGGGGGTCACTCATCGTTCTTTTGACGCTGGTTGGGGGGGTGATCTTTGCAAGCATCACAACAGGGAAGTCGCTGGCCATTGTCTTGTCAACATTCAAACAAGGTCAAACAGCGTGGCCTTGGCGTTCCATGGCCATCACTTTCGCACTCATGGTTTTGGCCATTTCTTGGATTGTCATGTTGTCTGAGGGATATCATGTCTTTGGTACTGACAAAACAGGCAATTCGGTATTGGTCTTCGCGTTGAAAAGCGTTCGCACGGCATTGGTCATAGGTGGTTTAACCACGCTGGTCGTTTTGCCATTGGCGCTTTTGTTAGGCGTTACAGCAGGGTATTTGCGCGGTTGGGTGGATGAGGTCATTCAATACATTTACACCTTGTTGGCCTCCATACCCGATGTGTTGCTGATTGCAGCATCTGTTTTGTTGCTACAAGTTTTCATTGACAAGAATCAAGGCGTTTTTGAAACCTCCTTAGAGCGTGCGGATGCTCGCTTGTTTTTTCTTTGTCTCATCTTAGGTATCACGTCTTTCACAGGGCTGTGCCGTTTGGTCAGAGGCGAAACCTTGAAGCTTCGCGAGCTTGAGTACATTCAATCCGCCCGCGCCTTCGGGGTGTCAACACCGCGTGTTTTGTGGCGACATATCGTGCCCAATTTGATGCACCTGGTGTTGATCAACACAGTCATGCAATTTTCAAGTTTCGTCCTGGCAGAGGCTGTATTGTCTTATGTGGGGGTGGGCGTCGACCCTAAAACAGCCAGCTTCGGTGTGATGATCAACACGGCCCGCGCTGAACTGGCCGCAACGCCCTTGGTGTGGTGGACTCTGACCACAGCATTTGGTTTTATGTTTTTGATTGTGCTCAGTGCTAACTTATTAGCGGATGCTGTTCGTGATGCTTTTGATCCTCGAACCCGATTGCTCAGTGCGGGCCCTGCGTCACCCAACTCCCAAGAGGTAGCAGCATGAGTCAACAGTTGAATGTTAAAAATTTGGTCGTCGACCTGCAAACAGAAGTGGGCATGGCGCGGGCTGTCGATGCGCTCAACATGACACTGAACAAGGGTCAAACCTTTGCTTTGGTTGGTGAGTCAGGTTGCGGAAAATCCATGACGGCACTCTCGTTACTCCGTTTATTGCCAGACAACGGCGTGATTCAAAGTGGTCAAGTTAATTTGAGCGATGTAGATATTTTTCAATTGAGTGAAAACCAAATGCGAACCATTCGTGGTCGCCGCATTTCCATCATTTTTCAAGAACCCTCCACTAGCTTAAACCCTGTGATGACGGTGGGTGATCAGATTTTGGAAGTGATTCACGAACATACCTCCTTAAGAGGTCAAGCCTCCCATGCGTGCGCACTTGAGTGGTTAAGGAAAGTTGGATTGTCCGAGCCCGAGAGGCGCATGGGTAGCTACCCATTTGAGATGTCAGGTGGGCAATTGCAACGAGTGATGATCGCCATTGCACTGGCGGCAGAACCTGATTTATTGATTGCAGACGAACCTACCACAGCATTAGATGTCACCATTCAAGCGCAAATTCTGGGCTTGCTCAAAAGCCTGCAAAAAGAGCGCGGAATGGCGATCCTGCTCATCACTCACGACTTGGCTGTGGTGAGCGGCATGGCCGACCAAGTCGCCTTGATGTATGCAGGACAAATTGTGGAAGTGGCTTGTGCTGCTGATTTTTTTCTGCGGCCGTCCCATCCCTATGCCAAGTTGTTGCTACAAGCCTTACCGGGGGAGGATTTGCGCGGCAGGCAATTGGCGGCTATTCATGGCACGGTCCCACCTTTGACGCAAGCATTTAAAGGTTGTCGATTTGCACCACGTTGCCCCTATCAAACCGAAGCTTGTGTCGCAAAATCTGTGGCCATGACGGGGCTCTCTGAATCGCATCACGTCCGTTGTGTTTTAGTCAACGATGCCAGTTTGAATTCCGTCAGTTTGCCCCCTTTAATTGACAGGGCTCAGGCCAGCGCAACAGATTATTCCTTGTTGTTGTCGGTGAAAAATTTATCCGTAACTTACTCGATCGGCGGCGGTGTCTTTGGCGGGCGGCAAACTTTTCAAGCAGTTAAGAATGTCAGTTTTGACATTCAAAAAGGACAAACTTTGGCATTGGTAGGAGAGTCTGGCTGTGGCAAAACAACCATCGGAAAGGGACTCCTACAGTTGCTAACGCCTCAAACCAAAGTGGTCGGAAGCGCACATCTTCTGAGCAAGGACTTGTTTCATTTAAAAGGTGCTGCACTGCAGGAATCTCGGCGGCAACTGCAAATCATTTTCCAAAATCCGTTTGCATCACTTAACCCCCGCATGCGTGTTCAGGAAATTTTGGAGGAGGGCATGAAAAGTCTGCATCCGGAATGGTCTATCGAACAACGGCGTGCCGACTTGAAAGAATTGATGGACCAAGTGGGCCTGAGGACTGACGCCCTCGATCGGTATCCTCATGAGTTTTCTGGGGGCCAAAGGCAACGTATAGCTATTGCCAGGGCTTTGGCTGTCAAGCCCAGCCTCATTGTTTGTGATGAGCCCACATCGGCTTTGGATGTTTCGGTTCAAGCCCAAATTCTTAATTTACTGAGAGAGCTACAGGATTCCTTGGGGGTGAGCTACCTTTTTGTCACTCACAACATTGGCGTGGTGGCCTATTTGGCCGACAAAGTGGCCGTGATGCATGCCGGTGAAATTGTCGAAATGGGGGATGCTTCTCAAATTTTGAACCATCCTCAAGATCCTTACACAAAAACCTTGCTTTCTGCTGTGCCCAAACTGAACCAAGCGCTGGCCTAATTTGGCGCTTTTTTCCAACAATTTCGTTCCAAATCAAGGATTTATAGATTAGAATGCTTGCTTCACGACCAAACGGGCGGGTTCACACCGCCCGTTTTTTTTGGCCGATCGATTAGTGAGCAGGGTTTTTACCTCTCATTGGTTTGGGTTCAAAAGATGGACAAACACATTTAGAAAAGGCTTATTTCGCGTGGCAATGCAGCAGATTGTGGAAGAAACCGTGGCCGGCTTAGGCTATGAACTGGTAGAGATTGAACGCTCTGCCGGTGGACTTCTGCGCATCACCATCGACAACCCATGGCAAGAAGGCATCAACAGGCTCGAGATTCCTTTGGTCACCGTTGAAGATTGCGAAAAAGTCAATCGTCAGTTGATGTTTGCCTTAGAGGTCGATGGCGTTGAGTACCGACGCCTGGAAGTGTCATCGCCCGGCATTGATCGGCCTTTGCGCAATGATCGCGATCTGGCCCGTTTTGAAGGCGACCTGGTAGATATCACGCTCAAAGCCCCCATGGGAGAGGCTGCTGCAGGATTGGTTCATGCCTCGAGGAAGAAATTTCGGGGCATGCTGGAAAAGGCCGAGGCTGAAAACACTTGGCAAATCGCGTGGTCTGATGCGCCAGAGCCCAAGCCCGGTGCACGTGTCAGTAAAAAACGCCCCCCTGTGCCCATGCAAGTGCTGGGATTCAGGCTGGAAGAATTAAGAGAGGCGCGTCTAGCGCCTGTGGTTGATTTCAAGGGCCGCAAGCCCAAAATAGACTTAGGAGAGAAATAACATGAATCGCGAACTTTTGATGTTGGTAGAAGCCATCTCACGTGAAAAGAACGTGGAACGTGACATCGTGTTTGGTGCCGTTGAATCCGCCTTGGCGCAAGCCACTAAAAAACTGTACGAAGGCGATGTTGACATTCGTGTCGCCATTGACCGCGACAGCGGCAACTACGAAACTTTCCGCCGTTGGCATGTGGTTCCTGATGAAGCCGGTTTGCAATTGCCTGATCAAGAAATTTTGTTGTTCGAAGCCGTCGAACAAATTTCTGACATTGAGGTTGACGAATACATCGAAGAGAGTGTTGAGTCATTACCCATTGGACGCATTGGCGCCATGGCGGCCAAGCAAGTGATCTTGCAAAAGATTCGCGATGCCGAGCGTGAGATGCTGCTCAATGAATTCATGGCGCGTGGTGAGAAAATTTTGGTGGGTACCGTCAAGCGAATGGACAAAGGCGACATCATTGTTGAAGCGGGCCGCGTTGAAGGCCGCCTGCGCCGCAATGAGATGATTCCCAAAGAAAATTTACGCAATGGCGACCGTGTTCGCGCCATGATCATGGAAGTTGACCTCACACTGAGAGGCGCGCCCATTATCTTGTCGCGTTCATCCCCTGAGTTCATGATTGAATTGTTCCGTCAGGAAGTGCCAGAAATTGAACAAGGCTTGTTGGAAATTAAATCTTGCGCTCGCGATCCCGGATCACGCGCCAAGATTGCCGTTTTGTCGCATGACAAGCGCGTTGACCCTATTGGCACTTGCGTTGGTGTTCGCGGAACACGCGTCAATGGCGTAACCAATGAATTGGCTGGCGAGCGTGTGGACATCGTGCTTTGGAGCGAAGATCCAGCTCAGTTTGTGATTGGTGCCTTGGCGCCTGCCAATGTTCAATCCATTGTGGTGGACGAAGAAAAACACGCCATGGATGTGGTGGTTGACGAAGAAAACTTGGCCATTGCCATTGGTCGTGGTGGACAAAACGTGCGTTTGGCCTCTGACCTTACCGGTTGGAAAATCAACATCATGGATGCTGCAGAGTCAGCGCAAAAACAAGCCGAAGAAACCACAGGCATCCGTGCTTTGTTCATGGAAAAACTTGATGTGGACCAAGAAATTGCCGACATCCTCATTGAAGAAGGCTTCACCAGCTTGGAAGAAGTGGCCTATGTGCCTATCCAAGAAATGTTGGAAATTGAAAGCTTTGACGAAGACACCGTGACTGAATTGCGCACCCGCGCCAAAGACGCTTTGCTCACACTTGAAATTGTGCGTGAAGAGAGCGTTGATGAAGTTTCTCAAGACCTCCGTGATTTAGAGGGCCTCACCCCTGAACTGATCATTAAGCTGGTGGAAGCCGGTGTCAATACACGCGACGATTTGGCAGACTTGGCCACTGACGAACTCACCGACATCACCGGACAAACCGATGGTGAAGCCACCGCCCTGATCATGAAAGCCCGTGAACATTGGTTCACTGGTCAGGCCTAATCTCAAGGAGGCTAGAACCCCATATGTCCAGTAACACTGTCGCCGAGTTCGCTAGCGAACTTAAAAAATCACCCGATACCTTGCTTGAGCAATTGCGCTCAGCAGGTGTCAATAAGACAGCTGCAGATGATGCGCTGTCTGAAGCTGACAAGCAAAAGCTCTTGACCTACTTGCAAGCCAGCCATGGCACCGCCACGGCTGAGCGTAAAAAAATCACATTGGTAAAAAAATCTACCAGTGAAATTAAGCAAGCCGATGCCACGGGTAAAGCTCGCACCATTCAAGTTGAAGTTCGTAAAAAACGAACGTTCATCAAACGCGATGACGATGTCGATGCTGGCTCAGCTGTCATACCTGAGGCATCAGTGCCTTTCATTGATCATGCCGAATTGGCTAAGCGTGAAGAAGAAGCGCGTAGCCAGGCAGAGTTGCTTCGCCGACAGGAAGAAGAACTGGCAGACAAGCGCCGTGAGCGTGAAGCCAAAGAACAAGCCAAGCGCGAAGCCGCAAAAGCAAATGACACGGCTGATGCATCAGACGGACCCACTGCTGAAGAAACAGCCGCTGGCGTGGCTGCGATTCGCAGTGCAAAAGCTGCCGCCGCTCAACACGAAGCCGACAGCATCAATGCGGCTTCAAAGCCCGTAGATCCCTCCATTGCGATTTCGGCTGAAAACGAACGCGTCAATGCAGAAGCCTTGGTCAAGGCCACTAAAGCTGCGAAGAAAAAAGCGACTGAGGATCAAGCTGACGCCGATGCCAAAGCTGTTGTGGCCGATGAAGCTGCCCGTGAACTGGATTTAAATAAGCGACGCAACAAGGCTCTGGCTGAAGCAGAAGCCATTCGCGCCATGATGAGTGGGCCGGCTAAAAAAGCGCCGCCTAAAGAAGCGCCCAAGCCTGATGTCAAAGCTGCAAAAGGTACTTTGCACAAACCCGCCCAAGCGCCGGGTGCTACCAGCAAACGTGTACCCGCCGTTACTGACCCCAAAGATGCCGCACCAGGTGGCAACAAAGAAGTTAAGTCTGCCAAGCTTTCGTCCAGCTGGGCGGGCGATCCTGCTACGAAGAAAAAAGCCATTCCAACCCGCGGTGATACCAGCGGTGGAGTAGGTCGAAACAATTGGCGCGGCGGCCCTAAAAACCGACGCGGCAATGAACGCGATCGCGAAGAACATGTGCAAGCCGCTCCGGTGGAAGCGCGCGTCATCGAAGTGCACGTCCCTGAAACCATCACGGTGGCTGAATTGGCTCATAAGATGGCTGTCAAAGCGTCTGAAGTCATCAAGGTTCTCATGAAATTGGGACAGATGGTCACGATCAATCAGCCTTTGGACCAAGATACCGCCATGATTTTGGTGGAAGAACTGGGACATAAAGCCGTGATAGCGGCACTGGACGATCCTGAAGCTTTTACCGATGACGAAGTTTCATTGAGTGATGCGCCTTTGTTACCGCGCGCTCCAGTGGTAACCGTCATGGGTCACGTCGACCATGGTAAAACTTCGCTGCTTGACTATATTCGCCGAGCCAAAGTGGCTTCCGGCGAGGCCGGTGGCATTACCCAGCACATTGGCGCCTACCACGTTGAAACAGCGCGTGGCATGGTGTCATTCCTCGACACGCCAGGCCACGAGGCTTTTACAGCCATGCGTGCTCGCGGTGCTCAAGCAACGGACATTGTGATTTTGGTGGTGGCAGCCGATGACGGTGTGATGCCGCAGACCAAGGAAGCTATCAAGCACGCCAAAGCTGCAGGTGTTCCCATTGTTGTGGCCATTAATAAAATTGACAAGCCTGATGCTAATCTCGACCGCGTCAAAGGCGAGTTGGTGGCAGAAGAAGTGGTGCCTGAAGAATTCGGTGGTGATTCACCTTTCGTTGGCGTCTCAGCTAAAACGGGTGCTGGCATCGATACTTTGCTAGAACAAGTCTTGCTGCAAGCCGAGGTGCTTGAGCTAAGAGCGCCTGTGGATGCAGCCGCTAAAGGCTTGGTCATTGAAGCGCGTTTGGACAAAGGCCGTGGTCCTGTAGCTACCATTCTTGTTCAGTCTGGCACTTTGTCGACAGGCGATGTGGTGTTGGCGGGTCAAACATTTGGCCGTGTTCGCGCCATGTTGGATGAAAACGGCAAGGCTATCAAATCTGCAGGCCCCTCCATTCCTGTTGAAATTCAAGGTCTGACCGAAGTCCCTCAGGCAGGTGATGAATTCATGGTGCTCAGTGACGAACGACGCGCCCGTGAAATTGCCACATACCGTGCAGGCAAGTTCCGCAATACCAAGTTGGCCAAGCAACAAGCCGCCAAGTTGGAAAACATGTTTACCGATATCAGTGCGGGCGAAGTCAAAACTCTGCCCATCATTGTCAAAGCCGACGTGCAAGGTTCGCAAGAAGCCTTGGCCATGTCCTTGCTCAAATTGTCTACCGACGAGATCAAGGTTCAGTTGGTCTATGCCGCTGTGGGTGGCATCAGTGAATCAGACATCAACTTGGCCATTGCTTCCAAGGCAATCGTCATTGGCTTTAACGTGCGGGCTGATGCCGGTGCGCGCAAACAAGCTGAAGGTAACGGCGTCAGTATTCATTACTACAACATCATTTATGACGCTGTCGATGAGCTGAAAGCCGCCATGTCTGGCATGTTGGCACCGGAGCAGAAAGAAGAAATCATTGGTATGGCCGAAATTCGGACTGTGTTCGTGGCTTCCAAAATTGGTACGGTTGCGGGTTGTATGGTGACCACCGGACAAGTGACGCGGTCTTCCAGGTTCCGTTTGTTGCGCGACAACGTGGTGATTTACACCGGCGATATCGACTCACTCAAGCGTTTGAAAGACGATGTGCGCGAAGTTAAAGAAGGTTTCGAGTGCGGTATCAAACTCAAAAACTACAACGACATTTCAGTGGGCGACCAACTGGAATTCTTTGAAGTCAAAGAGATCGCTCGTACGATTTAATTTCTTCAGCTCGTTCAAATTTAGTCACCATGGCTCGCAAACCTACCAGCTCAGCCCATCGCGGATTCCGCGTGGCCGACCAGATCCAAAGGGATCTGTCGGAGCTGATTGCGCGCGAACTCAAAGATCCGCGTGTGGGCATGGTCACTTTAAATGCGGTCGAGGTAACCCCCGACTACGCACATGCCAAGGTGTATTTCAGCCTTGTGATGGGCAAGCCTGAAGAAGCCACTGAAGGCTTGAATGCCGCTGCTGGTTTTCTGCGCAACGGGTTGTTCAAGCGTTTGCAAATTCATACAGTCCCAACGCTCCATTTCATTTTTGATCGCACCACAGAGCGGGCATCTGATATGAATGCCTTGATCTCCAAGGCGGTGGCTTCACGATCTAAAGACGAGGCCTAACATGAACGCGCCACGCACCAGGGTGCTACGGCGCCCTGTGCATGGGGTGCTGTTGTTAGACAAACCATATGGATTGTCCAGTAATGATGCTTTGCAGAAAGCGAAGTGGTTGTTGCGTGCTGAAAAAGCAGGCCACACAGGCACATTGGACCCATTGGCTACAGGCGTCTTGCCATTGTGTTTTGGTGCTGCCACCAAATTCAGTCAATTGCATTTAGATGCCGACAAATCTTACGAAGCGATTCTTGTTTTGGGAGTTCAAACCAGCACGGGTGATTTGGAAGGCGAAGTGATTGCCGAAAAATCTGTGAGCTTTACACTTGAAGAATTGCAACAGGTTCGCGCTCAATTTACGGGTCCTATCGATCAAATTCCTCCGATGTACAGCGCCTTGAAAAAGGATGGCAAAGCTTTGTATGACTATGCCCGAGCGGGCATTGAAGTTGAACGTGAAGCCCGTCACATTGTGATTCACAGCTTGGCATTGGAAGAAATTGAGACAGAGAATCTCCATCGCCGCCTGAAAATTTCAGTGACTTGCAGCAAAGGTACTTATATCCGTACCTTGGGTGAAGACATTGCCATTGCGCTGGGAACATGCGGCCATTTGAGTGCGCTTCGAAGAATTCAAACAGGCCCTTTTGCGGCTGCAGAATGCATCAGCATTCAAGCCTTAGAGGCTTTGCCTGAAGCTGAGCGAGAAATGAAACTTTTGGCCGTCGATGCCTTGCTCGATGGTCATACCCCTGTCACCTTAGCCCCTGATGATGCGGGCAGATTCTTAAGCGGCGTGCGCCGTCGTGGCGATTGGCCCGACAACCTGCATGTCGCTGTATACGGCGAATCACCACGCGCGCTTTTGGGTTCTGCACACGTGAAAGCCGGTGAGCTTATTCCGGGGCGTTTATTAAGCCCCTTAGAAATTCAATCAATTTTAGAGAAGACCATAGCATGACAAAACAAATCCGCAACATTGCCATCATCGCCCACGTTGACCACGGTAAAACCACCATGGTCGACCAGTTGCTTCGACAGTCTGGGACTTTTTCCGCTCACGAAAAAATCGTTGACACCGTCATGGACAACAACGCCATTGAACGTGAACGCGGCATTACCATTTTGGCCAAGAACTGCGCTGTCAGTTGGGAAGGAACCCACATCAACATCGTTGACACCCCAGGCCACGCCGACTTCGGTGGTGAAGTAGAGCGCGCCTTGTCGATGGTAGACGGTGTGGTGTTACTGATTGATGCGCAAGAAGGCCCCATGCCCCAAACGCGTTTCGTGACGAAGAAAGCTTTGGCTTTGGGCCTCAAGCCCATCGTGGTGGTCAATAAAGTGGACAAGCCAGGTGCCAATCCCGACAAAGTGGTGAATCAGGCCTTCGATTTGTTTGACAAATTGGGGGCAACCGACGAACAGCTCGATTTTCCAGTGGTTTATGCCTCTGGCATTAACGGCTGGACTTCCATGACAGAGGGAGCTCCTGGCGAGCAGTGGGGCCCCGACATGTCTGCGCTTTTCAATACTGTGTTGAAACATGTGCCGCCACAAGCAGGTGACCCCGAAGCTCCGCTGCAATTGCAAATTTCTGCGCTTGATTTTTCAACCTTCGTGGGTCGAATTGGTGTGGGCCGTATCAGCCAAGGCACCATCAGGCCCATGATGGACGTCTTGATGATGGAAGGTCCCGATGGCTCGGCCATCAAAGGCCGAGTTAACCAAGTTTTGACTTTCCATGGACTTGATCGCGTTCAAGTCAACGAGGCTGGTCCTGGCGATATTGTGCTGATCAACGGCATTGCCGATTTGAACATTGGTGTCACCGTCACCGACCCCGTCAATCCTGCGCCACTGCCGATGCTCAATATTGACGAGCCTACTTTGACCATGAACTTCTGCGTGAACACCAGCCCCTTGGCTGGACGCGAAGGCAAGTACGTTACCAGCCGCCAAATTTGGGATCGTTTGCAAAAAGAACTGCAACACAACGTGGCTTTGCGCGTGAAAGAAACCGATGAAGAAGGTATCTTCGATGTGGCAGGTCGCGGTGAATTGCACTTGACGATTTTGTTGGAGAACATGCGCCGTGAAGGCTACGAATTGGCTGTTTCCAAACCTCGCGTGGTTTACCGTGAGGTCAATGGCGAACGCCATGAGCCCATCGAATTGGTTACTGCTGACATTGAGGAAACCCATCAAGGTGGCGTGATGCAAGCCTTGGGTGAACGCAAGGGCGAACTCGTGAACATGGAACCCGATGGCCGCGGCCGTGTGCGTTTGGAATACCGTATTCCAGCGCGTGGTTTGATTGGCTTTACCAACGAGTTCTTAAACTTGACACGTGGTTCCGGTTTGATATCCAACATCTTTGACAGTTACGAAGCTCACAAAGGCGAAATCGGTGGCCGTAAAAACGGCGTACTGATTTCCATGGACGACGGTGAAATTTTCACTTACGCATTGGGCAAGTTGGACGACCGTGGCCGCATGTTTGTGAAGGCCAATGACCCTGTATACGAAGGCATGATTGTGGGTATCCACAGCCGTGACAACGATTTGGTGGTCAACGCAACACGTACCAAACAGCTTACCAACTTCCGTGTTTCTGGCAAAGAAGACGCCATCAAAATCACACCACCCATTGACCTCACACTTGAATACGGTGTGGAGTTCATTGACGATGACGAATTGGTTGAAATTACGCCCAAAAGCGTCCGTTTGCGCAAACGTTTCTTGAAAGAACATGAGCGTAAGCGCGCAGGTCGTGCTTAATTCTTGATTCAGTCTTTTAGACTTTCAAGCACACTTCAACGTGCTCAAACTCAAACACGGTCACGCAGTCGCCTTGATGGTGCTCGTGACTGCACTGTGGTCTACTGCAGGCGTGGTTTCTCGACACCTTGAACAAGCCAAGGGGTTTGAAGTGACCTTCTGGCGCAGCGCATTCACAGTGCTTGGGCTCGTGGTCATTCTCACTGCTTGGCAGGGGTGGCGCGTATGGTTCAGATTACCTTGGCGTAACGGTTATTTCTGGATTTCTGGTGTTTGCTGGAGCATCATGTTCACCGCATTCATGATGGCACTCACTCTCACTGCAGTGGCCAATGTCTTGATCACCATGGCCTGCGGCCCCTTGCTCACGGCTTTGGGTTCTTGGCTGTTTCTTTCGCATCGTTTGCCGCTCAGAACTTGGTTGGCCATTGCCTTTGCTGGGTCTGGCATTGCGATGATGTTTGTGTCGCAACTGCAATTGGGTGACCCTAACTTTATTTTGGGTGCTATGGTCGCTTTGTGCGTGCCTTTAGCGGGCGCCATCCAATGGAATTTGACTCAAAAAAGTCAATCTACTGGAATACAAATTGACTTGGTACCTTCTGTGTTGTTGGGCGCCATCATTTCTTCCATCCTAACCCTTCCCATGGCTTGGCCGTTTCAAGCAAACGCCCACGACGTGACTTTGCTAGGCTTATTAGGCATTGTGCAATTGGCAATACCGTGTACGCTGTCTGTCATCTGTGCGCGCGTATTGAAAGCGCCTGAAGTTTCATTGTTGGCATTGCTGGAGGTTATTTTTGGCATTGCCTTGGCATGGTGGGGGGCCCATGAGGAACCCCATCTGAGCGTTTTAATCGGTGGCAGCATGGTCATGGCTGCATTGTTTGCTAACGAATGGTTTGGATGGAGACAACGCAATGTCTAACTTGAACGGTATGGTTACCACTGCTGATTTGAATCAAGAGGATCTTGTGCTCACCGAAGTTGTGGGCCGCGTAGGTTGCATCACGCTCAACCGACCTAAGGCCTTGAATGCGTTGTCACTTGAGATGATTCGACTCTTTACGCATGCATTGTTGGATTTTCAAAACAATCCTCAAGTTTTGGCTGTTTTGGTCAGAGGGCAGGGCAAGGAAGGACCTTTTGGGCACTTTTGTGCTGGGGGTGATATTCGGTTTTTTCACCAAGCAGCCTTGTCTGGTGATAAAAGCTTGGAAGATTTTTTCACTGAAGAATATGCCCTGAATCACTTGATTCACACTTACTCAAAACCCTACATCGCCTTTATGGATGGCGTGGTCATAGGGGGCGGTATGGGCATCAGTCAAGGCGCCAGTGTTCGCATCGTGACCGACAGAACCCAAATGGCCATGCCCGAAACGCACATTGGATTATTTCCCGATGTCGGTGGTGGCTACTTCTTAAGCCGTTGCCCAGGCCATATCGGCGAATACTTAGGCCTAACAGGGCAGAAAATAAACGGACAACAAGCCATGTTAGCGGGCTTGGCAGATGGCCTCATTGAAGCGCAAAGGCTGCCAGTCATTTGGAAAACCTTGCTGAGTACACCGTTCGAAAGTGGTGAAGCGGTTGAACGCTGGCTTCAAAGCCAATTTACCAAATTTGAATCGTCCCAATTTCCTGAAAAAACGGTGATTGATCATTACTTTGGCTTAGGTTCTGCACTGGAAATTAGTTTGGCATTGGCTGAACTCAAATCTGAGTGGGCCACTCAAACATTGGCCAGCATGAACAAAGCATCGCCCCTGATGGTGCAGGTGGTGTTAACTCAAATTCGCAAAGCCAGAGGTATGGGCCTGGCCGACGATTTGCGCATGGAACGCGATATGGTTCATCATTGTTTTCACTTGCGTAAAAAGAGTGAAACCGTGGAAGGTATTCGGGCACTTGCAGTGGACAAAGACCACAAACCTCAGTGGGCGCATGGGCATGCATCAGAAGTTTCTGCTAAGGAATGGGGCGCTTTTTTCCTAAGTCCGTGGACGCCTGAAACGCATCCGCTACGCCACCTAAGTTGAATTAAGCGCGATGACGGCTTTTCATCGCCCGTTCAACTTCGCGCTTACTTTCACGGTCTTTGATGGTGTCTCGCTTGTCGTGTTCGGCCTTGCCTTTTGCAAGCGCCACTTCACACTTGATAAAACCTGTTTTCCAGTGCAAATTAATGGGCACAAGGGTGAAGCCCTTTTGCTCAACCTTACTGGTTAGGCGGTCAATTTCTTCGCGCTTTAGCAGCAGTTTGCGCGTGCGAGCCGCTTCAGGATTGACGTGTGTTGAGGCCGTGTTCAGCGGGTTGATAAGACACCCAATGATGTACATTTCTTTGTTTCGAATGACCACATAGCCATCGGTGAGCTGAACCTTGCCTTCTCGAACCGCTTTGACTTCCCAGCCTTCCAAAACCATGCCGCACTCATGCCGCTCTTCAAAAAAGTAGTCAAACGCTGCTTTTTTGTTTTCGGCAATCAGACCTGTTTTACCGGGTCCTTTGGTTTTTTTTGGAGGGGTGGCCATGGATCAAACAGTGGGAAGGGGCTTGCAAACACGAAATTTGCAAGTGCGGCTGTAGAGAAATTACAATCAGCACAACTAGTTATATTGTATGAAGAAACTGCTCAAATCTGTCCTCATCTGGTACACCCCAGAGGAAATGTTTCAACTGGTGACCAATGTGGATCAATACAAGGATTTTTTGCCTTGGTGCAATCACTCTAAGGTATTGCAAGCAGATGGTTTAGAAATGGACGCAGAGGTGGGGATTGGGATGGCGGGTGTGAGCCAGGTTTTTATCACTCACAACACCCTCATCAAAAACCATGCGGTTCACATGAAACTGGTGAAAGGGCCATTTTCCAATTTGGACGGAACCTGGACCTTCGACACTGTGGGAGACAATTCACAAAGAGCTTGCAAAGTAACCTTGTCTCTTGAGTATGGATTCTCTAGTGCTACGTTGTCGGCTGTCGTAGGCCCTGTCTTCGACAAAATTGCGGCCAGTTTGGTCGATGCCTTTGTGAAACGAGCCGAGCAAATTTACGGGTCTGAGGGTGCATGATGCTAGTTGAATGTTTGTTCAGCCCCAGCCCTCGGCACATCATTCGTGTTCAACTGAACTTGCCTGTAGGGTCCGCCGTCAGGGACGCTTTGCGGCTGATGCAAACCCTGCCTGCGTTTGAAGACCACTCTGATCTGCTAGCTTCATACCTCGACAACCTTGGCCGTGGTCAAACGCACCAAGGCATTTGGGGTCGAAAAGTTTCTTTGACCCAGCCTTTAAAAGAGGGCGATCGACTCGAAATTTACCGCCCCCTGTTGGTTGACCCCAAATTAGCCCGAAAACAGCGGTTTAAGCGCCAAGGCAAGGGTAGAACGGGCTTATTTGCCCGCAAACGGATGGGTGCTGTGGCAGGTTATTGAAGGCCTTTTTTCAATGGCGAACGGGGCTTTGACAAGGGTACAATCCTTTTTTTGGAGCCATCCCTTATGCGCCTGCTCGGTAAAGCACTCACTTTCGACGATGTATTGTTGGTGCCCGCCTACTCCCAAGTCCTGCCCAAGGACACCTCCCTTGCCACACAATTCACACGCAAACTTCGATTGAATTTGCCGCTGGTATCCGCTGCCATGGACACCGTCACTGAGGCACGTTTGGCCATTGCCATCGCACAGGAGGGGGGCATTGGTATTGTGCATAAAAATCTCACTGCTCAAGAACAAGCCGCACAAGTTGCCAAAGTGAAGCGATACGAATCGGGCGTTCTACGAGATCCCGTGTTCATTACCCCCGATACCAAAGTGCGCCAAGTGATGGCGCTTTCGGAAGAATTAGGCGTTTCGGGATTTCCCGTTTGCGACGGCGGCAAGGTGGTCGGCATCGTGACCGGCCGCGACATGCGTTTCGAGACCCGCTACGACCAGCCGGTCAGCGAGATCATGACCACTCGCGAGCGCTTGATCACCGTGCCCGATGGCACCACCCCCGAGGAAGCCAAGGCGCTTCTTAACAAATACAAGCTAGAGCGCTTGCTGGTGGTCAACGACGCCTTTGAACTCAAAGGCTTAATCACAGTCAAAGACATCAACAAACAACTTAACTTTCCTTTGGCAGCAAGAGATGCTTCAGGACGTTTGCTTGTGGGTGCGGCGGTGGGAGTAGGTGAGGGTACCGAAGAACGTGTGGAGGCCTTGGTCAAAGCTGGCGTTGATGCCATTGTGGTTGACACAGCGCACGGACACAGCCAAGGTGTCATTGAACGTGTGCGGTGGGTCAAGAAAAACTATCCTCACATTGAAGTAATTGGCGGCAACATTGCCACCGGTGCTGCAGCGTTGGCATTGGTGGAAGCCGGCGCAGATGCTGTGAAGGTGGGCATTGGCCCTGGCTCGATCTGTACCACCCGCATTGTGGCGGGTGTTGGTGTACCTCAAATCATGGCCATCGACAATGTGGCCACCGCTCTGCAAGGCACTGGTGTGCCGCTCATTGCCGATGGCGGCATACGTTACAGCGGCGACATTGCCAAAGCCATTGCGGCGGGTGCCAGTACAGTCATGATGGGCGGCATGTTTGCAGGAACCGAGGAAGCGCCCGGTGAAATTATTTTGTTCCAAGGCCGAAGCTACAAAAGTTATCGCGGCATGGGCAGTATTGGCGCCATGCAGCAGGGCAGTGCCGATCGCTATTTCCAAGAGTCAAGTACCGGCAATCCCAATGCTGACAAATTGGTGCCCGAGGGTATTGAAGGCCGCGTTCCTTACAAAGGCTCGGTTGTGGCCATCTTGTTTCAAATGGCCGGCGGTCTACGTGCCAGCATGGGCTATTGCGGTTGCCCCACCATTGACGACATGCGAAACAAAGCTGAGTTTGTAGAAATTACCTCTGCAGGTATTCGTGAAAGCCATGTACATGATGTGCAAATTACCAAAGAAGCACCCAATTACAGATCTGATTAATTCAGATCACCACTATATTTTCAGCGCTAAATTTTGACCTTCAACGCCCCATGCAGCATTCCAAAATATTGATTCTCGACTTTGGCTCACAAGTCACTCAACTCATAGCACGCCGAGTTCGTGAAGCGCACGTTTTTTGCGAAGTTCACCCTTGTGATGTCAGCAGTGATTGGGTTCGAGAATATGCCAAAGACGGCAACCTCAAGGGCATCATTCTTTCCGGCTCTCATGCCAGTGTCTATGAAGTAGACGACCGTGCGCCTGATGCTGTTTTTGAATTGAACATTCCCGTCCTCGGCATTTGTTATGGCATGCAAACCATGGCTCAGCAATTGGGCGGCAAGGTGGAAGCAGGAAACACGCGCGAATTTGGCTATGCCGAGGTGCGTGCGTACGGACACACTGAATTGCTCAAAGGCATTGAAGACTTTGCCACGGCTGAAGGCCACGGCATGCTTAAAGTCTGGATGAGTCACGGCGACAAAGTCACTCAAATTCCTCCCGGCTTCAAGGTGATGGCCTCCACGCCTGCTTGTCCCATTGCAGGCATGGCTGACGAAGCGCGTCGCTTTTATGCAGTGCAATTTCATCCCGAAGTGACGCATACCCTTCAAGGTCAAGCATTGCTCAACCGTTTTGTGCTGGACATTTGCAAGGCTCGTCCTGATTGGATCATGGGCGACTACATTGAAGAAGCCGTTGCCAAAATTCGTGAGCAAGTAGGCGATGAAGAAGTCATCCTGGGTTTGTCCGGCGGCGTAGATTCTTCTGTGGCTGCGGCACTCATTCACCGCGCCATTGGCGATCAACTCACTTGTGTGTTTGTCGACCATGGTTTGCTTCGTCTGAACGAGGGCGACATGGTGATGGAAATGTTCGAAGGCAAATTGCATGCACGCGTGATTCGTGTCAACGCCAGTGATTTGTTTCTAGGCAAATTGGCCGGTGTGAATGAACCAGAACAAAAGCGCAAAATCATTGGCGGCTTGTTTGTCGATGTGTTCAAAGATGAAGCTGCTAAATTGAAATCAGGCACGGGCGGGCACAAAGGTGCAAGTTTCTTGGCACAGGGCACAATTTATCCTGACGTCATTGAGTCGGGCGGCGCTAAGAGTAAAAAAGCAGTGACCATCAAAAGTCATCACAATGTGGGCGGCTTGCCTGAGCAACTGGGATTGAAGTTGCTTGAGCCCTTGCGCGAATTGTTCAAAGACGAAGTGCGTGAATTGGGTGTAGCGCTGGGCTTACCCCGTGAAATGGTTTACCGCCATCCGTTCCCAGGGCCAGGATTAGGTGTCCGTATCTTGGGCGAAGTGAAAAAAGAATATGCCGATTTGCTTCGCCAAGCAGATGCCATCTTCATCGAAGAACTACGCAACTTTACAGATGACAAAGGCACGTCTTGGTACGACCTCACCAGTCAAGCCTTTGTCGTGTTCTTGCCGGTGAAAAGTGTGGGTGTGATGGGTGATGGCCGCACTTACGACTATGTGGTGGCCTTGCGCGCCGTTCAGACCACCGACTTCATGACCGCCGACTGGGCTGAGTTGCCCTATGCCTTGCTGAAAAAAGTGTCGGGCCGTATTATCAATGAAGTGCGCGGCATCAACCGAGTCACATACGACGTCAGTAGCAAACCTCCTGCGACCATAGAGTGGGAGTGAAGGTCTCATGAGAGTCCAATTTGTTCGATCAATCTATGTCCTGCTGATGTGCATGGCATCCTTTTTTCCCACTTGGGCTCAGGAAGCGACGCCGGTCTTCAAATCGGAAAAACATGCGTTCCGTGTAGCCACTTTGGTGACAGGCCTTGAGAATCCTTGGTCGATTGCTTTTTTGCCAGACGGTCGGATGCTGGTGACTGAAAGGGCGGGACGTTTACGCCTAGTGAGTCACGATTTCAAACTGAACCCCAAACCAATTGGTGGCTTGCCTGAAGTTGTGCCACAAGGCCAAGGCGGGTTGTTTGATGTGGTATTGCACCCTCAATATGCTCTAAATGGCTGGATTTATTGGGCTTACAACGCACCTGGGCCAGGCGGTTGGGGTACGGCCTTGGCCAGAGGCAAACTTCAAGACCACCGCATGACCGAGGTGCAAGTGCTGTTCAGCATGCAGCCTAAAACGCGTTCGGGCTATCATTTTGGTGGGCGGATTGTGTTCGACCAAGCGGGCTATGTTTATCTCACTTTGGGAGACCGTGGCGACAAAGACCGAGCCCAAAAACTGGGTGACCATGCGGGTTCGGTCATCCGTCTCCACGACGATGGCAGAGTGCCAGCCAACAACCCTTTTGTGAATCGTGCAGGTGCCTTGGCAGAAAAATGGACCTTGGGAAATCGCAACATGCAAGGTGCTGCACTGAATCCCCAAACGGGTGAACTGTGGACACACGAACACGGGCCGCAGGGTGGGGATGAGGTCAACGTGATGCGTTCGGGCATCAATTACGGCTGGCCCGTCATCACCTACGGCGTCAACTACGGATTGGGCACCAAAATTGGTGAGGGCCATACCAAAGCTGGCTTGGAGCAGCCCTTGCACGTGTGGGTGCCCTCGATTGCGCCATCGGGCATGGCTTTTGTAAGCGGCTCACATTTTCCCCAATGGCAGGGCAATTTACTTGTGGGCGCTTTGCGCGGGCAGACGCTGGTCCGTCTTACGCTCGAGGGCGAGAAAGTCTTGAGCGAAGAGCGGTTGCTTCAAGGAATGTCTCGGCTACGCGATGTGCGGATGGGGCCAGACGGTTTTGTCTACTTGCTGACTGACGAAGCTCAAGGGGCTTTGCTCAGGCTGGAGCCTGTCAAACCTTGAAAAAATAGATTCTGACTTACGATAGCGAACATGATTCAAACACCAAGATTCAAGAGCAACAGTCCTTTGTGGCTTGTCCTTGAGTCTTTTTTGTTTTTGTGTTTATGGGGTTGTGCTCAGTCGCCATTGTCACTTCGGACTGCATCATTGCCTGTCAGTCACATAGAACCTCAGGGGCCCGCGGCAGAGTGGCGCGCCATTAACCGACTGAGTTATGGCCCAACCCCCACCTTGATTGCCGACATCAAGTCTAAAGCACATCCCAAAGATTGGGCTTTGAACCAGTTGGATGCCGCACGCAAAGCAAGCCTTGAGGCTCCCAAGCTCCCGTCAGATTTAGCGTCCATTAACGACAGCCTTCCATCTATCTTTGACGGTGCACGCAGTGAACGAGAAGCCCGTGCTGCCGTACCGTCGGGAACGCGCCTCAATGAATTGGTGGCCAACGAAAGGCGTTTCAATTTTCAAGAACAATCAGAAGCCTTGTTTTACAACCGAACACAGGTGAACAAAGCCATTGCTTGGCGTTTGGCCAGTTGCAGCAGCGACGATGTTGAACAGCCTTTACTGGCCCGAATGACAGAGTTCTGGTTCAACCATTTCAATGTTTACCAACAAAAGGGCAGCGTGCGACCTTTTACAGGCCACTACGCCATCAATGTGGCCAGGGCCCATGCATTGGGCAAGTTTGAAGACCTGGTGATTGCCAGCGCCAAGCATCCCGCCATGCTTTACTACTTAGACCAATGGCTCAGTGTCAGCCCGCAAACAGGACGATCCGGGCAAAGCAACCGCGGTTTGAATGAAAACTACGCACGAGAATTGATGGAACTCCATACATTGGGCGTACATGGCGGTTACACCCAAGAAGACGTTCGCGAATTGGCCCGTGTACTCACAGGATGGACTGTCGCGCCACGTTCTCAAGATGGTTTTCAATTTGTCATGCGCCTGCACGAATCTGGCAACAAAACAATCATGGGCCAAAACATTCCAAGTTCTGCGCAATTCATGGGTGTGAAAGAAGGCGAGCAGGCCATTCGTTTTTTAGCCAACCATCCTGCAACAGCGCAACGAATTTCTTTGAGACTCGCAGAATATTTTGTGGCTGACTTGCCGCCGCAAGCTTTGGTTGATCAAATGGCCAAGACATTCTTAGCAACAGGTGGTGACATTTATCAAGTCATGAAAGTGATACTGAGCACTGCCGCTTTTTGGGACCCAGAAAACAAACTGTACAGAACACCCTACGATTTTGCTTGTGCCAGTTTGCGTGTTCTGAATGTGGCGCAAGATCGAAACAAGTGGCTACAAGCTTTTGGCTACTCATTCGTTGCGGGGCA
>CANKBG010000032.1 GCA_947479935.1 Comamonadaceae bacterium
CACTTCTGGCGTTGTAGGTGTGCCTGCTGATCTTGCTGTCTTTTGCCCAAGATGGAATTAAGCCAAATTTGGCCAATCCGCAAGCAACACGGTCTGTGTTGTGGCTTTTCACCACAATAGGGGCAACATAGCCTGGGTAAGCTTCAACAGGATAATCAGATGCAGGTAACTCAACGCCAAATTGCGCTTTGACCCAAGAGGATTTTCGAGTGGGAGTGAAGTTGATGCACATGACTTGCGAGAAGTGGGGCCTTGAATTAAGTGGTTAGCGGCCAGAGACGGGTTGGTTGATAACAAAGCTTGGCGCTAGTTTTTACACCAGAACCAATGACAGATTTGCAATTTCAGATAACGAGGGCGAAGTCCCTCAAAACAATTCTGCCATTGATCAAATCTGATTTACTCAATCACAATATTCGCATCTTTCATTAGCTTGGTCCATTTGGTCTGCTCTTGTTTGATAAAGCTACTGAATTCGCTTGGTGTGAGGTTGCCAGGTTCGGCGCCTTTTTCATGCATTGCTTTGCGAACTTCAGGCGTGCTCATGACTCGCTGAATGTCATCATGCAGTTTTTTAACAATTTCATTGGGCGTATTGGCATGCGCCAATAATCCAAACCAACCAATCGCATCGTAGCCAGCCAGGCCCGAGCTAGCAATTGGAGGCACGTTGGGTAAAGCCTCTATTGATTTTGTGCCGGTAACGCCGATGGCCCTGATTCTGCCTGATTGGATTTGTGACATGGCTGTTTGCGTTGGTGCAAACATCAGTTGAATGTGGTTGGCTAAGAGATCGTTCAATGCTGGGCCTGTGCCCTTATAGGGAACATGCAACATGTCAATGCCCGCTCTGGCCTTAAACAACTCACCAGACAGGTGCGAGGCAGCACCTATGCCTGAAGAGCCAAATGAAAGTTTTTTAGGGTTGGACTTGGCATAGGCAATGAGTTCCGATGCGTTATTGATGGGCAAACTGGGATGGACCACCAATACATACGCATCAGCTGAGACCAATGAAACCCCCGTAAATTTAGAGACGTTTTTGTCGTTGATGACCGCTGTGGTGGCCATGAGCAATGTGTAACCATCAGGGCTGGCTTTCGAGACAAAATCAGCGCCTATTTGCCCGCTAGCACCGGCTTTATATTCCACAATGACACTTTGTCCCCAAAGAGCGTTAAGCCTAGGCACTAAAATTCGTGCCAAATTGTCAGCGCCACCAGCCGGTGTGAAGGGAACGATGATGGTGACTGGCTTAGAAGGAAATGTTTGGGCAAACGAAGACTGAAAGCCAAAAAGAACACTTAGCAAAGCTACAAAACCAAGTCCAACAGACCTTCTAGAAGGTTGATTTGAAAAGAGACGATGGGTAGAAAATTTCATCACAGACCTTTTTGCGAATGGGTATGTTACTCTGCACTCAGACAATGGTTGTACTTAAAGTGGCAAGGCCTTCGATGGCACACTCAACAACATCTCCAGGTTTTAAAAACAGTGCTGCTGCATTTGGTTTTCCAACCGCTACGCCACCTGGTGCGCCTGTAGAAAACATATCGCCAGGCTCGATGGGGATATATTGAGAGAAGTGTTCAAGGATATCGGACAACTTCCAAATTTGATCGCTGGTATTGACGCGCATACGCTCCTCACCATTGACCGAACAAGTCATCCATAAGTTGTAAGGATCCGGTATTTCGTCCATGGTGATAATTTCAGGACCAAGAGGACCAAATCCTGGAATATTTTTGGCAGTCCAAAAACGCGAACCAGAAGCGACTTCTCTTTGCTGCAGGTCGCGGCAAGTGAGGTCGTTCAAAATAGTGACGCCCGCTACATAATCAAATGCATCTGCTTTTTTAACACCCAAAGCACGCTTTCCCATCACAAACACCAGCTCAGGTTCGTAATCTAGGCGCACGATACCTTCCGGTTTTTTTACCTTCGCTTGATGACCCACTAAGCATGAATTTAATTTAATAAATCCAGTCGGTTCTTGTGGAATTTCTTTGATCAAATCGGTGCGCTGCAGTTCCTCTAAATGCTTTCGATAATTTTTACCTACGCATAAAAATTTATCAGCATCAATGATGGGCGGAAGATAGGTAATGGAGGTCTTGTCGCACCAAGCGCTTTTGAATTTGCTTAAGTCACCTAAAGCTTTTGAATTTAAATGGCGCACACGCTCCATGCATGCAGGGCCAGCAGCAAGCAAAGTCTTCATGCTGATGGGTAAATTTGATTCACCTGCAATTTTGGCTGCTTCCGTGACATCAAGGATTTGCGAATGAGTACGTATGCCAATGAGTGGGCCTGAGCCATTTCGAGTGAATGTAAGAAGACGCATGAATTAAAGCCTGTCAATCAATGAGGTAAGTTAGGTTATTTATTAAGGGTTTCGTTAGAGTTGTGTGTTGCCGCTAAGCCTTCAAGCGCCAAACCGTAGCCATGCAAATCAAGTATTTTCTTTTTCAATTCTTGAGTTGCTAAGACTCTGGAATAGCGCCTTAGTAGAGGACTTCTCATCTTGAGATAGCGTGCAAGTTCCCAGGCTCTAGGTAGCAAATTTTCCAGAGGCAGTATTTCACTGATCAGACCCACATCTTTTGCTTCTTGTGCGTTGATGGTTTGGCCGGTCAGTAAAAAATATCTACCTCTATTGGTGCCCATCAAATGTGGGAAAACAACATGAACACCGTCCCCCGGTACCAGGCCACCCCAGAAGTGCGCTGAGTCTTGAAATGTTGCCGTGTCTGCAGCTAGCACAATATCGGACAGCAGGGGAATTTCAGCATGACGCAGCGTCGGACCATTGATGGCAGCAATGATGGGAACTTCAATATTTAAAAGATTTAACAGCAAATGTTTACCTTCGAAATATATTTTGTCCCATTCCATGGCCGTGACTGGGTGACTCACGTGGTTGTGCCCATTAGGACCTAACGCGGGACCACTGAAGGCCTCACCTGTTCCAGTCAGGATGATCACTTCATTTTCATAATCTTGGCCAATTTCATGAAATGCCCGTGTCAGTTCGCCGTGCGGAAGCAGGCTCCAGTGCAGAGGGCCGCCATTGGTATGCAACTTGACTTCAAGAATGCCATCAGTACGCTTCATTTGAATCGTCTGATATTTGTTTGCGTATTCTTCTAATTTAAGCATCCACAATCCTATTAAAAAAACGGATATTACTCTGCCTTGATGCCTGCAGCTTTGACCACGGGTCCATATTTAGCCAAATCTCTGCTGAGTTCAGCGCTAAAGCTTTCGGCCGTTCCTGGTGATGCCGTAATGCCCATGCCGTTAAGTCTTTCTTTCACTTCAGGATCGCTCAATATGGCATTGAGTTCAGTGTTGATGCGGGTGATGATGGCGCGCGGCGTTTTGGCGGGCGCCAATATACCAACCCATGAGTTGACTTCAAAATCAGGTAAGCCGTTTTCTATAAAAGTAGCAACATCCGGCAGCGAGCTGGCTCGCTTGCCACTTGACACCGCAATGGGCAGCAACTTGCCCGCTTTGACATGCGGAATAGCGCCGGCTATGGCGGTGTAGACCAAGGGAATATTGCCGCCCAATACATCGGTCATGGCTTGGCCGCCGCCCTTATAGGGAACATGCACAAGGTTGGCACCTGTTTTTTGTCGCAATAGTTCGCCTGCAATGTGAGGTGTGCCGCCTGTACCCGACGTGCCGTAAGAAAGGCCACCTTTTTCAGATTTAGAGAGCGCAATCATATCCTTCAGCGTCTTGGCTGCAAAGTTGGGGTGCGCTACCAAAATGAGCACTGCATCGCCAATTTTGCCAATGGGTGCAAAGTCTTTGAGTGTGTCGAAGCCTGTTTTAGGAAAAACATGGGGGTTGATGACCAAAGTGCCGTCAAATCCCAAAAGCAAGGTATAGCCGTCAGGCTCTGCAGTGGCTACTTGCTGCGTACCAATGTTGCCCGAGGCGCCAGGTTTGTTGTCGACAATCACTTGCTGCCCCAACCGCTTTGACAATTGTTCGGCGATCAATCGGCCGCTGGTATCGGTCACCCCGCCTGGCGTAAAGGGCACCACCAAGCGAATAGGCTTGGTGGGGTAGTTTTGTGCTTGAGCACTTGCTAAGAAAGTGATGGCTGTTGCAATGAAGGCTCCTTGCAACCAATGTCGACGTAATATTTTTTTCATGACTTTGTCTCCTGTGGCAATCGTTGATTTATTTTGTTTCGGCATAACGTTTTTCAAATTCCCAGACATCTTCAAAATCCATGAGCTTTGTTAAATCGGCAAAGTCATAAAGCGGAGTGCTGCCATGATTCGATGAACCTTGGGTTTGAAATTCTTGGTAGACGCTTTGCATGGCATGGACTGCTGCAAGCAAGGCTGTGACTGGAAAGATGGCCAATTTGTAACCAATGGATTCCAAATCGGCGCGCGACAAAACGGGTGTGCGACCTCGCTCCACCATGTTGGCCAGAAGTGGCACGTCAAATTTTTTGCCAATTTGGCGCATTTCTTCTTCTGACTCAGGTGACTCCACAAACAAAATATCTGCGCCAGCCCGGGCGTAGGCTTCAGCGCGGCGCAGGGCTTCATCTAGGCCTAATGTGGTTCTGGCATCGGTGCGTGCAATGATTAGAAAATTGGGATCTGTGCGCGAGTCCACGGCTACCTGAATTTTGCGCACCATGTCCGCCATGGGGATGACGCGGCGGCCTGGCGTGTGGCCACACTTTTTGGGGAATTCTTGATCTTCCAGTTGAATGGCTGCGGCACCCGCAGCTTCATAGCCCCGAATGGTGTGACGCATATTGAGAAGACCGCCATAGCCTGTGTCGGCGTCGGCAATGAGAGGTGTTTTGGCCATGCCGGCCATGGCGGTGACGCGCCCCACCATGTCAGAGTAGGTGGCAAGTCCAGCATCGGGTAAACCCATGTGGGAGGCGACTGTGCCATAGCCCGTCATATAAAGGGCATCAAATCCGAAGGTATCGGCTAAGCGCAGTGAAACCATGTCAAATACCCCTGGAGCTACCACAAGCCCGGGTTGTTGAAGGCGTTGCCGAAGCTTGGCGCGAAGTGTTTCGTTCATGACAGCAAGAAATAGTTTTCAGTGGTTCAATGTACCACCCAAGAATGATTAAACCAAACGGAGTATTTATGGAACTTCACCTACGCGACAAACACATCTTGATCACCGGCGGTAGTAAGGGCATAGGCTTGGCTTGTGCTGATGCCTTTTTAAGGGAGGGGGCAAGGGTTAGCTTGGTGTCCCGCGATCCATCTAACTTAGCGCGGGCACGCGAACACTTGGCCTCACACGGCTTAGACCGCATTCAAACTCAGTCAGCAGATTTGACAAACGCCATATCTGCCTTAGAAGCACTTCATGCTGTGCAAATTAGCTTTGGCCCCGTGGATGTCTTGGTCAATTCAGCGGGTGCCGCAAAACGCACGCCTGCACCTGATCTCACGCCTCAAGCTTGGCAAGATGCCATGCAAGCTAAATTTTTAAGCTATGTCCACATGATTGACCCTGTCATCAAGCAAATGGCACAGCGCCAAAAGGGCAACATCGTTAATGTGGTGGGCAACGGCGGTAAAGTGGCCAGTGCCATTCATTTACCAGGCGGGGCAGCCAACGCGGCCCTCATGCTGGTGACGGCAGGATTGGCCAATGCCTATGCAGCGCAGGGTATTCGAGTTAATGCCATCAACCCTGGCCTGACGCGCACCGATCGATTGCAAGATGGCATTGCCGCAGACGCCCGTTTTCACGGCATAGCCACAGATCAAGCCATGCAACAGGCTGTGGCAAAAATTCCGATGGGCCGTATGGCAGAGCCAGAGGAAATAGCTCGAGTGGTTTTGTTCCTGGCTTCAGATGCCGCGAGCTATGTCACAGGTATCAATATGAGTATGGACGGTGCTTCCACGCCCATCGTGGTTTAAAAATCTAAAACACTGTCAAATTTGCTTGGCATGCAAAATGCTTGTTGGTTGGTGATTGGGCAGCCTTATGACATTCAATTTGTATTGAAAATTATCCATTAGGTCTTTCAGGCTGGCCAATCATTATTTTTGTAGTTGAAAAATATTAATTTAAAGAGGTGAATGATCTAAACCAAGCTCCTTGAAGGAGGACAGAAGATGGAAAATTCTTTCAACATGCGGATTGATGGCAGCCAGCGGCAATGGGGCGGCAACAATTCACCGCAAGGCGATAAAAAACAAAGGCGTCAGCAGAAGCTGAATGCTTTATTCGAATGCCTGAGTGCTGGCGATATCGAAAGTGCAAGGTTGGCTTTTGTAGCCTTGGTCAACTTCGATTCCACCATCTCGGGAGATCCCTACTTGAGTAAAATTGGTGCTGCATTGCAAAGTTGCAATCTATACGCTGCACAGCACTTTGCCAGTGAATTAAAAAATCGAGGCGGACAACTTCAAGAACTGATATTGCCACCCAAGCCCGCACATCTCCATCAAGATTCAGGTTTGTACAGAACTGAATTTTTGAAGATTGACTTGTCTGCTTAAAAATTGAATGACTAGAGCTGTGAAGCTCTAATTATTGCCAGATTGTCAATCTGATTCAAATGGAAATTCAACCAAAAGTGCTTGATATTCCGGCTCGTTGTCTATTTCCATGGTGGCTAAAAATCTAACAACAGCGTTGTAAAAAGAAATAATCAGAACCAAGTCGGTCACTGATTCAGTGTCTAGATGTGTTTTAAGTACTTCAAATGTGACATCAGTTGCTGCTAAATTCTGTGTCATTTCGCGCGCTGCCCTCAATACAGCTTGTGTAAGTGGATCAAGCTTGCTTGGAAGGCCTTTGGATTCAATGGCAATGGCGCGAATATCTTCATCACTGACACCAAAATCTCTGCTAATTTTGATGTGGTGTGTGTACTCGTAGACTGATCGAGTGATGTAGCCAATTTGCAAGATGGCCATTTCGCGTAAACGAGGATTTAAGGGGCTTTCATGCCGAATATATTGTCCCATGGTGTGAAAAGCGGTAGCACCGTTGGGGCTATGGCTCATGAGTCGCAACAAGTTGATGTTTCGTTTGAGGAGGTGTTTGTGCTCTGGCGCCAAATCTGACACATCGAGGTAGGGAAGTCTGGCCATGAGGATTTACCTGTCTAATGAGGTTTGAAAATATATCGTTTGCAATCTATCATGAAAAAGAATACAACCCCCTGTAATGAGTTTTTCTAAAGTGCTTTTCAAGGGTATAAATAAATGCATCGCAATTTTCTGATTTTCAGCCTAGCCTGATTCAGCTTATTTTCAAAGGGAGCTCAGGCGCAAAATTTTCCCAATAAAACAGTTCGAATCATCAAGCCTTTTTCTGTTGCGCCCTGCCATGAATGATTTAGACAAGAAATAGTATTTTGAGCGAAGTGGTGTGCATCCTTCCCCGCTGTTTGGACAAGACATGGCCATTGCTTCTAGAAACCAAAGAAATGAACTGGCTGAAGTGATTAAGCGTGCTGTAATTCCAGTAATTGCTTAGTTCGCTAAAAAGAAAGATGGGTAGAAACAGTTATGACTATGAATGCTAAAAATGAATTGGCGCCCACAGGAAAGTTACGCGCCGGTATGAATCTGGGTAATAACTTGTTTACCCGTCAAAATGGTTCAGGTGAATTGCATGGTGTGAGTGTCGACTTGATGCAAGAGTTGGCTCAACGTCTCGGTGTTTCACTTGAATTGGTGATTTACGATCAGCCAGGTCAAGTTGCAGAAGATGTCACCCAAGGTGTCTGGGATGTAGCCATCCTTGCCATTGAAAAAACAAGAGCTAAAACTATTTCTTTTTCGCCCGGCATGACCGAGATTGAAGCGGGCTATGTTGTTCATCAAAGCTCAACTCTGCAGAGCGCTTTAGAAGTGGATGCAAAGGGCATGAAGATTGCGGCCCCTGAAAAAGCAGGCTATGAACTTTTTTTAACAAGTACATTGCAAAATGCTTCGCTGGTTCGAACAAAAAACTTTGCCAACTCGATTGAAATATTCAAACAAAATAAGGTGGATGCTCTGGCCGGGCTTAAACCGAATCTCATTGATTCAATGTCTGAATTGACCGAGGGTAAATTGCTACAAGGCAATTTCATGACGATCCATCATGGTTTTGCAATACCACTTGGAAAAACAGCAGCAGATGTGTATTTGCAAGAACTAGTACAAGAATTGATTGCCACAGGTTTTGTTGCACGATCGATTGAAAAACATCAAATCAAAGGACTAAAGGCTATCAATGTCAAATCCCTTCAATAATTCGAATATCTCGAACCACCGCATTGCTTCCTAAAGCAACAAGAGCCTCTTGGTAACCAGGGCTACTGTAGGCTGCTAGAGCGGCCGCAACGTTTTCAAACTCAATGAGAACAGTTCGTTCCTGTTGTCCATTTTCTTTGACTGCAGCAGGTATGCCGCGTGCTAAAAATTTACCGCCTGCAGCCGTCAAACTAGGGCCTGCCAATTTGGCATAAGCTGCCAAAGCGTCGTTGTCGTTGATGCTGCGATATACACTAATCCAATATGCTTTTGTCATTTTCTGATCCATTGATTACATTTAATAAACTACTCACCAGCAGCAACGAGATTACTGACCTGCCTTGATGTTGTTCTCTTTCACTACCTTGCCCCATTTATCAATTTCTTTGCGAATAAAGCGGTCAAAGTCTGCGGGGCTAGAAGCAGTGATGACCACGCCCATTTGCACTAGACGTTCTTGTACGGCTGGAATTTTTAAAGCCTTGGCCACTTCCGCATTCATGCGATTGACAATGTTAGGTGAAATGCCTGCAGGACCTAACAAGCCCCAATAAGCTTGGGCTTCAAATCCTTCTATACCCAATTCTTGTAGCGTGGGAACATCTGGAAGTTCTGGCATTCTTTTGGGGGAAGTGACTGCCAATGGGCGCAATCTGCCACCTGCAAAATGGGGAGCCCATAAAGCGTAGGTGGCCATGGTGACGGGCACGTGCCCAGCGACGCCATCTGTGGCCAAGGGTCCACCGCCTTTGTAGGGAATGTGTGTCCAGTCCACCTTGAGGCTGTTGCCCAGATAGGTCATGGCCAAATGGGCCATGCTGCCAGAGCCAATCGTGCCGTACCCGACGGCGCCGGGTTTGCTTTTTGCAGCTTGCACCAGATCATTGAAGGTTTTGTAGGGGGTGCTGGCATGCGCTGTCACCACCATCGATCCTGTGCCAATTTGCATGACAGGCGTGAGGTCCTTCAAGGTGTCAAATGGGAGATTGGGGTAAAGACTGGGGTTGACGCCATGCGTGTCAAAAACCATGACCCAGGTGTAGCCATCTGCTGGCGATTTGGCCGCCATCCCAGTTCCAATTGAACCCGACGCCCCTGAGCGACTGTCAACGATGATGGGTTGACCCAGCGCTTGCTGCAGGTGCGGTTGCAGAAGCCGAGAGATTTGATCCACCGTTCCGCCTGTGGGGAACGGGTTGATGATTTTGATCGGTTGACTGGGCCAGTTGCCTTGGGCCATGACGCCAGTCGCAAAGACGAAAGTTAAGGCGAGTGACAAGAACTTAACAAGGTGTTTGAAGGTCATGATTTGCTTACGGAGAGTGAATGATCAAGATCGTAGTGACTTAATGAATTTGCAATACTAGGGTTTTCGATATTGGGCAAGGTCAGTTGTCACAACAAATGGGTTATTGAGTTAAATTACTGGCAGCTTAAGGCGCGCAATTCATGGCTTGAACCCTACAAGGAACAAATTTGAAAAACTCCAACAAAACCAAAATAATGCATTGGTCAGAGCCGGTTCACAGTTTGTTGCGCGAGCACAAAATAAAACAGGTCGCCATGGTTCCGGATGCTGGGCATGCCAACTTGATTCGGCTGTGCGAAGCAGACAAGGCGATGAAGGTGGTGCGACTGACCAGTGAAGAGCAGGGCGTCTCCTTGCTGGGTGGTGCATGGTTAGGGGGTGAAAAGGGCATCCTGTTGATGCAAAGCAGTGGCGTAGGCAACTGCATCAATATGCTGTCGCTCAGCACGTCGTGCCAAATGCCCTTGCTTATTTTGGTCACCATGCGCGGAGACCATGGTGAATTCAATCCGTCCCAAGTTCCTATGGGCAATGCCACTGAAACCGTCCTGGCTGCAATGGGCGTCCTTGTTCGTCGCGCCGATACGCATGAAGCCGTGGTGGAGGAGGTTGCTGGTGCTTTGCACATGGCTTTTAATACCAGTCGTCCCATTGCAGTTCTGATCGGGCAAAAGGTCACTGGCGCCAAAGATTTTCGCAAACTCACCCATTAGGCCCAGCCATGAAAAAAATATTGCAACGTCGCGAAGTCGTTAATTTTTTATTGCACCAGCGGGATGACCTGATGGTTGTGGCGGGTCTAGGCGCACCGGCATGGGACATCACTGCCGCAGGAGATCACCCGCTGTCCTTTCCTTTATGGGGCGCAATGGGAGGTGCCGCCATGATTGGCCTTGGCCTGGCGCTGGCCCAACCCAAGCGCAGCGTGTTAGTGGTCACCGGTGATGGTGAAATGCTCATGGGACTTGGCTCCCTCGCTGTCATTGGCGCACACAAGCCGCCCAATCTGTCCATTGTTGTTCTTGACAACGAACACTATGGCGAGACGGGCATGCAAAAGACGGTGACGGGTCTAGGGGTCGATTTGGTTGGTATGGCCAAGTCGGCAGGACTTGCACAATCGTTGTCGGTTACAACCAAGTCGGATTTAGAAAATTTAAGGATTGAAATCTACAAAAAGGGAAAGGCCAGATCTGGCGCTTTGTTTGCGCAAGTGAAGGTAGGCTCTGAAAAACTACCCCTAGTGTTGCCCCCAAGAGAAGGGGCTTATCTGAAGAACCGATTCCGTATTGCGTTATTAGGGCCTGAGAAAGCCCTTGCTTAGTTCGGTATAAAGCTACTCTGAAATATAGGTCAACTCAACTTGAGTCGTTGACTAAATAAAAACACCCTTCATGCCACCTGCAGGATAGCGCGTTCCTGCGGCAATACCTACAGGAAAAGCCTGGGCTAGCAATGCAAGATCTTGATTTGAAAGTGTGACTTTCAGCGCGCCAAGGTTTTCATTTACTCGTGCAGCTTGTTTGGTACCTGGTATGGCGAGGATATCGTCTCCTTGCGCTAGTAGCCATGCGAGTGCCAATTGGCTAGGTGTGCAATGTTTTTGATCTGCCATCTCAACGATGGCAACCACTAATTGTTGATTGCGCTCTAAGTTGCCGGGTTGAAAGCGAGGATGATCCTTACGCCTGTCGTTGCTAAAGTCAGCTGAATTTTTGACGGTGCCCGTTAACATGCTTCTGCCTAATGGCGAATAGGCCACAAAAGAAATGCCAAGTTCGCGGGTGACTTTCAGAGTCTCTTCAGCCTGCTCTCTGTACAGCAAAGAGTATTCGGTCTGGATGGCCGCAAGGGGGTGAATTTGATGAGCACGGCGAATGGTCTCTGGGCTTGCCTCGCACAAACCAATTGATCTGACCTTTCCTGCAACACACAAATCTTTCATGGCACCCACAGTATCTTCAATGGGAACGTTGGGGTCGATTCGGTGCACATAGTACAAGTCAATCACATCCAGGTTCAAGCGCTTGAGGCTCGCCTCACAAGCCTCTTTGACATAAGCGGGCTTGCCGTTGACGCCGTTGCCGCCAGCCTCGCCTTTGGTCTGCCCAAATTTTGTGGCCAAAATCACTTGATCTCTACGGCCCTTTAAAGCTGTCGAAAGAAGGGTTTCGTTATGGCCCCAACCGTACATATCGGCAGAATCTAAGAAGTTAATGCCTTGGTCGATGGCGTGCTGAATCACGGCAACGCCATTGCCATCGCTCGATTCACCATAGACGCCAGATAAAGACATCAAACCCAACCCAATGCTGGTAGCAGAAATGCCTGATTTGCCTAATGGGCGTGTTGGATTCGTCATCAAAAACCTTTGTTAAATGAGCAAGAGTGATTTTTCAATTTACTGTGTGGGATGAAACCCATTTTTGCTAACCTAAATACGCACAACTGTGTTGCCATTGGCATCATTGCGGCGCGATGCAACATACACAGATTGCCCCAAGACCAAGTCTGCACGCGAGCCAGCACTCTGACTGAGCAAGTTTTGTAATTCAAGACAAATTCATTTGTGTCAGAACTTAATACGGCGGCCTCTGGTACGGCATTGGTCATGGTCGATTGGGGTTTCAAGCAAGGTTTCAGTGAATGTATGTTAATTGAACTTAGCGTTTCTTGCATGAATAGATTTGGTTATGAACCAATTTCACAGCTAGGGCGCGGTTAGGGCGCAGGTCTGAGTGATGGGACCTATAGATTTTGTCTAAAACTTGAATCAAAATCTCATAAACCTTCATGAGGATGAGCATCCATATGCCGCAAACAATTAAACCAGCCATCACACATCTAAGTTATCAAGATCGACTTTTGGCTTTTTATAAATGGGTTGGAATGCCTGTCAAACCCAAAGGCGCCGTATTGCTGGTACACGGTTTGGGAGAGCACATGGGAAGATACACCCATGTTGCCCATTATTTGCAAGCGTCTGGATACGCTGTGTTCGGTTATGACCACCA
This sequence comes from Comamonadaceae bacterium, assembly GCA_947479935.1. Classification (GTDB taxonomy): domain Bacteria; phylum Pseudomonadota; class Gammaproteobacteria; order Burkholderiales; family Burkholderiaceae_C; genus Limnohabitans_A. The sequence goes on from CANKBG010000032.1 coordinate 12,591, forward strand.
CGGTCATGGGTTTTCTTCTGGCCTAAAAGGCAGCCTACCTGAGAACAATCAAATGGTTGACGACCTTCAATTTGTTATCTCTCACGTTAGGAGTCAAGTCACTGGGCCTTTGGTTTTGATAGGGCACAGCATGGGTGGATTGATTGCGGCAGAAGCGGCGGTTCAAGATCAACAGCACATCGATTTATTGGTGATGAGTTCGCCAGCCTTGGGCGCTGATACAAACCCATTGCAAAAAATGCTTCTCTTTATTCTGCCCTCGCTGTTGCCCAATGTGCGTGTTGACAATGGGCTTAAAGCTCAATGGATCTCCAGAGATGAAAGGGTGATTAGAGATTATCAAAACGATCATTTGGTACATCGAAAAATATCCGCCCGACTGGCGTCTTGGATACTTAGAACGGGTGAAAAAATAGTGCAGAACGCTGACTCTTGGAAGGTGCCAACTTTGCTCTTGTATTCAGGCAATGACAAACTTGTGAGTTCAAAATCGAGTGATTTATTTGCAGAGAATGCGCCTTCACATTTGGTAGAGGCGCATTGTTTTAAAGACATGTATCACGAAATTTTGAATGATCCGGAAAAAGAAAAAGTACTCACAACGTTGGTTCAGTGGTTGGCCGTGAACTTGAAATAAAAACTTTTTTATTTCAAAAGATTAAAAATTTCATCGCAGATATGCGCCAACTCAATGTCTTTCATGCTCAATCCTTGCACATCGTGTGTGGTCCAAGTGATGGTGACTTTGTTGTAAACATTGCGCCATTCGGGGTGGTGATTGTGTTTTTCGGCAGCAACGGCTATCTGCTTCATTAATTCAAAAGCTTGCAAGAAGTTGACCAGTACAAACTCTCGTGTGATTGAAGAAAGCCTGGGACTGTAGTTCCAAAGATGCAAAGACAGCAGTTCTTGTGCAAGCTCTTCAGAGTTTAATTTTTGTAAAGCCACATTAAGTCCCTTATGCAATTGGCTGCCCTTAACTTGATTTGAGCGCTGACTTAAGCTGTTCAATCCGATCTTGCCCCCAAAACATTTGATTGCCTACAAAAAAAGTGGGGGCCCCAAAGACGCCACTTTCTATGGCTTGTGTGGTGACATCTTTGAGCCTGTCTTTGGTGGCTTGATCGTTTGCCAATTGAAGTAATTCAGTCGCGTCAAAGTGTGCATCGCGCAAAATTCGCTCGACCACTTCGGGGTCATTGAGATTCAGTTGATCCACCCAAATTGCTTTGAAAATAAGGTCCATGAATTCATGCATCCGAGCATCTGATCGCATTTGTAAACCCGTTAGCATGCGCATCAAGGTGGTGGTGATGATGGGAAAAAAAGGATTGATTTGGAGTGGTACGCCGTAGCTGTCAGCAAAACGCTTGAAATCAACAAAGATGTACTTGCCCTTGGCGGGCACGCTCACTGGGGAGGCGTTGCCTGTCGCCTTGAAGACTGCTCCCAATAGCATGGGAAGATAGACGGGGCTAGCGCCGGTTTCCGCCTTGATCTTGTCTATTTGAGTGTGCGCTAAGTAGGTGGCCAAACTGCCAAAGTCAAAATAATAGTCAAATGTTTTTGCCATGATGTTTCTCTTTAAGGTGAGTCAAGACTTTTCTATGTAGGGTCTCAACTCGCGCTATGTTTTGGGCCAGTGCACGTTAGGCACCTGTGTACACGGCACCATCTTACTCAATTCTGGAAAAAGTGCCATTGACTCCCAATGACCTAATGGGGTCAGGCCAGACTTGATTGATACACAAGCTCGGCTGCAATGAGGTCTAGAGAGGCAAAACCTACCGATTTAAAAACCGTGATGGCCTGATCGTTCTTTCGCCATGAACGAGTGGGGTGGGTGGCCAGTTCTGCGAGTTCGCCCTCGATGTTTGAAGGGGCGATAACGCCTTGTTGAATCGCTTGATATATTTCTCCGCCTTTTTCCAGAACTGCGGCTTTATTGTCTGCAAACACCTGAACTTTGCCCATGAAATCTGGTTCAGCTTCTGCCATTTGAGGTGTAAAGGCACCAATTAAACCTAAGTGTGTTCCAGGTTGAAGCCATTTGGCAAGGATGAAAGGCTCAGTGGCCGTTGTGACCGCGGCCACTACATCAGCTTGGGCCAAGGTATCTCCTAAATCTTCTGAGTAAGTAGATTCAATGCCCAGAGTATGGAGCTCAGCCACCACTGAAAGTGCTTTGGCTTTTTGTCTTCCCCAAATTAAGATTTTTTCAAATTTTTGTAAACTTACATGAGCTTCAACCATGGGAACGCTCAAGGCTCCGGTACCTAAGATTGCAAGAGTTTGACTATTTTTTCGTGCCAGAGTCTTGGCAGCCAAAGCTGCTGCTGCTGCAGTTCGACGCAATGTCAGTTCAGTTCCGTCTATGACGGCAAGGGGCATTCCATTTTCACAAGAAAGTAATACATAAACAGCTGATACGGTAGGTGAACCAATGGCTTTGTTGGAAGGCCAAACTGAGACTAGTTTGACTCCGAAAATATCTTGTGTTTTCCAAGCTGGCATGATCAGCACACAACTAGCGTCATTGTTGGGCTCAAAATAGCTTCTTGAAGGTGTTTCGATTGGCAATTGCAATCCGCTTGCCAAGGCCTCAATCAACAGAGGATAAGGCAAAGCTTTTTTAACAGCGCTTGAATCAAAGTAGTCCATAAAAATTTTTCAGACAATATGTTGTATAAATCTGGCAAGTGTAGTTTCTATTTCTATTTTTATGCAAACTGATGTCTTGATTGTGGGGGGCGCTGCCATAGGCAGTGCTGCCGCATTTTTTCTAGCTTCGCAGCCCGACTTCAAAGGGAAAATACATGTACTTGAGCAAGATTTTTCCTATGAAAAATCTGCAACCGCACTTTCAGCCGCTTCCATAAGGCATCAATTTTCAACGCCTGAGAACATCAAACTTTCACAATTTGGCAGTGACTTCCTGCAAAACATAGAACATTATCTGGCTGTCAATGGCGAAGTCCCAGTTGTTAACTTTAAGGAGCGCGGGTATTTGTTTCTTGCTACGCCAGATGGCTTAAGTACTTTGCAATCCAATCACGTTATTCAAAAAATAGAAAATGTTGACGTATCCCTTCTCACGCCGACGCAACTGAGTTCTCGTTATTCATGGCTGAATGTGGATGACCTTTCTGCTGCCTCCATTGGCAATCGTGGAGAGGGTTGGTTGGACGCTTATGGGTTGTTGCAAGGTTTTCGCCGAAAGGCAGTTTCACTGGGTGTGAACTACATTCAGGCTCGCGTGGAGAAACTCCAAAGGTCGGGGCGAAGAATTATTTCGGCTGAATTAACAGACGGTACTCGAATCAGTTTTGACAAGGTCATCAATGCAACTGGCGTAGGCGCGTCTGCGCTTGCAAAAACTGCTCAAATCGAGCTACCTGTTGAAGCGCGCAAAAGGACTATTTTCTATTTCACCAGTAGTGCCACATTGGAAAACTGTCCCATGGTGATTGATCCCTCTGGAGCCTATTTTCGACCCGAAGGGGAGGGTTACATCTGCGGCATTGCACCCAGAGCTGAGGACGATGTTGAGTGTGATGATTTTATGATTCAGCATCATCTATTTGAAGAGGTCTTGTGGCCCCTTCTTGCAGCGCGAGTTCCTGGCTTTGAGGCCCTGCGATTAAAGAGCAGTTGGGCAGGCCATTACGACATGAACACACTTGATCAAAATGTCATTTTGGGCGCACATCCAGATATCGACAATTTACTATTTGCCAATGGCTTTAGTGGGCATGGGTTACAGCATTCACCAGCCATTGGTCGCGCTTTATCTGAACTGGTAACTTATTGTGAATTTAGAACTCTGGAATTGGGTGCTTTGGGTTGGCGTCGCGTTATCAACAACTGCCCTTATCTTGAAGCCAATATTATTTAGACAGGATCAGGCGTGTTCAATTTCCAATGTGGATTTCTCACGCCACTCAGTCATATTTTAAAAGTTCGTTAGTTCTTATCAGATCGCATAGCTCGGCTTAGCAAAATGACGGGCACCAAGCCAGCCAAAACCAAAACTAAACTGGGCAGTGCCGCTTCTCCCAAACGCTCGTCACGTGCAAGTTGGAAGGCCATCACGGCCAGTGTGTCGGAATTCAGGGGGCGAAGGACGAGTGTGACGGGCAGCTCTTTCATGACATCCACAAAAACCAAAAGGAATGCTGCAAAAATGGATCGCTTGAGGAGGGGGGTATGTACTTGAGACAACATTTGTACGCCAGATACTCCCAATATACGTGCAGAGTCGTCAAGACTTTTGGGAATTCGAGCATAGCCACTTTGAATTGACTGAAGTGCAACGGCACAAAACCTTACCAAATAGGCCCAGATCAAACCCAAGCCAGTAGCGGTCAACCAGAAACCTAATTGCGTATCCGGCCATTTCATCTGCACCCAATAGACGGGCAGCAAGAGTCCAACCACAACCACTGCGCCAGGAACCGCATAACCCAATCCAATGAGAACAGTGACTGCTTTTGTCACTGCATCGAGATGATTGCGCAAATGGAAAGAAAGCAGCAGCGCCACACTGACGGCTAAGATCGATGTGATGGCACCTAGCTGTAAGCTGTTGAATGTCCAATTGATAAATCGGCCCCAAGCTATGTTGACATCCGATGTGAGCAGTGGATTGAGCATGAGCAGGACTGGCAATACAAATCCAAAGACTAGGGGCAGGGCACATGCAAATGCCATTGCATACCCTTTACGGCCTTGAAGCCTTGCGGGCTGCGCATCAGTGGAAGAACCCACGCCAGAACGTGAAGTGCTAAATCTCATACGGGCTTGAGCAGATTTTTCAATTTGCAACAACATGAGTACAACTGCCAACAAGAATGTGGCAAGCTGTGCAGCTGCAATGCGGTTGTCCATGATTAACCAAGATTTGTAAACACCCGCTGTGAATGTTTGTATTCCAAAATAACTGGAAACGCCAAAGTCTGCTAACGTTTCCATTAAAGAGAGAGCAACACCGGCAGCCACAGCAGGGCGAGCCAGCGGCACAGCAACCTCCCATATTCTTCGACGCATAGGCGCGCCAAGTAAACGTGCGGCTTCCATCAATTGAGCTCCTCGTTCACTTAAAGCCGTTCTGGTTAGAAGATAGACATAGGGATAAAGTGATAAAGAAAAAACAAAAATGGCCCCCCCCAAGCTTCTGACTTCTGGCAATACGCGACCTTCCAAGCCGGTTTGACTGCGAATCAAATTTTGAAGCGGGCCACTGTATTGAAGGAAGTCTGTGTAGGCATAAGCGACGACATAGGCTGGAATGGCCATTGGCAAGAGCAGCGCCCATTCAAAAAATCTTTGGCCTGGAAATTTGAACAAAGTGACAGCGACTGCCGTACTGGTTCCAAGCAAGGTGACGCCCAAACCAACCCCGACGCAAAGTAACAAACTCGTAGCGACATAATCTGTCAAGACGGTTTGAGAGAGTTCGTGCAAGACTTGCGCAGAGGTGGCGTTCCACTCTAACCAAGCGCTGATGAGTGCCAAGATAGGCAAACTTATCAAAAGTGCAATGAGGCTAAACAAAACCGAACGAATTCGGGAGGCGTGCATGAAGGGTGTCTTATGAAGTGACTGAACGTTGTGGGTGCTTGAATCAAAAAGCACTGTAACTACGCATTGTAAAGAGGCCAAACAAGCCTAGATTCAAGGTGGGTTTAAGCTTTCTTTACAATTCAAGCTATGTTTCTGACGCTTGACAACATTGATGTGCGATACGCGGGCCAACCCAAGCCTGCCGTTCACGGCGTGTCCCTTAACTTGCAGGCAGGGCAAATTGGCGTTCTCATTGGTCCTTCAGGCTGCGGAAAAACCACGCTATTGCGGGCTATTGCTGGCCTAGAACCTTTGGCCGCTGGTCATATTCAGTTGTCTGATCGTGTTGTAAGCCGATTGGGCTGGACTGAGGTACCTGAGAAACGCCGAATGGGCATGGTCTTTCAAGATTACGCATTGTTTCCTCATTTGACTGTGGCAGGCAACATCGGATTTGGCTTGTATGGGCAGAGTTTGGCGGTTAAAAAATCGCGTATTCGGGACGTGTTGGAATTGGTGGGACTTGAAGGTGTTCAAGATCGCTATCCTCACGAACTATCAGGCGGCCAACAGCAGCGAGTAGCACTGGCGCGAGCATTAGCGCCAAAACCCGATCTGCTTCTGTTAGATGAGCCGTTTTCAAATTTGGACATTGACCTGCGAGAACGGTTGGCCATTGAAATCAGGGCCATTCTCAAAGCGGCCCATGCAACCGCGCTGTTTGTAACGCACGATCAAATGGAAGCCTTTGCCATTGGTGATGTGATTGGCGTTATGCATGAGGGCCAATTGGCCCAGTGGGCAGATGCTTATCACTTGTACCACCGACCTACCTCACGTTTTGTTGCTGAGTTCATTGGACACGGTGTTTTTATACCAGGCTTGCGCCGAACGGTGAGCGGACGAATTGAGGTGCAAACGGTGCTAGGTGATTTATCTGACGAAAGCACCCATGCGAGTTCCGAGGAGAGTGTGGAGGGGCACTGTCATGTTTTGCTGCGAGCCGATGATATTGTTCATGACGATGCGGCCCCAGTGAAAGCTGAAATTGTTCGTAAAGCTTTCAGGGGGTCTGAGTTTCTATACACACTCAAACTGGAATCTGGCGACATTGTCTTGGCGCACGTGCCTAGCCACCACGATCACAAATTAGGTGAACACATTGGCATTCGGGCAGAGGTAGACCACGTGGTGACCTTTTCAGGGGATGTCAATTTAGACGAACAATTGACAAATTACAAATAAGAATCATTCTTATTTGATGTAAAATTTGCTCTACTCGGGATCATAAAACCCTAAAAATGAGCAATAAAGTAAACAAAATATCTTACCGAACTTTCTGCATGCTCCTCCCGGTGAGCTTTGCATTTGTATTTCCCATCACAGTGAGTGCGCAGCAATTGGGGGCCGTGATCAATATCTACTCGGCCCGTCATTACCCCACAGACGAAGCTTTGTACAGTGATTTTACAAAATTGACGGGCATCAAAATTAACCGTGTGGATGCGGATGATGCGGGCATTTTGACGCGACTCAAAGCGGAGGGTTCGGCTTCACCTGCTGATGTGATTTTGTTGGTGGATGCCGCACGGTTATGGCGAGCAGAAGTAGACGGACTATTTTTGCCCATCAAATCTAAGATACTGGAAGAGGTCATACCAGAAAACCTAAGAGCAAAGCGAACTGACAGCGGTGGTATTTCTTGGTTTGGTTTGTCAACAAGAGCCCGAGTGATTGTTTATGACAAGCTGAAATTTAAGAAAAATGAACTCGACACCTATGAAAAGTTGGCAGATGCTCAATTCAAAGGCAAGCTGTGCATCCGATCGGGCTCTCACCCTTACAACCTGAGTTTGTTTGGTGCAATGACTGAACACTTGGGGCCTCAACAAACAGAAATTTGGTTAAAAGGCTTGGTCAGCAACTTGGCGCGCAATCCTGCAGGGGGTGACACCGATCAAATTAAAGGTGTTGCTTCAGGTGAGTGTGCTGTGGCAATTACCAATACATACTATCTAGGCAGACTCATGCGATCTAACAATCCAGCAGACAAGTTGTTGGCAGAAAAAGTTGGAGTGGTCTTTCCGAATCAATCAAGTTGGGGTACGCATTTGAATATTGCGGGTGGTGCTGTTGCTAAAAATTCGAAGAACCCGGAAAACGCCATTAAGTTTTTGGAATATTTGGCCAGCCCTTCTGCGCAAAATCATTTTGCTAATGGCAACAATGAATGGCCTGCAGCCAAAGGCGTGAGTTTTGACAATCCTGCACTGAAAGCCATGTCAGGGGGCAATTTTAAAAGTGAAGTTTTACCTGTCAGTGCCGTAGGGATGAACCAAATTAAAGTTCAACAAATGCTAGACCGTGTAGGATTTAGATAAATTTAGTGACGGGCGCAAAACTCAAAAAGCAATTAACCTATGCAGAATCGTAAACTTGATTTGGATGACTTCTCTATGCATTCTGCTTGCCAACCTGCCATTCTCATCAGTCAACTCAAACCGGCTAAGTTGGCAAGCCTCTTATGTACTTCGGTGCTCTTTTTGTCGCTCAGCGTCTTTGCACAAGATGCAAGTGTTGGTAGCCCAGCAGAGCCTAGCGCCAGCGCCCAACCCAGCGTCATACAGCGCGTAGAGATTGTTGCTAGACAAGGCTCTACAGAATTACGACGTGCCGCCAGTTTTGCCAAGCAAATCTATGGCCGTGAAGAACTAGACCGCTACGGCGACACCAACGCACTCGATGTGATGCGTCGTCTGCCAGGGGTGAATGTTGATAGCGGTGGCCCACGCATGCGGGGCCTCGGTGCGGGCTACACTCAAATTCTAATTAACGGAGACCCTGCACCGCAAGGTTTCAATTTAGATCAACTCAGTCCGTCACAAATTGAGCGCATTGAAGTCATCAAGGCAGCCACCGCTGATCAAAGCGCACAAGCTGTTGCCGGTACCATCAACGTCATTTTGAAAGAGGCTTCGCGTCGCTCGCTCAGTACTTTGCGTGTAGGACTTGCCACAGGCAAAGACAGGCCTTTGGGCAACGTCAATTATTCGGTCAATGAATCTGTTGGACCCTTCAACATGTCGTTGCCAGTTTCTCTATTTGAGTGGAATCGTCAAGTTCGCAACTTGGTTGACCGAAAAATGCCAGGTTCCGACGGGCAATCTGCTGTCTCAGAGCAACTGGGCACTGGCACCTCGTGGGGTTGGGGATATAACATTGCCCCGCGGTTTAATTTCAAGGTGAGTGACGAGCAAACCATTGCCCTTGCCACTTTTTTTCAAAAAGGCTACTGGAACAATCGCACTGATTACGTCAATCGCGCGGTGTCTGGCAGCCCGGTTTTCGACGACGATGCCATTCAAAGTGGCTATTGGGAAAATCGACGCGGAAACCTGACGTGGATCAACAGGTTTAGCGAAGACCAACGGATTGAAATCAAGGCAGGCGTTCAGCAATCGCGCTCTTCTTTCGATTTGCGCAACTTGCGTAAGGGTGCAACGCAACTTCAAACTCTTGGCAGCAACCAAGATGACGCTGTGACTCAAGCTGGCAAATACAGCCAACTGCTAGGCTCTGCGCACACATTGACTGCGGGTTGGGATCTGGAAAACCGAGAGCGTCAAGAACGGCGCACCACCTCCGATGGCTCAGGCAATGCGCTATTGCCTAGCTTTGAGGGCCAACCCTTTGAGGCGCAAATGCGCCGAAAGGCCTTCTATATTCAAGATGAGTGGGAAATATCGCCCCAGTGGCAACTCAATTTGGGCCTTCGAAATGAACGCATAGCCTCTGAAGCCACCAATGCATTGCTTCCTGTGATGAATGTCAGCAGTGTACTTTCGCCGCTTGCGCACGTTACCTACAAATTCGACCCCAAGAGTCGTGACATGGTGCGCGCAAGCTTGACGCGCAGTTATAAAGCGCCTGGCCTCAACGCCTTGTTGGCACGCCCGGTGATCAATAGCGCCTACATCAATACAAACCAGACCAACACATTTTTAGCCCCAGATCGCATTGGGAACCCTGCATTGAGACCCGAACTGGCCACTGGTTTGGACATTGCCTACGAAAATTATTTAAGCAACGATGGCATCTTTAGTATTGGAATTTTTCACCGCAATCTCACCAATGTCGTTAGAAACTTAACTGAATTGCGCCATGTGACTTGGGCCACATCGCCGCGTTGGATAACCCAACCTCAAAACTTTTCGGATGCGGTCACCCAAGGCCTTGAGTTTGAACTTCGCGGCCGCGCTGCCGACTTGATGCCCCAATTATTGGGCAATGTCAAAGCGCTAAACCTGAGATCCTCGTTGAGTTTTTACCGTTCAAGTATTGCTGCACTGCCCGGCCCTGACAATCGACTAGATGGCCAGCAGCCTTGGTCGGTAAATTTAGGCTTTGATCAACGCATCAGTGGATTGCCGTTGAGTGTGGGCGGCAACATCAGCATCACGCCTGGCTATGACACCCGTCAGAGTGTAGAGCAAGTGTTCAAACGTTCAACTGCTCGGAGTATCGACTTGTTTGCAATGATGCCCCTCAGCCCCACCCTGTCCTTGAGAGTCGCAGCAAGTGCTGGCGTTCAGCAATTTGGCCCGCCCAATGGCAGTTCCCTGACTTTGCTTTCAAATGGTGACTACACGCGTACAGATCGTTATGCAAAGCCACAGTTGAACATGACTCTTGACATGCGACTCTAAGCTGCTTTTTTCTGGCGCCATGGTCTTGACCCTGTACTTCAGTATCTTCAAACTTCCACCAACCTGATTAGCCCCAGTGTGGGTCAAGTTTTTTGGAGAAACTCAATAAGTCTTCAAAAAACGGTAGTGCCCCACCTTCAACTGCATCAAACTGCCAGTTGGTTTTGTCTTCAACAGTATGTCGTCCACGGTAATCGGTGAAATCTCCGCGAGTGGCCATGGACACCCAGACTGGGCCTTCCAGACTTTCATAAAGTCGGTTAATGTCAGTGCTAAACATGAAGGCTGACACAAAATAAAAGGGCGCGTTTGCCGCGCCAGGCTGCCTTGATGTCAACAAACAATAACGCCAAAATGTCTCGTCGATATTTTTCGAGCCCCAAGCACCCTTTAAAAAGTATCTGATGACACTGGGCCGTGTCAAGCTATCAAAAATTCCCTGGCGCCAGATATCCAATGTCAGTAAACGGTAAAGCCAAGGTAAACCCAGCGTGCCACCAGCGGGCTCATAGCGGCGTTTTTTTCCGCTAAAACCGGTAGGGCTGACCAGTGCAAGCCGCCGGATGGTGTGCGGTGCTTCGTGTTTGGCGCGGGCTACAAACTCGCATGATAGCGACACCGCCAATACATCTGCAGCTACACCGCCGTACTCAGATTGAATGAATGCCAGTGCCGCATGTAAAGCGTCTGTCATTAAGCGGGGTGTGTAAGAGCGGGCACTGCGTTCAGAAAAACCAAAACCCGGAAGTTCAAGAGCGTACACCGCGCGCTGTTGCCGATAATGTGTAAACAAGGGTTCAACTTCAGCTGCTGAGGCCGTTGCGTTAATGCTATGCACCAGCAGCAGAGGTGGCAGTCCAGTAGATTCGTCTTGAGGCGCAGCGCTGTAAAGGCTAATGCGGCCTGCTGGCGAGTCTATGTCGCGCCTCAGGGCGGACAAGGCTAGAGGCAGTGACGGCGAAAGTGAAGTTGATTTGGCCACACTCAATGTTAAGGGAAATAGGCCATTTTTGCTGAGACTCTTCATAAACTTGTATCAATGCAAAACAAAATGAAATATCAACAGCGGTAAGAAAAACTTGAATTTTGAAGGTGGACCTCCCAAGGTGCAGTAGACAGCTTGGGTCTATGGCCAATAATTCTGAACTGATGGGCCCATAATTGCAAGACTCACTCGCAAAGAACCAAACCATGAACAAACCTGTATGCCTCATCCTTGGTGCCGGTGCCGGCATTGGCGGCAATGTGGCCAAGCGCTTTGCCCGCGAGGGGTATCACGCCTGCCTTGCGCGACGCAGCGACAAACCTGGGCTGGACAAGCTGGTGGCCGAGATAGAAGCTGAGGGTGGCTCGGCAAGCGGCTTCATGCTCAATGCCGTGGAAGAGGGCAGCATCGAGCAACTGGTCACCCACATCGAGGCTGATGTAGGACCGATAGCGATTGCGGTGTTTAACCTTGGCGCTCAAATTGGCGACAGAGGGCTTGCCAGTACGACGCTTAAACAGTTTGAGATGGGCTGGCGGATGGCCACCTTCGGACTGTTTCGATTTGCACAGGTGCTGTTTCCGTACATGGAGCAAAGAGGCAAGGGCGCGCTATTGGTCACGTCGGCTACTGCTGCTATGCGTGGCAACGCTGGGCAACATTCACACGCATCTGCTATGGGTGGACGACGCATGCTAAGTCAGTCCTTGAGTGCGCAGTTTGCCAGCAAAGGCATTCACGTGGCGCATATCGTCATCGATGGCGCTGTTGACGCGCCCGATACGCTGGGCAAGATGCTCGGCCCCGAACGCTTTCAGGCGCTGCGCGAAAAGAAGGGCCTTGAAAACGATGGCCTGCTGTTACCAGCAGAGGTGGCCAATACCTACTACTACATTGCGCATCAACATCGCTCAGCTTGGACTTTCGAGATAGACCTGCGCGCCCATTCCGACTTGGCTTGGTGGAACCATGCAAGCAACCCTGACCTGAAGTGAGGAAATATATGAAGACCAAGACCATTGAGCTGATCTTTGACTTTGTGAAACACGGTCTTGGGCAGATAGACGAGATGCTCGAAAAAAACTGATGACGCTCCTTTAACAACTGATATCCATTTCTTGAATATGCAAAATTTAAATCCCCTTATCGCAGCCAATTGGCTTGTAGAACAACATGCGAAAAAAAATAAATTCAGTGCACTGCCAAAAGATATGGGCTTGTCAAATGCCAGGCAAGCGGGAGCCGTGCAAGACGAATTTGTCAGAATCAAAGCTCAGAAATGCGGTGATCCGATCGGTTGGAAAATTGCACTGGCTACCCCAGTTATGCAAAAAATGGTGGGGCTTAATGCACCCATATCAGGACGGCTACATCGAAAGCAAGTTGTCCACGCGCCAGCAGATGTATCCACTAAAGGATATGGCCGTTTGTTAATTGAATTCGAAATTGCTGTCCAAATTGGAAGTAACCTCTTGCCCTCTGGCACTCGACATACTGGCCAATCTGTTGTGGGTGCTGTTAGTGCAGTCACCTGTGCATTTGAAGTAGCCGACGACCGAAATGCCGATTACAGTCAATTGGCTGGTCAAGGGCTACAACTTTTAGCAGACAACGCATGGAATGAAGGGGCTGTATTGGGAGAGTGGTTACCCTTTTCTCAATTTCGGTCAAATCTTTCGGCCATACCCCGTGCAGATGATGTGATGGGTCAATTAATGGGTGAAGCGTTTATCAACGACAAGTCAGTTGGTCATGGTTATGCACATGATTTGATGGGCCATCCTCTCAACGCCATTGCATGGTTAGCCAACGAGGCGAACGACCGTGGCACTTATTTGAAAGCAGGTGACATTGCCATGCTGGGATCCTTAGTGACATCAAAGTTTCCAAATAAAGGGGATCACTTGCGTTTTGAACTCCAGGGCTTCAAACCAATTCACTTACATGTCAAATAGAAGTGCATTCTGGTGAGGCGGTAGAGCCAATTAATGTGCGGACTAAATCGGGCATTGTCGTCACGTCCAATAACGTAGGGGTTAAAGAAATCAAGGGCAAAAGTGGAGTCTATAAGTACCTGAATGAGTTAGTTCTCGATAGAAAAAATGCAACTGCGGCATAACGACTCAGGATGTTTTTATATTGAGTTACTTATTTAGGGTAAATATTAGACGTCCAGATGTGGACATGACTTAATTTTGAGCCTAAGGGCTGGACGGGCAGGGAGTTTCAAGAATCTGGACGCGCTCTAGGGTTTATTCCAGTTGTACGCCAGTTGCTTTGATGGGTTTTTCCCAGCGAGCTAAATCTACTTTTTGTGCCGCGGCTAAATCCACACCATTCGATCCAATCGGTTCGTATCCGAGTTTGATCAGTTTGTCTTTCATTGCAGGATCGCGCATCATTTTCATCATGGCGCTTTCTATCTTATTTAAAGCTTCGCCTTTCATACCAGCAGGCCCATACATGGCAAACCATGCCGTGGCTTCCATGTTCACGCCTGATTCTTTAAGGGTGGGAACATCAGGTACTTGAGGGTCCCTTTGAGACCCAGTAACAGCAATAATTCGAGCCTTGCCAGAATGATGCATTTCGGCCGTTTCAGAAACCACGTCAAACTTGTAGCCAATATGACCTCCTAGCAAAGCATTGTTGGCTGGAGCACCCCCTTGAAATGGCACATGATTCAAGCTCATGCCGGTTGATTGCTCGAGCAACACACCCATGAAATGGGGTAGGGTACCAGCACCAGGTGTGCCATAGCTGGCCGAGGCTGGGTCACTTTTGGTTTTGGACAACATGTCTGCAATGTTTTTAGCCTTCGTGGCTGGGCCAGAAACAACACCAAACTGAAAGCGCGCAATTTGAGAGATGGGAGTGAAGTCTTTTACAGCATCGTAATCAAGCTTTTTATAAACATGGGGAAACAGCACCATTGGCCCGCTGGGCAGCACGATGACAGTTTGCCCATCGGGTTTGGCAGCTTTCACATAAGACAGGGCTATTCGGCCACCTGCTCCGGCCTTGTTGTCAACGATAGCTGAGTAGTCATCGCGAAGGGCATTGGCAATTAAGCGGGCCAAAATATCGGCCGAGCCACCAGGTGGAAATCCCACCACGACGCGTAGAGGTGGTTTCTCTTGAGCCTGTGCTGAGAGCAAAAAGGCACCCATCACAAGTGCTGTAAAGAAACTCAAGGTGAAGGTAAAGGGTCTTCTTTTCATTTGGCATTTCACTTTCAATCAAATCAGCTGTTTAACTGGGAGGTATTTTCGCTTTGGTAGACATGTCTTGAAGGATATCAAGTAAAGCCGACCAATCATCGTCGATACGCCCTTGGACTTGTTGCAATGTAAACATCTCAATTGCTGCAGCACCCGTTGACATGGGGATGCCAAATTTCTGACCAAGCTCCTGCGCAAGATATAGATCTTTTCTTGCAAGTCGTGCGGAAAAGCCCGGGGTGAAGTCGCCTATAAAAGCCTTGTTTGGAAAAATAGTTTCAAGCGAACCTCTGCCTGCTACGGTTCTTTTCCAGAGGCTCCTAAGAAAATCACGGTCCAAGCCAACTGCGCTGGCAAGTGCAAGTGCTTCTGCATTTGCTACCACACTCACTGAAGCAAGATAGTTATTGATGATCTTGGTTTTAAGCGCACTACCAGCTTCCCCGCAATACACCACTTCTTCGCAAATCGGCGCAAGGATGGGATAAACCCGATCGATCTCTGATTTTATTCCGCCCACTAAAAATAGATTTTGCCGCGCAGCTGCATATTCGGGACCGCGGGCAATAGGGCAATCAATCAATGACATTTCTTGCGATGTGATGTCAGCATGCAATTGCATGAAATCCGCTAAAGAACCCGTACTCATGTCAATGAAGACGGTATTTTTTGTACTTGCCTGAATGGCACCCTCTGGCCCGCAAATCACTTGCTTGACTTCACTGGAGGTTGGAAGAAGGGTGATGACAAATTCACAACCCTGTGCCGTATCAGAAGGGTTGTTACCTATCCGAACATGAGGCCCCGAAATTCGACGGTAGGCTTGCGGATTAGTGTCGAAGATTGCAAGATGATGGCCTTCACTGGCAAGATTGTTTGCAATAGGGGCGCCCATTGCGCCTAGCCCAAAAAATGCAATAGTCGCCATTTTCTGTATGCTTTATTGCTGAACGTCGTTCAATCCTGAGCGATCTGTCCCCCTGACCAGAAAAAGCTTCCGACGAGAAAGATCAAGCACTCCAAGTTCTTTAACTTGTTGGGTCGCCAATTGGCGATCGAAATAGGAGCTTGCCGGCATATATCGAAATACAAGTCCAGCTCGGCGTTTGCCCGAGTTGTTTGGATTGGCACCGTGAATCAAATACACATCGTGAATAGAAAACTTTCCAGGGGCTAGCTCAATGTCTCGTGGTGGCGCACTTTGCAAATGTTCCGCTTTAAGTACTTGATTGAGAATGATTTGGTCGCTGTTGTCTACGTCATGTGAATAACTGACGCGGTCGCGATGTGAGCCAGGGATGACGCGCAGACAACTATTCTCAGAGTTCACATCGTCAATCGCGATCCATGCTGTAACGGTTTCAAGTGGTCGAATAGGCCAATAATGTCCATCTTGGTGCCATGGTGTTGCACGACCACCTTTACCTGCTTTGCAGAACAAGGCTGAGCCCCAGATGATGATGTCTTCGCCAATGATTTTCTCAACGGCATCCAAAATTTCAGGCATTGAACCAATCTTCAACCAACTCGGATCGCGTTCAATGATGTCGGGGACATAGTCTGCATCGGTAATACCCTGCTCCGACAGAAAACTATCTAACTTGTGCCGTAAAGCTGCAACTGCATCGATCCCTAAGCCCACCCTTGGAATGATGATGCCATCGTCGCGATATCTTTTAAGTTCCTCAGATGTTAGAGCTGCTTGCATCTTTGTCTCCTTCAGTTGAACGTTAGAGTGATCATAGCGTATTGTACTTAACATCTTAACTATGGTACATTTAGCACACATTAGTTAAAATCTCCTTGTTGCGTAAACTGACTTTTTACAAAAATAAAAGGAGAAGTAGGAAATGGCCAAGGATTCAAGCCCTGCTGTGATCCGCACGACCTGCGCCGCTCTATTTGAGATAAAAAGGTAGGTATTTCTTTGGCAAAAGCAGCTTCACCATCGATCCTAGCAATTCCTCCTAACTGGTGGCGGGTAATGGCTCCGGTATCTGTGGTCGCCCTGGCCCTTTTAGTCTGGGAGTATTTGATTCCACTTGGTATTGTTCCCGGTGTTCGTGCTCAGTATTTAGGCACACCCTCTGGTATCGCAGAAGCCGCATCCGAACTCTTGCGAAATGGTTACGGGGGGCATGGTTTGTTTGACCATGTCCGTGCAAGCCTGTTTAGAACTGTGACGGGATTTTTGATAGCTGCCAGTTTGGGTGTTCCATTGGGTATCGTGCTGGGTTACAACCAGCGAATGGGTGCTTTTTTATTACCTATTTTTGGATTTCTACGACCAATTCCCGCGTTGGCATTTATTCCTATCGTTGTAATTTGGTTTGGTATTGGTGAGTTTGCAAAAATATTTGTGATCTTTATGACTGCATTTTTGTACATCCTTCTAGGCGCTGTGAGTGGTGTGCGGTCAGTCCCGGCAGATTTTTTTAGGTTGAGTCAAAACTACCACTTGCCGACATGGCCCACTCTGTTTCGGGTCGTACTTCCTTCGGCATTGCCTGAGATATTTGTAAGTTTACGAACTGCCATGGCCTTGAGTTGGGCTGTTGTTGTAGCCTCTGAATTGATAGCAGCACAGGTAGGTTTAGGATATCTGATTCAAAGTGCGTCTCAGGTATATGCCATCAACAAAGTGTATGTGGGAGTTGCCTTGATTGGAATAGTCGGAGTCACCATTGATATGCTATTTCTATTCATTGAGCGACGTATGTTGCACTGGGTGGGGAGGTAAAATTGTCTAACCCTTCGCAAAAAAAAATCGAGCTCCAAAACGTTTCTAAAACATTTGGATCTAGGCTTGCACTCGATCGACTTTCTTTGTCTATTGAGGAAGGGAAAACAGTTACGGTGATTGGCCCCACGGGGTGTGGGAAAACAACCATTTTGAACATGGTGGCTGGGTTTACGACGCCTTCCACTGGCCAAGTGCTTGTTGATGGCGTGGAGATTGTGGGACCAAATCCGCAACGTGGATTTATGTTTCAACGGCCAACCCTTCTTCCTTGGTTGAAGGTTGCGGACAACGTTGAATTTCCAGTTCGATATGGGCGGCTTCAGGGCAAGTCGCTCAATGCCAAAGAGAGGGCTGATGCTACTGCCCATTATTTAAATAGCGTTGGGCTTAGCGATGCTTCGAATCTTTACCCCCATGAGATGTCCGGCGGTATGCAATCGCGCGCTGCTCTCGCCCGTTTGTTGATGGCGGAAAGCTCTGTTTTGTTGATGGATGAACCGTTTGCAGCTTTAGATGCCCAAACGCGTTTTTCCATGCAGCAGTTGCTCAAGCGTGTTGTGAAAACTGAGGGGCTTCGCACTGTTCTTTTCATAACACACGATGTTGAGGAGGCTTTGCTGATCTCAGACCACGTGTATCTAATGTCTGCAGCTCCTGGACGTATCGTGCGCCATGTAGAAGTGCCATTTCGTGGGCACGAGGATTATCGCGATATCGTTTTGAAAGCCGAATTTACGGAACTCAAACATGAACTCATTGATCAACTAGAAAGGCTAGTGCCAACCTAGTTTTTTTCTTAATTTCTAACCATAAAGGAGACACCGCCATGATGATTTTTAAAAAACTTTTTTCAGTTGCTAAGACCCTTGTTACCTTGGGTGCCTTAAGCTTATCTTTATCGAGCTTAGCTGCTGATCCAGCACCAAAGTTGCAAGTGGTTAAGGTTGCGTGGGGGCCAGGCGCATCATGGGATTTCGCTTATGCACAACACGTAGATCTTTGGAAGCATTTTGGACTCAAGATCGATATGGTTGAGGGCGCAAACGGTGC
>CANKBG010000033.1 GCA_947479935.1 Comamonadaceae bacterium
CCGATTAGGGACTGGAAGGCGGCTCTGAATCGGTTTAGTATTGAGTTTGAGGACCGGGTCCCTCATCAATGACCCTTAACTCCGTTTACACAAAAATTCGGACACCCTCCAAGTGCGGCCACTTCCCTGAATGTTACGATGGTGCCATTGAGTGCACCGCTGCTTGGTAATAGCGATAAGGGCTCAACTTTTTTGTCCGCCACAAATCCCATTGTTGCCGGGATAACCTCAAATCCTACTTTTTGAAATGCCTTCAGGCTTCTAGGCATGTGCCAAGAATGCGTGACCAAAGCTATTTTGCTAATCCCTTGCTTGGTGAGTAACTGTTTGCTATTAGACGCATTCTCTTGTGTGTCTCTAGATTCTGATTCAGTCCATTTAATTTCAAATTGAAAGACTTCGCGAGCCACTCGTCTTGAGATTTCTGCCTCATTTTCAGAGACAGCGCCCGCTCCCCAGCCTTTCCCGCCCGTCACCAACACTGGAATGCCAGTCTTGCGTGATAACTCAATGCCATGCCTAAGCCTGTCTAGTGCTGTTGATTGAAGTTGCTGTATGCCATCGGGCTGGCCAGTTTCCACCCCTCCCCCCAACACAACGATAGCTTGCACGCCCTGAGCTTTAAGCTCTTGTGCGGTAGTGGGTTTGTATTGCGTTAGCAAGTTGTGGGATAGCCAAACGCTAAAGGCAGGTGTTGCAAAAATCCACAGTAATGCAGTTGAAAAAATAACTACAGACTTGCCTAGTTTTGGTTTTTTGCTTGAAAGCCATAGCCCCAATGCGATGCCAAGCAAAAGCAGGGTGGGGGAAAACACAATGGCCGTGATGTAGGGTTTAAGTTCCGAAAGCATGCCGTGGAGTTTAATTTAGTTGAGTATGAACTGCGCTTCAGTTGAAGTTTTCTTATAAATATATATAGATGTATATAAAATAGTATTTTTCATACTATTTAAATTGCATGCCAAAAACCGCCCGTGCCATTTTGCAGATGCCGCCTGCAACCGTTGCCGCCATAGAAAAGTTGGGCGCAGATTTGGCGGTGGCGCGCTTGCGGCGCAAGGAGTCTTTAAAAACCTGGGCCCAGCGCATGGGGGTGTCGGTACCCACGCTTCAGCGTCTGGAGGCGGGTGATCCGGGGGTGGGCATTGGCATTGTGGTTACAGCGCTGTGGCTCATACAGCGCGATGGCGCTTTGGCGCAGTTGGCTGCGCCCGAGCTAGACCAGGGGGCCATCGAGTTGGACATTCGTCAGGCTCAGGCCCTTGGGCGCGCACGTGCTCAGGCTGCTGCGCAGTCGCGCAACACGGCCCGTGGGCCAAGTACCAAACAGGGTTAAGCCATGCGGCTGAATGAGCTGTATTTGTGGTTTTTGGCCGACCCTGCAAAGCCGCGGTATGTGGGTGCGCTCAATTTGGTATCGGCGGGTAAGGGGGTGTCCTTGCATTACGGACCCGATTGGCTGGCCAGAGGTTTTGCACTCAGCGAAGATTTGCCGTTAATTAACACTGAGTTTTTGCCGCAAGGGCGCTTGGGGGCGGATGCACCGCGAGCGGTGGGGGCGGTGGACGATGCGCGGCCCGACCGTTGGGGAGAAAAGGTCATACGCTTTGTGGACAAACCACAGCGTTTGTCTTTGATGGAATATTTGTATTACGCGGGGGACGACCGCTTTGGCGCGCTGGGGGTGTCTACTTCGGCAGTCGAATATGCGCCTAGGGTTTTGGGTCCTTTGCCACGGCTTGAGGATGCTCAGCAATTAAGCGAGGTTGCGGCCAAGGTTGAGGCGTCAGAGCCGCTGTCGGCCCTAGAGGCTCGAATCATTGCGGGTGGGGGCAGTCCTTTGGGCGGCGCCAAGCCCAAGGCGCTAATCAACATTGAGGGCGCGCAGTGGGTCATCAAGTTTTTTAACAACGAGTCGGTGGATGCGCCTTTGGTGGAGCACGCCACTTTAACGTTGGCAGCGCTTGCAGGCATTTCGGTGGCGGCCACGCAGGTGGTACGTTTGTCGGGTTTGCATGCAATAGCCATTTGCCGTTTTGACCGCAAGGTAGGCGGTGGCCGAATTCACAGTGTGTCGGCGGGCACGGCCATTCGAGCCGCAACGGCTGCAGGGCAGGAGCCGCAGTTGGGTTATCCCGAGTTGGCGCGCTTGTTGCGCCGAGCGGGTGTGGCCATTGATGGGGCCCATTTGCAAGACGCCAGGGAGTTGTTTCGCCGCATGGTTTTTAACATTTTGATGGACAACACCGATGACCACGAAAAGAACCATTCGCTCTTGGTGGTGGCCCCTTTTCAGCACGGTCGCTTCAGGCTGGCACCGGCCTACGATATGTTGCCGGCCCATTCGGGGCAGGGTTATCAGGAGTTCATTTGCGGTGCGCAGGGGCGCGATTCAACGCTGGACAACGCCATGAGTGAATGCGATGCGTTTGGTTTGACGCCTGCCGAGGCAGCGTCTGAGGTGGCTCGTGTTGTGGCGGTGGTAAACACTTGGAAGTCGCACTTTGCCCAGCTGGGTGTAAGCCCGCGTGACATCGAAAGCTTGGCGCAGCAAATTGACGGTGACTACCTTCTGCGGCAGCGGACTGGGTTTGAGCCTGGGAGATTTGTGTTGCCTAAGGGTAAGAGGTTGCGCAAGAGTCCGTTTAGGGGAGTGACTAAACATTCTCTAGACTAATGCCTCAAGAAGAAATTTGCAGCAGTGCCTTTAACTTGGCCTTCACATGCAGCATCACTTCGGAACTCACAGAGCCCTTCTTTTTGGCATGCCGAGACCGCCAATCGAGTGATTTGACTTGGTCTGAAAGCACAGCGCAATCTAGGCCATCAACTTGTGTGACCACCTCAAAAGGATGACCCTTGATTTTGGTCGACAAGGGGCAGCACACCATCAGGCCTGTTTTAGCGTTGTAGCTTGCCGGACTTAGAACCAAAGCCGGTCTGTGCCCAGCTTGCTCATGACCTGCTTGAGGATCAAGCTCTAGCCAAACCACATCCCCCGTATCGGGTACGTAGGCGCGAATCATCAAAGAGCTTCATTGCCAACCGGCATGCCAAAGCTGAACTCTGAATGAGCATTGCTAGCATCGATGCCATTGATCAGATCGTCTAGGGCATATTCAATTTTGGCTGAAGGCTGAATGATGATTCGGCCTTCCGATACGATCAACTCCACTTTTTGCTCCAACCTATAGCCCGCCTCTTTCAAAACGGCGCTTGGCAGACGAAGAGCCGGGCTGTTACCCCATTTGCGAATGACTGCGTCCATCTTGAATTTCCTTGAAGGCGTGTATTAATGTTTCTACATTGTAGACACGAAAATAAAGAATTTCAAGCACAATGCTTTCAAAGTGCGCTGGGCATGCCAAAAATTAAGTCAATTGCCCTCCCTGCTGGATGTGGAGCGCCCTTACCGGCTGAGTGATACAGAAGATCATCATGTCGATAAAAATAGAAAATATCGACACATTCTGTAGATATGTCGTTGGTATCGACATATGAGTTTGTTCGCCAAAGCCTGCCCAAAATTTACACCCGCGAGCTGGTAGATGTTATTTTTGAGCAGCCTTATTGCAGAATTTCAGACTTGGTCAACAAGGGCGTGGCCAAGCGTCAGGCAGCTTCTCGTTATTTGAAAGACATGGTCGAACTGGGTGTACTGGTAGAGCAATCTGTGGGCAAAGAAAAACTCTTTATCCATCCTAAGCTGATGAAACTGCTCAGTCAGGATGGCAATCAATTGGAGACTTACAGCAAAGTTGCTCCCTTGCAAAAGGGGAGGATTACCTACTAAACTCATTGCATCATGCGCACACTTTCCACTTTATTGGCAGCCACAGCTGCATTGCTTTTAACAACGCTGCTGACCGCTTGCGGCGGCAGCACAGGATTTCCGCCGGTCATCACGGCTGTGAAGCCCCAGTCTTTGAGCTACGGCCGCACGGCCACCATTTACCTTGGCGGCAAAGACCTGCGCTCTTCCTTGGTGGTGGAGTCCAATGGCGGCTGTACAAGTCCTAGCTTTGCTTCCAACAGCTCTACTGATGTGTTGGTGCTTAATTGTTTGGTGACTGTGGTGGGCGACTTGCCTTTGACCATCAAGTCTGACAACGGTGAGGTGATCTATACCACCACGCTGTCTGTGCCTAAGCCGCAGGTGTCCATCATTACCAACAAGGGCTCCTTTACTTTAGAGCTCGATATTGCATCTGCACCCATCACTGTTAAAAACTTTTTAACCTATGTTAGAGGCGGCTACTACAGCAACACGCTGTTTCACCGAGTCATTCCTGGCTTTGTGGCGCAGGCCGGCGGCTACATCACCGGCTTGGTTAGAAAGCCGGGCCAGCTTGACCCCATAGAGCTGGAGTCCAACAAGGGCTTGTCTAACGCCCGGGCTTCAGTGGCAATGGCGCGCACGAATATTTTCAACTCGGCCACTTCGGAGTTTTATGTGAACTTGGTAGACAACACGTTTTTGGACTACAAAAACGCGGCCAACCCAGGCTACGCGGTGTTTGGCACGGTGGTGCAGGGCATGGACGTGGTGGACGCCATAGCGGCTGTGCCAACGGGGGTATTGAATGGCAGCACGGATGTGCCGCTCTCAGACATCGCCATTACCATGGCAATTCAGAGTAAGTAAGTCGTACTGGACAATTACCCCTTACATAGCAGCAAGAGGCTTGCATCAGGATTTGACTTGATTTATCATGACAAATCAAGATAAAAGAGAGATGCCTATGTCCACCCTTCATCGAGAAAAGTTTTCTTCGCAGGCTTCGCCAGATGTGTTGGCAGCACTGCGCGAGCTTGCTGCAGTGCAAGGTCGGCAGTTTCAATCGGTCCTAGATGACGCGATGCGCGACTACTTGGAGCGGCAAACGAAGACTCGGCCACGCCAGCACGTGATGGCCTCTTTTGCCTCAAGCCTTGAAGAGTTTGACGGCCTCTACCGCGACCTTGCAAAGTAAGCAGTGGCGCTTGACTATCTGACTGTTGCGGATGTGCTTGGCATGCACACAGTCCTGATCCAGCGCTATGGCGGCTTGCCTGGCGTGAGGGATCCAGGCGCCCTTGAGGCGGCGCTTTACAGGCCCCAGACCGGGTATTACAAGGACACCATTGAGCAAGCCGCCGCCTTGATGGAGAGCTTGGCCATCAACCACCCATTTGTGGATGGAAACAAGAGACTTGCTTTTGCGGCTACAGACGTTTTTTTAAGGATCAACGGTTTCAAGTTGAATCGAAAGCCTGCTCAAATTTACGCAGAAATTATTTCGATGCTGGAAAACAGACAATTGACTTTGGTTAACCTCGAAGCTTGGCTAAGAAGCTTTACCTCAGAACTCCATGAGTGATACATCAACTGACAATTCTCTTCCCAGCCCTTGGCATGTCGTTCACACCAAGCCAAGAGCCGAGGCGCGTGCTTTAGAAAACCTACAGCGCCAAGGCTTTGAGGTGTTTCTGCCCATGATTACCTTGCAGAAGGTGCGCCGTGCCAAGCTAGCCAATGTGACCGAGCCCATGTTCAGCCGGTACTTGTTTCTGCGCACCACACAGGCAATGGAAGACCTGTCGGTGGTTAGGTCCACGCTGGGCGTGAGTCAGTTTGTGCGCTTTGGGACGGTGCCGGCCAAAGTGCCGCACGCCTGGGTTGAGGCCATGCGGCTTCAGCCATCACTTGAGGAGAAGCTCCTAAAGTCTGGCGACAAGGTGCTGATTGCCGACGGCATGCTGAAGGGGCTAGAAGCCGTGTACATGCAGCCCGACGGCGAGCTTCGGGCCATGGTGCTGATTGACTTGCTCAGCAAGCCGCACCTTGTCTCGTATGAAGTTGCAAGTTTGCTGCCCCAGACGTAAGACTAATTTGTACTCAAGTTTGTCGGTTTGATGCCGATTCTGTTCGGTCAGCACCACCTCTGAACCACCTCAGTCATTGGCTGAGTATTACCATAGACGTTGTTAGGAATGATCAGATGAGAGCCACCTTGAAACTGCTAGCTTGCACGGCTGTGGCCAGCCTGTTGAGTGGGTGCGCCAGTTTGATTGCTGACGATGTGCAGGAGCTTCGCGTAAAGCTGACGTGTCGCAGCAAGCCCGTTGCAGTGACTTGCACTGCGCGAAACAACTTGGGCAGCTGGCGCTTTATCAGCCCAGGCACGGTGCAAGTTAAAACTGACGCCAGCATGCTAGAAATTAATTGCAAGGGACAGTACGTGCCCGAATTTACGGTGTCAGTGCCACCCCTGCCGTCTTGGGAGATGGCGGGCAACTTGCTGGTGGGCGGCGTTTTGGGTGCGGCGCTTGATACCTACAACGGCACGGGCCTTCGATACCCAGAAAACGTAGACATCAAGAACCCAGCTTGCGAGTAATGCATTGAAATTCTGCGCTATAAACATTCAGATCAACACTTCATCAATCTCACACCATGCGCCATGACCACCACAAAGCTTTCTCCTCTCTTTTGAGGGTAGTTGTCATGGCCTTTGTCATGGTGCTTGCTGGGTGCGGGGGCGGAGGCGACGCGGCTTGTAACGCGGCTCTTGGCTCGCTGCTTTCTAGCGCCACCAATTGCGGCCCACCGCCAAACGACCCGCCCGTCGCCAAGACAGGCCCCATTCAAAATGTGAAGCTTGACGACTTGGTAACCCTAGACGCAAGTGCAAGCAGCGATCCCAACAAAGATGCCCTGACATACAAGTGGGAGTTCGTTTCTAAGCCTGCAGGAAGCGATGCAAAAATAGTTTCGGATACCAATGTCAAGCCCACATTCCGAGCAGACAAGGTCGGTATCTATGCCATCAAACTGGTGGTCAGTGACGGCAAGCTTTTCAGTGCGGCTGTTGAAAGTATTGTGACGGCCGCACTTTCCAACTCAGCGCCGTTGGCAGTGGCAGGGCCCAATCAAACAGTGGCCTTGGGATCTGCGGTCATACTTGATGGCAGGAACAGCACTGATACTGATCAAGATAGGCTCTTCTACACTTGGAAGTTGGCTTCGAAACCTTCTACAAGTGCCAAAGAATTGAGTGAGGCGGACTCTAAAGCTGGATTTTTTACCTTTTTGCCAGATAAGTCAGGCCCTTATATATTCAGCCTTGTAGTGAGTGACGGCAAAGACACTAGCAACTCTTTTACGGTGATCACCGCCAACCCGCGACCCGTGGCCGTTTCGGGGCCAGCTCAATGGGCTAAACAAAACGACACGGTCACTTTGGATGCCCGCTTGAGTACCCCCAGTGATCTACTTACCGCCTTCAAATGGGTCTTGTTGACCGCACCATCGGGCTCAAATGCGCCTGCCACTTTGACGGGCATGCAGCCCACTTTTGCACCTGATACATATGGCACATACATCTATAGTCTGACAGTGACCGATGGCTATTCGGATTCCTTACCCTCCGTCACGGCATCCGTTGTCATCACGATCAATGTCAGTGGGTTGCAGGGGGAGAGCTGAACACGACTTAGGCAGATGTGTCGGGCATTCAGCTACACGGCACCTCTTTTACGGGCCCTAGGGCAGGATTTAAAATATTTTTGGAACCTGCAAAATATTCATATAGGAAGTGGTTAGAATCTTTCCTATATGAATTCCATCATCCGCGTTCCTCTTAACACCACCCCCGAGCAATTTGCTCGGTTGCAAGCCTTGCAATCGGCCTTTGCCGAGGTGTGCAATGCCTTGGCGCCCGAAGTTAAAAAGAGCAGGGTGTGGAACAGGGTGACTTTGCACCACTTGCATTACCACACGTTGCGCGAAAAGTTTCCGGCTCTGGGCTCGCAAATGATTTGCAATGCCATTTATGCCGTGTCTCGGGTATCGCGCTTGGTATTTCAAACGCCTGGCAGTCCGTTCAATTTGAATAAATTAGGCGACAAAGCATTGCCTTTGATGCAGTTTGCCAACAGTTGCCCCGTTTATTTCGATCGCCACACGCTCAGCATCAAGGGCACCAAGCTGTCTTTGTTTACTTTGGACGGGCGCATGCATTTTGAACTCACGCTGCCAGAAGAGCAGCTTTTGCTGTTCAAGGTGGCTAAATTGCGCGAAATTTCGCTTACACGCAGGCTGGATGGCTTGTATGAACTGGTTTTCTGGTTAGAGGCTGCGCTGGCGCAATCGATTCACATTTCTCACACCGATGCGCTTGAAGGTCAGGGCCTTCAGCAGACGCAAGAGGTGCCAGCCGAAATCTTGGCGGCGCGCTCTCTGATTCCCGATTACCTGTCTATTGAGGTTGCTACATGAAGCCCCAAACCCCGCCTTCCGAATTGGCTTTGGCCTTCGACCCGCTCAAGCCTGTGCTCATGCGGGCCGCTGGCTTTAGCATGGTCATTAGCTTGTTGGCTTTATCGCCCACTGTTTACATGCTGGAGGTGTACGACCGTGTGGTAAACAGCCGAAGCGGTGGCACGTTGGTCATGCTAACGGTCATGGTTATTTTGGCGTATGCCGTGATGGAAATTTTAGAAAAAGTACGCGGTGCCATGATGCGCGCGGCGGGTGTGCAATTGGATGAGAAATTGTCTGAGCGTGTTTACAACGCCATGTTTCAAGGCTTTTTGAGGCGTCATGTGTCAGGCGGCACGCAGGTGCTCAATGACCTGAAACTGGTCCGTGAATTTTTGTTCAACCCTGCTTTGTTGGCTTTGATGGAAGCGCCAATTGCCTTGGTAGCGTTGGCTTTGATTTTTGCCATCAACCCATTGCTAGGTTGGTCGGCTGTTTTGGGTGCCATTGCCCAAATGGGCGTGGCTTACATGAATGAGCGCGCTTCCCGAAAGCCCCTCAATGAAGCCAATCGCAGTGCCGCGGGTGCGCAGCAATTTGCCGAGGCTTCGCTACGCAATGCGCATGTGATGGAGTCCATGGGCATGCTCGATGCGGTGCATGCGCGCTGGCAAAAACGCCAACGTGAATTCTTGTCCCACCAGGCGCAAGCTTCCGAAGGCGCGGGTTTGTGGACGGCCATGAGTAAGCTTATTCAGCAACTCTTGGGTTCGCTGTTGTTGGGCTTGGGTGCGTGGCTGCTGCTGGGCAATGCTTTGAATGGTGGCGGCAGCATGATGATCATTGGCTCGGTATTGGGTGGCCGTGTTTTGGCGCCGCTAGGCCAAGTCGTGGCGCAGTGGAATGCCGTGGTGAATGTGCGCTCAGCTTGGGCTCGCCTTGAGGCCTTGCTGGCCCAAATACCTGTGAGGCCCGAAGCCATGGCCCTGCCTGTGCCTAAAGGATTTTTGACTGTGGAAGCCTTGGTGGCTGGCGCGCCTGGGCAGCAAGTGCCCATTGTGCGGGGCGTGCAATTTGGCATTCAGCCCGGCGAGGTGTTGGCGGTCATTGGCCCCTCTGCTTCAGGCAAAACCACTTTGGCCCGATTGTTGGTGGGCTTGTGGCCTGCCATTAGCGGCAAGGTGCGTTTGGATGGTGCCGATGTGCACGCATGGGACAAAGCTGAGCTAGGCCCTTACCTGGGTTATTTGCCGCAAGGCGTTGAATTGCTGGATGGCACCTTGGCCGAAAACATTGCACGCTTTGGCGATGTGGACATGGTGCAAGTGGAGGCGGCTGCCCGTTTGGTGGGTTTGCATGAGCTCATCATGTCGATGCCGCAAGGCTATCACAGCCCCATTGGGCGTGACGGCACCATGTTGTCGGGTGGGCAGCGTCAGCGCGTGGGCCTAGCCCGTGCGCTGTATGGCAAGCCGGTGTTTGTGGTGCTGGACGAGCCCAACTCGAGTTTGGACGAGGCGGGTGATGCGGCTTTGGCCAATGCCATTGCAGCGCTTAAACAATTGGGCACCACGTTTGTGGTGATGACTCACCGCAGCAGCATTTTGGGGGTGGCCGACAAGATACTTTTGATGAGGGAAGGCGCACAGCAAGCGTTCGGTCCTCGCGATGAAGTTTTGGCAGCACTTCAGCAGAAAGCGCAATCATGAAAATTCCAGAACTGTTCAATCGCAATGAATTGTCACGCACGCTGTGGGATTTTCGGCGCGAGTTTTTGGTGGCCGGTATTTTCAGCATGGTGGCCAACTTGCTCATGTTGGTACCCACCATTTACATGCTGCAAATATACGACCGTGTGATGGTGAGCCAAAGCACGGGCACTTTGTTGGTGGTGTCGCTCATTACGCTGTTTTTCTTTGGGGTGCTCACGTTTTCGGAGTGGTCTAGAACACGGTTGTTGGTGCGTTCTGGTGTGCGTTTGGACGAGATGCTGAGCAAGCGTTTGTTTCATGCCAGCTACGAAGCTTATTTAAATCCTGCCCTTGCCAACCCCTCACGCTCTTTCAATGACTTAACCGAGTTGCGCCAGTTTTTAACGGGCAACGGCATCTTTGCTTTCTTTGATGCGCCATGGGTGCCCATTTATGTGGCTGTGTTGTTTATGCTGCATCCTTGGTTGGGTGTCATGGCTTTGTTTTTTGGCGCCGTGCAAAGTGTGCTGGCCTGGTGGGGCGGCAACGCTACCAAGCCCAGTCAAGCATCGGCCAGCAAAGCGCAGCAAGAAGTCAGTGGGTATTTGCAAAGCAAGTTTCGCAACGCCGAAGTGGTCGAGTCGATGGGCATGGTGGGCAATTTGTACCGCCGTTGGTCAACGCGCAATGCCAATGCCGTGGGCCAAAGTATGAATGCTCAGGCGGTGTCAGGCCGTGTGGTGGCGTGGAGCAAGTTTGTGCGTTACACGCAGCAATCGTTGGCGCTAGGCGGCGGTGCGGTGTTGGTCATTCAAGGTGAGTTGTCGCCGGGCGCCATGATTGCTGCCAACGTTTTAACCACGCGTGCTTTGGCCCCCATTGATTTGATGGTGGGTACGTGGAGCAGTTTCTTAAGTGCACGCGATGCCTTTGGCCGACTCCGCGATTTGCTGGTGGCGCATCCACCGCGTGATTTAAAACCCATGAATGTGGTGCCGCAAGGTGACATGGTGGTGAAAGAAGTGGTGGCCTCTGCACCCGGTCGTGAAACGCCTATTTTAAAAGGCGTGAGTGCGCTATTTCCCAAAGGCTCCGTGACGGTGGTGCTAGGTGCTTCCGGTTCGGGTAAATCTACCTTTGCGCGTGTGCTGCTTGGTATTTGGCCGCACTCTTCTGGCGAAGTGTTGCTGGATGGCCATCCCGTGCGCAATTGGAACCGCATGGAACTGGGCCCACACATTGGTTATCTGCCGCAAGACATTGAATTGTTTGATGGCTCTATTGCAGAAAATATTGCGCGTGCGGGTCGTGTTGATTCTGAAAAAGTGATTGCGGCTGCAACTGCATCTGGTTTGCACGCCATGATTTTGCGATTCCCCAAAGGCTATGACACACCCATGGGTGAAGCTGGTGGTTTGTTGTCGGGTGGTCAGCGGCAGCGCGTTGGGTTGGCCCGTGCGCTTTATGGTGCGCCTGCCTTGGTGGTTTTGGATGAGCCCAACGCCAACTTGGACGACGAAGGCGAAAACGCTTTGGTACGCGCTGTGCAAGGTTTGAAAGAACAAGGCAAAACGGTGGTGCTCATTAGCCACCGCTCTGGCATTGTGAGCGTGGCCGATCGGCTTTTGATTTTGCATGAAGGTGGTGTGCAAGCCAGTGGCCCGCGCGATGGCGTGTTGGCCGCTTTGCAAAAGCAACGCGAAGAGGCGATGGCTGCAGCCGCCACTTCCGCTGATCCTGCTTCCAACTGAACTTAAATATTTTTTGACATACTGAATCGAGACTGTCATGGCCATACAAAATTTAACAAAACCTTCCAAAACGGCAGCGCAAGACGCACAAGTGGTGAACACGGATGAAGCAGGCGGCATTCGCGCTTCATCCGATACGTCTGCGGTGGCCAGAACAGGCCTTTGGGTGTTGGGTCTGGGCTTTGGCGGCTTCTTGCTGTGGGCCGGCTTGGCGCCACTGGACGAAGGTGTGCCCACACAGGGCATCGTGACCTTGGATACCAAACGCAAAACCGTGCAGCATTTGTCGGGCGGCATTGTGAAAGAGGTGTTGGTGCACGAAGGTCAGCAGGTCAAAGAGGGCGAGCCAATGCTTCGCTTAGATGGTGCTGTGGCCAAGGCCAATTACGAAGCCGTGCGTCAGCGTTATTTGGGTTACCGCGTCATGCAAAGTCGTTTGTTTGCAGAGCAAGCGGGCCAGAATGCCATTGACTTTCACCCCGACGTGAAAGCCGCCATGAACGACCCTTTGATCAAACAACAAGTGACCACGCAGCAGCAGTTGATTCAAGCCCGCCGCGCCGTATTGGCCGCCGACCTGCAAGGCATTGAAGAAAACATTCAAGGCCTCAAAGAACAATTGGGGTCGTATCAAAATATTTTGGTGCAGCGTCGCAGTCAATTGGCTTTGTTGAATGAAGAACTGACCAACACTCGTGGCATGGTGAAAGAGGGCTATGCCCCGCGCAATCGTCAATTGGAACTAGAGCGCATGGTGGCAGAGTCCAATGCGGTTATTGCAGATCTGATGGGCAACAGTTTGCGTGTCAACCGTCAAATTGCCGAGTTGAACCAACGGTCACTGGCGCGCAAACAAGAATACCGCAAAGAAGTGGAAACACAACTGGCCGATGTGACGCGTGAAGTGCAATCGGATGCAGAAAAATTTGTGGCAGTCACGGCCGATTTAGACCGCATGGAAATTAAAGCGCCTGCAACGGGCCAAGTGGTGGGCCTTTCAGTGCAGACGGTGGGCGCGGTGTTGCAACCTGGACAAAAGCTGTTGGATGTGGTGCCAGATTCGCAAACCTTACTTTTGGAAGCGCACATACCGCCACATTTGATTGACAAGGTACAAGCCGGTTTGTCGACCGATGTGCGTTTCAATGCTTTTGCCCACTCACCTCAGTTGGTGGTGGAGGGCAAGGTGTTGTCGGTCTCGGGTGACTTGCTAAGCGACCCTTCGCAGCCTCAGTATTCGTATTTCTTGGCGCGTGTACAAGTGACGCCAGCTGGTATGAAAACATTGGGCAACCGCCAAATGCAGCCTGGTATGCCCGCTGAAATTGTGATTAAAACGGGTGAGCGCTCCATGTTGACTTATTTGTTGCACCCCTTGGTGAAGCGCATGGCTTCATCGATGAAGGAGGAGTGATGCGAAACACGTCCTATTTATTCCGGCCTCGACTTTTAAAGCGCATGGCGGCCTTGGCCTTGGCTTTATGTGCCATGGCCGTGAGCGCGCAATCTTCTGCACTCGACTTTAAGCAGGTGTACCAGGCCGCGCTTGAGCAAGATGCCACCATTCGTGCGTCTCGTGCTGCAGCCGATTCGGGGCGTGAGAGATTGCCGCAAGCTCGGGCGGGGCTGATGCCACAAGTATCGGCCACTGCCGGACGCAACTTCAACAGCTTGGACACCACGTCGCCCAATATTTTGGGTGAACTGGGAACGACCAACGACCGGTATTTCAGCGACAACAAAACGGTTCAACTACGGCAACCCTTGATGAACATGCAGCGCTGGTTGCAGTTTGAACAAGCCAAATCGTTGGTGGCTGAATCGGATGCTACGCTTGACCGTGATTTGCAATATTTGGTGGTTCGTGTCGCAGGTGCTTACTTTGAAACACTCATGGCCGATGAGCAACTTGAATTGGTATTGGCGCAAAAGAAAACCTACACAGCTTTGGTGGATGCCGCTAAAAAAGGCATTGCGGCTGGATCTGGAACCCGAACTGACATAGACGATGCGCAGGCACGTTTAGACATGGCCACAGCACAAGAATTGGAAGCGCGCCAAAATCAAGATCAAACTCGCAGGCAGCTTGAAGTGTTGATCAATCAGCCTGTGTCTGCGTTGGTCAAACTCAATGTGCCAGCCTTGAAACTGGTGGGCCCCGACCCCTCCAACTTAGATGAATGGACGCAGAGGGCCGAGAAAAACAGCCCTGAAATGAAAGCCATGCATGCGCGCTTAGAAGCGGCGCGCCGTGAAGTGAGCAAGTCGCAAGCGGGGCACTTGCCTACCTTGGATGCCATTGCGCAATGGTCCAACAGCGGCAGCGAAAACATCACACGCATTAACTCGCGTTATGAAAACAAAACCATTGGCGTACAGCTCAATGTGCCTTTATTTTCTGGTGGCTATGTGAACTCCACCATTCGGCAAGCTGTGGCCGAGCAAACGCGTGCCGAAGAATCACTCGAGGCTTTGCGCCGCGATTTGGGTGTGCGTGTCCACAAAGAATACCGCGGCGTGAGTGAGGGTGTGATGCGCGTACGTGCTTTAGAGCAGGCGGTACGCTCTGCTGACCAGATGATGAAGTCAACTCAAATGTCTTTGAAGGCAGGCTCGCGCACGCAACTCGATGTGCTGAATGCGCAGCAGCAGTACACCCTGGCTTTGCGTGATTTGGCACAGGCCAGATATGTGTATTTAATGTCTAAGGTGAAGCTGGCTTCCTTGGTGGGCGATGATGCGGTAGCATCGGTAGAAGAAATTAACATTTACTTTCAATGAAATATTTCAACGCAGGATCACTTCTATGAAAATAACCCCCGTTGTTCTTTGTGGTGGTTCTGGCACGCGTTTGTGGCCCCTCAGCCGCAAAAGTTTCCCCAAACAATTTGTGCCACTCATTGGCAACAAGAGTTTGTTGCAACTGACTCTTGAACGATTGGCTGGCTTGGCCTTGAATGCAGATGCGGCCAAGGCCAGCAAACACATTGTGTGCGTGGCGTCTGAAGAGCATCGGTTTTTGGTGTCGGATGCCCTGGAGGCTGCCAACCTGGCGTTGGGGTCTGGCGCCGACCAGGTGGCTCAAACTGTTTTGCTAGAGCCCGTGGGCAGAAACACCGCAGCGGCCATGGCCTTGGCGGCTTTAGCTGCCAAGCCTGCTGCAGGTTTAGACGGCTTGCTGTTGTTTTGCCCTGCAGACCATCACATTCCAGACACTCAGGCATTTGTTGATTCTGTGCAGCAGGGTGTGGAGGCTGCCAAGCAAGGGGCCATCGTTACATTTGGTGTTGTGCCTACTTTTCCCAGCACGGCCTATGGCTACATAGAACAGGGCACAGAGCGCCAAGATGGCAGTCGTTCGGTGAAGCGCTTTATTGAAAAGCCCAACGCCAGCAAAGCCCAAGAGTTGCTGTTGCAAGGCGGTGTGCTTTGGAATGCTGGTATTTTTTTGGTGTCCGTGAACACCTTGCTCAAAGCGCTTGAAACGCATACACCTGATATTTTGAAATCTTGCGAAGCGGCCATGGCAGCTTCTACACAAGAATCGGGTGCGCCTAGCCAACCCAATCTGCCCATGGCGTTGGCAGCAATGTTTGTACGGCCAGAGCCTGTGTCGTTTAAGGCCTGCCGATCTGAAAGCATTGACTATGCCGTGATGGAACATTTTGCACAGGTGGCTGTGGTGCCGTTTAAGGGTCAGTGGAGTGATGTGGGCAGCTGGAACGCAGTGGCAGATTTAACGCCTGCCGATGCAGAGGGCAACCGAGTAGAAGGCAAGGGCATGACGCTGCATGCGCGCAATACGTTTGTGCATGCGCCCGGCAGAACGGTGGTGGCCTTGGGCACACAAGACTTGCTCATTGTGGACACTTCAGATGCACTGTTGGTGGTGCACCGCGATCATGCCGAGGGTGTGAAAGAGGTGGTGAGTCTGCTAGAAAAAGGTCAGCTGACCGAGGCTGTGACCCACCGCAAAGTGGCGCGCCCTTGGGGTTGGTACGATAGTGTGGACATGGGTGACAGGTTTCAAGTGAAGCGCATTGGTGTGAAGCCAGGA
Source organism: Comamonadaceae bacterium (assembly GCA_947479935.1). GTDB lineage: Bacteria > Pseudomonadota > Gammaproteobacteria > Burkholderiales > Burkholderiaceae_C > Limnohabitans_A. The sequence continues at coordinate 15,742 of CANKBG010000033.1, forward strand.
GCTTCTTTGAGTTTGCAAAAACACCATCACCGCGCTGAGCATTGGATTGTGGTGGCGGGCACTGCTGAGGTAACCCGCGGCACTGAAACTTTTTTGTTGTCTGAAAACCAATCGACCTACATTCCCATTGGCGAAGTGCATCGCCTTAAAAATCCGGGCAAGGTTTATTTGGAAATGATTGAAGTGCAGTCGGGCGGCTATCTGGGCGAGGACGACATTGTGAGATTAGAAGATACTTACGGCAGGGCTTCTTAAACATGAGCAAAGCAGCGCAACCCAAAATATATGTGGCTGGGCACCGAGGCATGGTGGGGTCTGCGCTGGTTCGAAATTTGTTAGCACAAGGTGTAGTTTCTGAAAATTTAATCACGCGCAGTCGGCAAGAGCTTGATTTGACAAACCAACGGGCAGTGCAAGAATTTTTTGCACTTGAGCGGCCCGATCAGGTTTATTTGGCTGCAGCCAAAGTAGGCGGCATTCATGCCAACAATACTTTTCCAGCTGATTTTATTTACGAAAACTTGATGGTGCAAGCCAATGTGATAGAAGCTGCATTTCGCTCAGGTGTGCGCAAATTATTGTTCTTGGGCTCTAGCTGTATTTACCCGCGCATGGCCGAGCAACCCATGAATGAGTCGGTTTTGTTAACGGGTACCTTAGAGCCCACCAACGAGCCCTACGCAATTGCAAAAATTGCAGGCATTAAATTGTGCGAAAGCTACAACCGCCAATACGGTGCCAGCCATGGCGTTGATTACAGAAGCGTGATGCCTACCAACTTGTACGGCCCTGGCGACAACTACCATCCAGAAAACTCACATGTATTGCCTGCGTTAATCAGGCGCTTTCACGAAGCCAAAGTTTCTGGGGCCACCAAAGTGACTTTGTGGGGCACTGGCAAAGCAAGGCGTGAGTTCTTGTATGTGGACGACATGGCATCGGCCAGTGTGCATGTGATGAACTTGCAGCAAGATATTTATGCGGCGCACACCTTGCCCATGCAAGGGCACATTAACGTGGGATCGGGATCGGACGTGACCATCACGGAAGTGGCGGAAATGATTCGCAACGTGGTGGGCTTTCAAGGCGCCATTGATTACGACACCAGCAAGCCCGATGGAGCCCCCCGAAAATGGATGGACAGCAAGAAATTGCAAAGCTTGGGCTGGAAGCCACAGTATTCGTTAATAGACGGCTTGCAAAAAGCCTATGCTGATTTTTTACAAAACCCCTCTGTGAGGAACGTCTGATGACTTCATCTGCTTCTAATGCCAAGCCGAAGGTGGCCCTGATTACCGGTATTACCGGACAAGATGGTTCTTATTTGGCAGAGTTTCTGTTGGAAAAAGGTTATTTGGTTCATGGCATCAAGAGGCGCTCGAGTTTATTTAACACGCAGCGCGTGGACCACATTTACGAAGACCCCCAAATTGAGAATGCACGGTTTAAATTGCACTACGGTGATTTGTCGGACACCAGCAACTTAATTCGCATTGTGCAAGAAACGCAGCCCGATGAAATTTACAACTTGGGCGCACAGTCGCATGTGGCGGTGAGCTTTGAAAGCCCTGAATACACAGCCGATGTAGATGCCATGGGCACTTTGCGTTTGCTCGAAGCCATTCGTATTTTGGGCTTGGAAAAAAAGACCCGTTTTTACCAAGCGTCTACCTCTGAGCTGTATGGCTTGGTGCAAGAAACACCGCAAAAAGAAACCACACCTTTTTACCCACGCAGCCCTTATGCGGTGGCCAAGATGTATGCCTATTGGATCACGGTGAACTACCGCGAGGCCTATGGCATGTATGCCTGCAATGGCATTTTGTTCAACCATGAAAGTCCAAGGCGTGGTGAAACTTTCGTCACGCGCAAAATTACGCGCGGACTGGCCAACATTGCCCAAGGTCTAGATTCTTGCCTTTACATGGGTAACATTGACGCGCTGCGTGACTGGGGCCACGCCAAAGACTACGTGCGCATGCAGTGGATGATGCTGCAGCAAACTCAACCTGACGATTTTGTCATTGCCACGGGCGTGCAATTTAGCGTGCGCCAGTTTATTCAGTGGTCAGCCCAAGAACTGGGCATTGGCTTGCGTTTTGAAGGCAAGGGCGTAGATGAAAAAGCCACTGTGATCAGCATTCAAGGTGACATGGCGCCCGGCTTGAAAGTGGGCGATGTGGTGGTGCAAATTGACCCTCGATATTTCCGACCTACTGAAGTGGAAACTTTGTTGGGTGATCCTTCAAAAGCCAAACAAAAACTAGGTTGGACACCCGAAATTACGGTGCAGGAAATGTGCGCAGAAATGGTTCGGGAAGATTTAGAGCAAGCTACCAAGGCTGCGTTGCTGAAGAAGCACGGATACAAGATATCTATCAGTGCCGAATAAGCAGTTGTTGAAACCTTAAGCCGATAGGGTAAAGGGTTATTTATTATTTTAATAATTCTAGTAAAGTTACCGATTAACAAATAAGAAGTTTGCGCCTTGCCCAATCAAATTGTCGGAAAACTCACGAAGGGTTCAGAAGTCATCATCGGTACTGATCAGGATGACTACATATCGCCATTGGGCGGCTCCGACTACATTGATGGCAAAAAAGGCTTTGACACGGTGTATGTCTATTGGCCGTCGACCAAATTCAAGATCACGACCGTTCAGGGCACCACTTATTTGGACGCCATCTCTGGTGCTTCCAGCAGTGACAGTGTGAGCCTTCGCAATGTGGAGCAGGTGGAGTTTTCTGACAAGATTTTGTCGCTTGAAATTCCCGACACCTACGCCAACACTTCTGGAAGCGACGCTTATGATGGCGGTCTTGGTATTGATACTGTGTCTTACTCAGGGAAGGCCAGTGAGTATTTGATTTCACGCAGTGGTGCCAAAATAATTGTGGACAGTGTCAATCAATCCGAAGGTAAAGATGCCTTAACGGACATTGAGCGACTCCAATTCAAAGATGTCAATTTTGCTTTCGATCTAGATGGCCATACAGGCACCGCTGTGAAAACACTTGGATTGGTGTTTGGAACGGCCGCGACGGCGGTGCCGATGTTTGTTGGAATTTGTCTCAACTATTTAGAAGCGCGCAACTTTTCTGCTGCCCAATTGATGCATGAAGCCCTGGCCATTCGCTTGGGCCCCGATGCACAGGTGCCGGAAAAGGTGGTTGCGTTTCTCTACCAGGCCCTAACGGGCGTAGCGCCCACTGCTGCCGAGCAAAATTTCTATGTGAACTGGATCCATAAGGGTGACTATTCAATCGATGGACTGGCGGTATTTGCGTCTGAGCTTTCATTGAATCCAATCTCTGTGCAATTGACAGGGTTGGCCACCTCAGGGGTGGCTTTTGAAATGCCTCTTTGAGTGCATTTCTAAACAAAAGGATGAATGAAATGAAACGTCAATTGAAATGGCTTTGTGTCTTGATGGCTTTAAGTCTTTTTGCTTGCGGCGGTCGTGATGAATCAGGCACGGCCAACTTAACAGGCCAAGTGGGAAGGCTGGCAACGAATACGCCAGTCAATCATTACGCTGCGTCGCGGTTTTTGGAGCAATCCACGATGGGACCTACGCCAACTTCTGTGTCGCAAGTTCGGCAACAGGGCGTGAACGCTTACATTGCAGCGCAATTGAAATTGCCTGCTACCACCATCACAACCCCAGCCAATATCATTGAGTACGACCTCAATTTGGACAAAGCAGCTGGGGAGCGCATGGGAGAGCATTTTCAAGTCAGTCTGAACAATTTGATGATTGGTGCTGAGGATCAATTGCGGGTTCGAACAAGCTGGGTTTTGTCTAATGTCTTGGTGGTGTCAACTCGCAAGATACAGCAGTTTGGAGCACTTGAGTATTTGAATCTGTTGCAAAAAAATGCGTTTGGTCAGTATGGAGATTTGTTGAAGGCCGTGAGCCGAAATGCGGCAATGGGTTTTTATTTAGACAATGGTCAGAATCGCAGCTCACAACTCAATGAGAACTTCGGCCGTGAATTGATGCAGTTGTTTTCGGTAGGTCTGGTCCAACTCAACCTTAATGGCACCATTAAAAAAGATGCGACAGGTAAAGCACTTGAAACATATACACAGAAAGATGTGATTGAGGCCACGCGAGCTTTGACGGGCTGGAACTATGCAGAACCCAATGTGAAGCGCTTGGGTTCCAATGGGTTCAATTACGCCAAGCCCATGACAGCCGATTATGCGGATCAGCATGACACCGGCGCTAAAACGGTGTTGGGCACCAAAATTCCTGCGGGGCAAGATGCGACCAAAGATTTAGACAGTTTGATTGAGATTTTGGTGACACACCCAAATACAGCGCCCTTCGTGTCTTTGCGCCTCATTCAGGGCATGACCACCAGCGATCCATCGCTTGCTTATTTAGAGCGAGTGGCCACGGTGTTCAAAGACACCAAAGGCAATTTGGGCAAGGTTGTGACGGCTATCTTGACAGATCCAGAAGCCCGTGCAGGCGATGTGCCCGGCAACGCTGCTAAAGCGTTTGGCCGAATAAAAGAGCCCTTGCTGCTCACCTTGAATGTGATTCGGGGCTTGGGTTGCAAGGGTGCTGTTCGTAATTCCTACGATTCACGCAGTGTTTGGCAGAACCAACAGCAAAATGCCCTGAATGCTTATTCTGTCTTCAACTTTTACCCGCCCAATCACCGTACTCAAGGAACCAATGTGTTGGCGCCGGAGCAAAAACTGCTGAATTCGAGCGAGTTTGCCAGTCGGATGTGGTCTAACTCTGGCGGCATGCAGAGTGAAACAACCCTCAACGACGCAGGGTGTGATGTTGCCACCTTCAAAGCGGCCGCAGCTCAGTCGGATGAAAAACTGGTGGAACTCATCAGTGAAAGATTTTTTCGGGGTGCGATACCCGCTGTTGTGGCCAAGAGTTTGATTGAAGCCAATAAGAATTATTGGCAGCGAGATCAAGTCATGATGCTAACCGCTTCCATGTTGGACATGGCCACTTTGACACCCGCTTTTGGAGTGAGCAAATGATCAACCGACGCAATTTTTTACAGCATGCTGGTGCAGTGTCACTGGCCGGGATTGGCGCCACATTGGGTACCATACAAAATGTTCAGGCCGCCGATTACAAAGCCTTGGTGGTTGTCTTCTTGTCCGGTGGATTTGATGGCAACAATGTACTGATTCCTGTGGATGGCGCCTACAACGACTACGCAAAGGCCAGGCCTGCATTGGCCTTGCCCAAAGACAGCTTGGTCACTTTGTCTGGATCTTACATTGGCCATCAGTTTGCGTTGTCACCTGCCAATCGTGCGTTAGCTCAATTGTTTGATCAAAAACGAATGGCCGTTGTGGCCAATGCGGGTGCTTTGATCCAGCCAACCACCATTTCTCAGATTAGAAACAACACTGCCAAGTTACCGCCCTTCATGGGCTCGCACACGGAGCAAGAACAATGGATCCAAGGTTGGCAGGGCGCAGAAGATTTGAGTGGTTGGGGTGGCCGCACGTTGGATGCCTTGCCTTCAGAAATGAAAGTTCGACAGCCCTTGGTGGCCATGGCGCGTGACTATACGGCTGTCATTGGTAACACCACCTCTTTGAGTTTGGCCAACAGCAATGGGGGTGCCAATTGGGGACGTGCTAACTTAGACCGCCCAGACGATATTTACCGCCAGCGAATTGAATGGGCCAGTCGCTTGCAGTCCACCAATACTTACGATTACGAGTTCAGTCGAAGTTTGCGTGCGGCTTACTTAGACACAGTTGAGTTTGCCAAGGGTCAAAACGCAGGCCCCAATCCCACAGCAACTTTTCCTGACGCACAAATAGGGCGTGATTTGCGTTACTTGGCCAAGCACCTGCCCTACAGCAAACAAGCTGGCGCCAGACGTCAGGTTTATCTCATTCAAGACGGCGGCTATGACACGCACACCTCCCAGCTTTCAATGGACACCAGCAATCCTGGTTTAGAGCTGCGCTTGGCAGATGTTTCTAATTCAGTGAGTGCCTTTGATGCATCGATGCAGGCTGCTGGCATGAACAACGATGTGATCACGGTTGTGATGAGTGAGTTTGGTCGAACGCTTGATCCTGCAGCCGGCGCGGGCTCTGACCATGCGTGGGGCAATCATTGGTTTGCTGTCGGCGGCCCTGTAAAGGGGGGCGTGATTTACGGCAACACATTTCCAACACTGCAAACCGGTGGCCCCGATGATATTTCGATGTACGACCCCAAACGTGGACAGTGGTTGCCGCAATTTTCTTCAGATCAATTCATGTCTGACATTGTTCGCTGGTTAGGTTTAACGCCCGCGCAAGCCTTGGCTGTGATGCCCAATTTGGCTAATTTTCCAGCCAAAACAATCGGTTTTATTTAAGCTCAATCTGAATAAAGAATCAAGATGGCTGAAATCAGAGGAACCGCAGGAAAAGATGTTGTTACCGTTAAATCTGGCGATAGATATTACGCAGAAGGCGGTGACGACGAACTGACCTTGGAAGAGGGCTCGACCGGCGAGGGAATGGCAGGCAATGACACAATCATTGTGGTCGCAGGTGCGCGGTGGGCCACTGTTTGGTATTGGAATTCGCCTGCCACCATTTATGTCGACATGGAAGCGGGCTATGCACTTGACGGCTATGGAACCCGCGACACCCTTGTGAATGTGCACACTGTGCATGGCTTTCAACGCAATGGAGACAAAGGCTACGGCACTTCAGGCATCGATTCTTTTTACTTGGGCTCCAACTGGCAACGTCAACCAGGAACGGTTTACATCGATGGCCGTGGTGGCGTTGACCGCGTTTCGATGGGGTACGACCCCAAAAATAATTTTGGCGAAGTGATTCTCAATGTTTCGGCCGATGGTCGTTTGGTAACTTTGTACAACGCCAATTACCCAAAGTTTATTTACGAACTCCACAACATTGAAAATTTTGATGTGTGGAACAACGCCACCCAAACCGGCACAGAATACGATTTGGTGGCATTGCGGGATCTGTCGCATGCTGGAGAACAAATTTTGTTGCGTGGCAATAAGGGTTGGCAAACGACAATAAATGGTACGCCCTTGACGTTGACCTACGGTTTTTTAACGCAAGCGCCGGCAGCAGGTGGTGAGGGTGGTACAGGTTTTACAGCGTACACCAATGAGCAAAAGCAAATAATTAGAGATGTCTTCAATGTGTTGCAACAGCAAACTGGACTGACTTTCACAGAGGCAAACGATGACTCAGCGCAAATTAGATGGGGCATCAATCAGCAGGCCAATACACGTGGCTATTCTTTCATACCAGACGAATACAAAACAGACGCTCGAGGGGGTGATATATGGCTTGACCTTGAGACCGCCAATGTGATGAGTCCAGGGCAAGAGGGTTATTACGTGCTGCTGCACGAATTGGCGCATGCGTTGGGATTGCAGCATCCTTTGACAGAAGCAGACACCTCTGGCGCCACAGTTTTGTTGACGTCGATGTCCAACCCTAGCAATTCGTTGATGCTTGACTTGTCAGTCACCGACACAGACGGCAATTGGCCCACGTGGTTTGGTGGTTTTGATATTCAAGCGCTGCGCGCCTTGTATGGCTCGCGTTCTTATGCCACAAGCAACGATTTGTACAAGGTGACAGATGCCTCAAATCCCATGACCATTATCGATGATGACGGCATTGATACTTTAGATGCTTCGGCGTCCAGTACGTCAGTGTCAATCGATTTGCATGCCGGCAAAGCCAGTTCAATCGGGATGGGTTTGGACGGTATCGCCAAGCAAAACAATGTAACCCTTGATGTTAAAGCGCTCCTTGAAAATGTAATTGGCTCACCCTATGACGATGTGATCATAGGAAATGCTTTGAATAACACCGTGACGTTCACGGGTGGCAATGACATTGTTGACGGAGATGCCGGTTTGGACAGTGTGCGATATGCGGGCCCGTCAAACTCGGCATACATTCTAAAAGACACTGTCACCGGTTACTGGAATGTAGAGGCGAATAACAATGAAGGTGGCAGCCTTGAATTGCGCAATGTTGAACGTGTTATTTTCACAGATTCTGCCATGGCATTTGATGTGGGTGGAACTGAGAATGCCGGTATCACTGCCAAGATCTTGGGCGCTATTTTTGGCAAGGAATCGCTGTCAAATAAAGCGTATGTCGGCATTGGTCTGAGCTTTCTAGATTCGGGCTGGACCTATGACAACTTGGCAGGTCTTGCTTTGGATGTATCTGGTGCCAAAACCAACGATCAAATTGTGAGCTTGCTCTGGAAAAATGTCGTTGGGTCAACCCCCTCTGAGTCCGACAAAGCGCCCTTCATTGCCTTACTTGAAAACGGCATGACATCAGGCGCATTGGCGCACTTGGCCGCTGACACCTCTTTCAATACAGCCAACATCAACTTGGTGGGATTGGCCAACATGGGAATAGAATTCATTCCCGCTTGAACTTCAAGTCATTTGATGGCTTGGTGCAGTGAGCGCTGAACTTCTGCAAAACCTGCGCCTCTTTCTTGTGTGGCGATGTATTTTGGAAAGTGCTTTAAATTATTTTCAAACTGCCTGATGTTGGCCACACCTACGCTGTGCGTGAAATGCTCAAACATCAATTGGTCGTTGGTGGAGTCGCCCACATAAACCCATTGATCGAGTTCTTGTTTTAAATTTCGGCCTGTGAGTTCCTTCAGAATCCACTGTGCGCCATGCCATTTGTTGTGGTCGCCAAACCAGGCGTTGATGTGGATGCTGCTGACTGTTGCTGTCATGCCTTCTGCTTTTAGCAATGCCACTACTTGCTGAATTTTTTCTTGTGTAAGGTGATGGAACTCGCTGTGGTCAAACGCGATGTCTGTTTCGCGCCCATGGGAGTCTTGGGACATGACGGTGCCGGGAATTTCTTTTAATACGCGCTTGGCGATGCGCTGCATTTCTTGGAAGTTGTGCGTACGGGTTGCCAGGTCTTGTTGGTAGATTTTGTTAACTTGGTTTTGCGTTGCATCATGCAATAAAGCGACCGCACCGTTTTCTGCCACTATGGCATTGACTGCCCATGAGGCGGCAAAGGGAATGCTCCAGCCCACTGGTCTGCCCGTGATGGGAATCACCATGAGGCCTTGAGCTTTTAAATCGTACAGTGCTTGAAGTGCATCGGCTGTGATGGCGCCTTCAGTGGTGAGGGTATCGTCAATGTCCGTGAACACGCCGACTATTTTGCTGCGGGCGGTTTGGGGCCATGACGAGAGTGGCTTCAATTTAAGTTCTCTTTGAATTTTCGCTAAGTTTCTCGGTAAGCCATACTTTCATGAGCGATTGATAAGGTACATCTAATTTATTGGCTTGGCGCCGAATGCCATCTAGCAAGCTGTCTGAGAGTCGCAGAGAAATGCTGGTGGTGGACGGTTTGAGATTGGTAAATTTTGCAACCTGCGTGTTCGATGCGTCAAAATATTCAGTGGCATCGTTGGCCGCATCTTCCCAAAACTTTCTTTCAGCCGCTTCAGTTTTGAATTTAGGGATGGCCTTGGTAGTGGCCTTTGTGTTGTTTTGAAGCTTAGTTTGCTTTGGCATAAACAAGCCTTTCTTTGCGGTGTTGGTCTCTGGCAGAAATGACGCGAATGAGCGTTTTATTTTCACGCAATGTAAATATAACGGTTAGCAATCTTCTTTCGTGTGTGATGCCCAAGGCCAAGAATCTGGGTTCAGATTGACTGTGTTTGGTGTCGTGGTTGAGTAGGAGGGGGTCGTTGAAGAAAATTTCCTCTGATTCTGAGGGGAGCACATCATGTTTTTGATCACTCTTTTCAGCATTGCCTTCATCCCACTGAAACCCGACGATGAGATCGAGGTTGAGCATGTTTGTATGTTATGAGCATATACACCTAGCGTCAATCTTTTTCTCACAATGGCAAGCTAATGTGGGGTGTTAGCCTGCAGAACCCAACGCTAAGCCTGCATGTTCACGCAGTGGGTGGAAGTGAATTTTCGGAAAACGTTCTTGAGCCAGTCGCACGTCATAAGGTGATGTGCACAAATAAGCCAAAGTATCAGCCGCGTCCAACGCCATGCGCTGTGGATACGCGTTCAAGAACTCTCTTAGTTCAGCCGGCGTATCAGCCGTAATCCAACGCGCACCGGTGTACTGACATCCTTCAAGTCGCACATCGCAATCGTATTCAGCCTTCAATCGGTGCTGCACCACTTCAAACTGCAACTGTCCTACCGCGCCTAACAACATAGGACCGCCCACTTCGGGTTTGAACACCTGAATGGCACCTTCTTCACCCAGCTGGTCAAGGCCCGCTTGCAGTTGTTTTGTTCTGAGTGGGTTCTTCAAGATGACCGTCATGAAAAGTTCTGGTGCGAAGAAGGGCAGGCCTGTGAACAGCAAATTGGCGCCGTCGGTAATGGTGTCGCCAAGTTGTACGCCACCGTGTGTGGTGAAACCAATGATGTCGCCTGCATACGCTTCGTCCACTGCTTCTCGGCGTTGGCTTAAAAATGTCACCACACTGGTGGGGCGTAGTTCCTTGCCGGTGCGTTGCACTTTGAGTTTCATACCGGGTGTGTACTTGCCTGAGGCCATGCGCACAAACGCAATGCGGTCGCGGTGCGAGGGGTCCATGTTGGCTTGCACTTTGAACACCACGCCTGCGAAGGCAGCGTCTTCGGGTTGCACTTCTTTAATGACGGGTTGCTTGTTGACCATGAGTGAGCTGGTGCGTGACTGGGGCGGGGGTGCCAAGTCGACCAGTGCTTCTAGCACTTCCATGACACCGAAGTTGTTCACACCGGAACCAAAGAACACGGGGGTTTGCTTGCCTGCCAAAAACGCGTCTTTGTCAAACGAAGGGGATGCACCGGTGGCCAGTTCCATGCTTTCAAGCGCCGTGGCAAATTCTGCGCCAAAGCGCGCATGCAATGCGGCCGCTTCTGACAGGGGCATGGCTTCAAAATCTTGCGGCAAGCGCGCGCTGCCCGACTCAAACACAGTCATGGCTTGAGTGCGCAAGTTGATGATGCCACCAAACGATTTACCTTGACCCACAGGCCAAGTCATGGGCACGCAGGGCATGCCCAGTTCGCGCTCAACTTCGTCCAGAATATCTAATGGGTCGCGCACTTCGCGGTCCATTTTGTTGACGAAGGTGATGATAGGCGTATCACGCTGTCGGCACACTTCAATGAGCCTTTTTGTTTGGGCTTCCACGCCATTGGCCGCGTCAATGACCATGAGGGCGGAGTCCACGGCCGTGAGTACGCGGTAGGTGTCTTCGCTAAAGTCTTTGTGGCCAGGGGTGTCGAGTAGGTTGATCACGTGGTCGCGATACAACATCTGCATGACAGAAGAGGCGACCGAAATGCCGCGTTGTTTTTCAATTTCCATCCAGTCCGAGGTGGCATGGCGGGAGGCTTTGCGGGCCTTGACCGAGCCAGCAATTTGAATGGCGCCCGAGAACAGCAAGAGCTTTTCTGTGAGGGTGGTCTTACCCGCGTCAGGGTGAGAAATGATGGCAAAAGTCCGGCGGCGCCGGGTTTCTTGGGCGTAAGTCAATGTGGCTCCAGGGGGAATTCGGGTGTCTGGCTTTAAAACCAGAGAAGCCGCTAGTATAATTTGCGCAATTCCGAGGAGCGTTGCAGCGGCCCCCACTAGAACACCCAGTGGCGAGGACGTGAGGCTCGGAACCCTAATTTGCAACGACGCTCATCCACTTTTCAGCGGGATGAGCTCTTTTTTTCATTGAGTTTCCCTCTGAGATGTGGTTTCAAACTTTAATTTGGAGCACACCATGAACGCACGTTTAAACACGCCTCTCAACACCGATTGCGTCATTGCCGACATCGGCTTGGCCGATTGGGGCCGCAAAGAGATCAAAATTGCCGAGACAGAAATGCCCGGTTTGATGGCCATTCGCAAAGAATTCGCAGCCGCTCAGCCCCTCAAAGGTGCGCGAGTGACCGGTTCCTTGCACATGACCATTCAAACCGCGGTGCTGATTGAAACCCTGCAAGCTTTGGGCGCCAATGTGCGCTGGGCTTCTTGCAACATTTACTCCACACAAGACCACGCGGCTTCTGCCATTGCAGCTTCTGGCACGCCAGTGTTTGCGGTGAAAGGCGAGAACCTCACTGAATACTGGGACTACACCCACCGCATTTTTGACTTCGGCGCCAAGGGCACTGAAGGCGAAGGCCCCAATATGATTTTGGACGACGGCGGCGACGCCACCCTCCTGATGCACTTGGGCAAGCGCGCAGAAACAGACGCTTCTTTGTTGAACAACCCAGGCTCTGAAGAAGAGACTTGCTTGTTTGCCGCCATCAAGGCCAAGTTGGCCGAAGACAGCACTTGGTACAGCCGCAAGAGCGCGCAAATCATAGGCGTGACCGAAGAAACCACCACAGGCGTGCACCGCTTGAACGAGATGAGCGCCAAGGGCGAACTGATGTTCCGCGCTATCAATGTGAACGACTCGGTGACCAAGTCCAAGTTTGACAACTTGTACGGATGCCGCGAATCTTTGGTAGACGGCATCAAGCGCGCAACTGACGTGATGATTGCTGGCAAAGTGGCTGTTGTTGCCGGTTACGGCGACGTGGGCAAGGGCAGTGCACAAGCATTGCGCGCTCTGAGCGCTCAAGTTTGGGTGACTGAAATTGACCCGATCAACGCTTTGCAAGCCGCCATGGAAGGCTACAAAATTGTGACGATGGATTACGCCGCAGACAAGGCCGACATCTTCGTGACGGCCACTGGTAACAAGCACGTCATTACCCATGATCACATGGCCGCCATGAAAGACGAGGCCATCGTTTGCAACATTGGTCACTTTGACAACGAGATCGACATTTCTTCCGTTGAAAAATACACATGGGAAGAAATCAAGCCTCAGGTCGATCACATTGTGTTCCCCGATGGCAAGAAAATCATCATGTTGGCCAAAGGCCGCTTGGTGAACTTGGGTTGCGGTACAGGTCACCCCAGCTTTGTGATGAGCGCTTCTTTTGCCAATCAAACCATTGCGCAAATTGAAATGTTCACACACCCCGAAGCGTATGAAAACGGCAAGGTTTATGTGTTGCCAAAGCACTTGGACGAGAAAGTGGCACGTCTGCACCTGATGAAGGTTGGCGCCATGTTGACTGAACTGTCAGACATGCAAGCTGCTTACATTGGCGTGCCAAAGAATGGTCCTTACAAGCTTGATACATACCGTTATTGATCGACCATTTTGCGCATAGACCAATTGTTGGTAGAGCGCGGCTTGGCCGCGTCTCGTTCACAGGCCCAACGGCTCATTGCGGCGGGTGTTCAGTGGCGTACGCCACCGGGCGCTTTGCCAACGGCTGTGTTGGAGGCTGTGAAGTCTTCGGTGGACTGGCGCACGATTAACAAGAACAAGGACGAAGTGCCAAGCGACGCAGAAATTGTGTTGCTGGACGACTCGGAGTCGAAGTATGTTTCTCGCGGTGGTTTGAAACTGGAAGGTGCATTGCTGAGCAGTGGTCTTTCGGTTTCCGGCCTGCGTTGTATGGATGTGGGGCAAAGCACCGGTGGATTTACCGAGTGCTTACTGTTGAACGGCGCTGCTGAAGTTGTTGGCATCGATGTGGGCCACGGCCAAGTGCATCCGCGTGTGCGCGAGGACGCCCGTGTGATTTGCATTGAAGGTGTGAACGCACGCGAGTTAATGCCCGATGACGAACGCATTCCCGATGCAGAAGCTGGCTTTGATTTGCTGGTGGGCGATGTGTCGTTTATCTCCCTCACCATGGTGCTGCCGGGTGTGGTGCCGTTTTTAAAGCCAGGTGGCAAGTTGCTGATGTTGGTCAAGCCGCAGTTTGAATTGCAGCCCGAAAACATTGGCAAAAATGGTTTGGTAAAAGACTCCGCCATGTACCCCGTGATTGAAAAACGCATTCGCACCTCTTTGAAAGAGTTGGGTTTGAAAGTAACGGGTTGGTATGACAGTGCCATCGATGGTGGTGATGGCAATCGTGAGTTTTTTGTGCAGGCAGTCAAGCCTGATTGATGTATGAGCAAATTACCAGTTAGCTTTGAATTTTTTCCACCTAAAACGCCCGAAGGTGCGGAGAAGCTGCGTGCTGTGCGTCAGCAGTTGTATACGCAAGCGCCTGAGTTTTGTTCAGTGACTTACGGTGCTGGTGGCTCG
>CANKBG010000034.1 GCA_947479935.1 Comamonadaceae bacterium
ACCCACCTATAATTGAAGGTTTTGTGATTGCCAAGCGAGAACCTTCAACATGCCCATCTACGCCTACAAGTGTGAAACCTGCGGCCATGCCAAGGATGTTTTGCAAAAGATGTCAGATGACCCCCTGACAAAATGCCCTTCCTGTGGTTCGCCTTCTTTCAATAAACAACTGACAGCCGCTGGTTTCCAGCTCAAGGGCTCCGGTTGGTATGCCACTGATTTCAAAGGTGGATCGTCTGGTGCTTCCGCGCCTGCTGCTGCGGACGCCGTCAGCACGAGTCCTGCAGACGCCGGTGCTTCTAAGCCGTCAGATGCGGGTGGTGCAAAGCCAGCGGGCGAGTCAAGTGCCTCATCAGCGCCCGCCGCCTGTGCCGCTTCCTGCGCTTGCCATTGAGGATTTCAAATGAATTTGAAAATTCGCCATTACTTGTTGACAGGCCTACTGGTGTGGTTGCCCATGGGCGTGACGGTGTGGCTGCTAACCTGGTTGGTTGGCACCATGGACGGCATTTTCTTGGCCGTTTTAGGTGCCCTCGATGCCGTGATTCCTGGCATGCACAGCGTGGCAGAGTCTTTGCGACACATGCCTGGCCTGGGGGTGATCTTGGTGGCCCTTGTGATTTATTTCACGGGCCTGTTTGTCACCAATATTTTTGGTCAATGGTTGCTGCGTCAGTGGTCCAAAGTCATTACCCGAATTCCCGTAGTGAACAGCATCTACTCCAGCGTGAAGCAAGTTGCAGACACCTTGTTTTCTGGCAGTGGCAATGCATTTTCCAAGGCCCTGTTGGTTCAATACCCGCATCAAGGTTCTTGGACCATTGCATTTTTAACGGGTGCGCCGGGTGGCCAAGTGGCCCGTCACTTACCCAGCGATTGTGTCAGCGTCTATGTGCCCACCACGCCCAACCCGACGTCTGGTTTCTTCTTGATGATGCCCAGAGCCAACGTGGTAGAACTGGACATGACAGTGGACGATGCCCTCAAGTACATCATCTCCATGGGTGTCGTAGTGCCTGGCGGCCCCGATGCTTTGCCACTCAAATCGGAAGCCTCCCCATCGGTTTGAATTGGCTCAATGCCAACTGAATTTTCATTTGAAAGAACTTACCCCATGTCAATGCGTTCACACTACTGCGGTCTTGTCACCGAAGCCCTGATGGGCCAAACCGTCACCTTGTGCGGTTGGGTCAATCGCCGTCGTGACCACGGTGGCGTGATCTTCGTGGATGTGCGCGACCGTGAAGGTTATGTCCAAGTGGTGTGTGACCCTGACCGCGCCGACATGTTCAAAACAGCTGAAGGCTTGCGCAACGAGTTTTGCATTCAGATCAAAGGTTTGGTGCGTGCTCGCCCTGATGGCACCACCAACGACAACCTGAAAAGCGGCAAGATTGAAATCTTATGCCACGAACTCAACGTGCTAAATCCCTCAGTCACGCCGCCGTTCTTGCTCGACGACGACAACCTGTCTGAAACCACACGCCTGACACACCGCGTACTTGACCTGCGTCGCCCCTACATGCAAAACAACCTGATGCTGCGCTACAAAGTGGCCATGGAAGTTCGCAAGTTCTTGGACGAAAACGGTTTCATCGACATTGAAACACCCATGTTGACAAAGAGCACACCAGAAGGCGCGCGCGATTACTTGGTGCCCAGCCGTGTACATGATGGTCATTTCTTTGCCTTGCCCCAGTCGCCTCAGTTGTTCAAGCAATTGCTCATGGTGGCCGGCTACGACCGCTACTACCAAATTACCAAGTGCTTCCGAGACGAAGACTTGCGCGCAGACCGTCAACCCGAATTCACGCAGATTGATATTGAAACGTCCTTCTTGGGCGAACAAGAAATTCGAGACATGTTCCAAGGCATGATCAGCAGCGTGTTCATGAAAGTCTTGAACATTGATTTGGGCGTATTTCCTGTGATGGCTTACTCAGAAGCCATGCACCGCTTCGGCTCTGACAAGCCCGACTTGCGCGTTAAGTTGGAGTTCACTGAACTGACCGACATCATGGGCGATGTGGACTTCAAAGTGTTCAGCACACCTGCTACCACGCCGGGTGGCCGTGTGGTGGCATTGCGCGTGCCAGGGGGCTCCGAAATTAGCCGCGGTGAGATTGATGGTTACACCGAGTTTGTCAAAATTTACGGCGCCAAAGGTTTGGCTTGGATCAAAGTTAACGAAGTGGCCAAAGGCCGTGACGGTTTGCAAAGCCCCATCGTGAAGAACTTGCATGATGCCGCCATTGCAGAAATTTTGAAACGCACTCACGCTCAAGACGGCGACATTTTGTTTTTCGGTGCCGACAAAGCCAAAGTGGTCAACGATGGCATTGGTGCCTTGCGCCTCAAAATTGGTCACAGCGAATTTGCCAAAAAATCTGGTTTGTTCGAAGACCGTTGGGCGCCGATGTGGGTGGTTGATTTTCCCATGTTTGAGTACGACGAAGAATCAGATCGATACACAGCGGTCCACCATCCGTTTACGGCACCCAAAGATGGCCACGAGGACTGGATGGTCACCGCACCCGAGAAGTGCATTGCCAAAGGCTATGACATGGTCTTGAATGGCTGGGAAATTGGCGGTGGTTCCGTGCGTATTCACCGCGCAGACGTGCAGCAAAAAGTGTTTGACGCTTTGAAGATTACGCCCGAAGAAGCACAACTCAAGTTTGGTTTCTTGCTAGATGCCTTGCAATATGGCGCTCCCCCTCACGGTGGTTTGGCCTTCGGTTTAGACCGCATCATCACGTTGATGACGGGCGCAGAGTCTATTCGCGATGTGATTGCCTTCCCCAAAACACAACGGGCCCAGTGCTTGCTGACTCAAGCCCCAAGCCCTGTGGACGAAAAGCAATTGCGAGAGTTGCACATTCGGGTGCGGACGCCTGAAGCCGCCAAGGCTTAAAGAACGCCTAAGCGCCACAAAGAAGTGACCTCTGCTGCGCGCGCCGCATGCAAGGGGTCGCTCTCGTCTTGAACTTTTTTATGTTCGGCTTTGGTATCTAGTTTGGCTAGCACCTTCAGTCCTGCGGCGGCAATCCATTCTTCGAGCTCAGTTCGTGGGCGCAGACCCAAATGTTCTGCCAAGTCAGACAAGATGAGCCAACCTTCGCCCTGAGGGGTGAGGTGTGCAGCCAAGCCAGTCAGAAAGCCCTTCAACATGGCACTGTTCTCGTCGTAGATGGCGCGTTCAATGGGCGCGCTGGCGCGTGCTGGAAGCCACGGTGGGTTGCACACAATCAAGGGGGCTTGGCCTTGAGGAAATAGATCAGCTTGGACAATTTCAACTTTGCCGCTGAGACCCAAGCGTTGGATGTTTTCTTTGGCGCAAACCAAAGCGCGTGGATCAAGATCTGTGCCCACAATGCGTTTAACTCCGCGCTTGGCCAACACAGCAGACAAAACACCCGTGCCAATGCCAATGTCAAAAGCCAGTTCTGTACTGGGCAAGCTTGCATCCGCTACCAGTTGAATGTACTCGCCGCGGACGGGCGAGAAAACGCCGTAGCTGGGGTGAATTCTGTTGTGCGGCGCGTTGCCCAGCGCAGAAATTTCCATACCCTTTTCGTGCCACTCATGGGCACCTACCAGACCTAGTAGCTCACGCAAAGAGGTGACGCATCCGGTGGTCCCCGCAGGACCCCAAGCTTCCTTCATGGCGGCGCGCCAATCGGGGGCACGACGCAGGCTGATCTGCCGGTCTGGATTGACTTGAATCAAGATCATGCTCAAGGTGCGCGCGCGCTGCGACTGCGCTTGGCGATGCAAGTGAAAATTTTCTTGAGGGGTGTGCGTTACTTCTGGATTGGTTTTAGACGCTCGTCGAACTTTTTTGGGGGCATCACACCTTCGTGCCAAGGCTTGCAGCAGCAATCTTGCATTTTGAAAATCACCTCGCCAGAGCATGCCCGTGCCGGCGCAGGCCAAACGATAGGCGCTGTCCGCGTTCAGAGTGTCATCGGCCAAAACCACTCTTTTAGGAATGGGGGCACCTCGCTCGCTGCGCCACTCATCTTCACACGTGTGGCCATTTTCCTGCCAAACCACATGCGTCAAGGCGGGACTCAGAATGGGAGGGGAGGGCGGATTTGTAACTGAACTTTGCATGGGGTGATCATAGGGCGTTCGGACTCAATTGAGCCGCAATTGCAAGACAGACTGAAACTTCATGCAGAATGTTCAACCGATGACAGTCAGTTCTTACAAAATTCCGCAGTCGGTATTGGTGGTGATTTACACCGCTGAGGCCGAAGTCTTGCTCATTCGCAGGGCCGACGCCGGTACTTGGCAGTCTGTAACGGGCAGTAAAGACTTCGAAGTGGAATCTTGGCACAGCACCGCCTGTCGGGAAGTCATGGAGGAAACCGGCTTAGATGCCATGCACCCCCAGTGCCAACTGACTGATTGGTGTTTGGAAAATGTGTATGAAATCTATCCGGCTTGGCGCTTTAGATACGCCCCTCATGTGAGTCACAACCAAGAGCGCGTGTTTGGTTTGGCCTTGCCCCAGCGATTGCCGATTCAATTGAGCCCCACCGAACACACCGAATACAAATGGGTGTCTTGGCAGGAGGCGGCTGACACTTGCTTTTCACCGTCTAATGCAGAAGCGATATTGATGCTTCCGAGGTGGTTACAAAAGCCATGATCAAAACTGAAAAACCAGCGTTTTTAAAAGTCGCTACCTACAACATTCACAAAGGTGTCCAAGGTTTGGGTCCTGCGCGGCGCTTGGAAATACACAATTTGGGGTTGGCCATTGAGCAACTCGATGCTGACATTGTGTGTTTGCAAGAGGTGCGAAAAGTTCACCGACGGGAAGAAAAGTACTTCAAGCATTGGCCCGAGTTGCCGCAAGCAGAATTTTTAGCCCCACCCGGCTACGAAGCCATCTACCAAACCAATGCGATTACCCGGCATGGCGAGCACGGCAACGCGTTGCTGTCGCGCTGGCCGGTGGTGTCGCACAGGCACGAGGACATTTCGGACCATCGTTTTGAGCAACGGGGTCTTCTGCATGTTGAAATTTTGGTCAATGAAAACCACTCCCCAGAATCTGCAACGCTTCAGGCACCTTTGAATGTGCATGTCATTGTGGTTCATTTGGGATTGATACCGGCCAGCAGAATCCGCCAAGTAGAACAATTGCACAAGTACATTGAGCGTGAAGTGCCGCCAGATGCACTTCTTTTGGTGGCTGGCGATTTCAACGACTGGGGTAGCCGAATATCAAAGATGATGTGGCAAAAAAATTTGCATGAGTGGCATGCTTCAAAACACCTCACTTATCCTTCTCGCTTGCCCATGGTTCAGTTGGACCATATTTATGCCAAGGGTTTAAGCCCTGTGAGTCAAATGGTGCCACACGGCAAAATTTGGCACCGCATGTCTGATCATCTGCCCTTGATTGCTCAGTTTGAACTATGAAAAGTCATGCTGTTCTGCGCGATGGCCATCAAATTAAGCTGCTGAAAGGCGGCCTCGAATTTTTTCCAGAACTTATTCGGGCCATTGATGCTGCCCGCTCACATGTTCAATTGGAAACCTATATTTTTGATTTTCATGGCGATGGGGCTTTGGTGGCTTCTGCCCTAGAGCGCGCCGGCAGACGGGGTCTGCGTGTGTGGGTGGTCGTGGATGGTGTCGGAACACCTAAGTTGAAAGAAGAGTGGCGGGTTAGATTTGACCAGTCAGGTGTAGAGTGGCGTGTTTACTCGCCTCTGGGTGCATTGGGTTTGCTCATCCCCAATCGATGGCGTCGTTTGCACCGCAAACTGTGTGTCATTGATGGCCATTTGGCATTTTGTGGCGGCATCAATATTTTGGACGATTTGCACGACCCTCAATACGGTGCTTTGAAATCGCCTCGACTTGATTTTGCCGTATGCGCTACCGGGGCATTGGTGCAGCAAGTGCAAGAAGCCACCACACAGGTATGGTGGCGAATGCAAGCTGTGCGGCATGTTCGCCAACAAAATTTTCCGGAGGCGTTCAGCTCTTTCAGAGCCGCTGGTTTGCATTTGCCATGGTTTCATGATGCACACGATAACGCCGCGCCAAATTGGGTGGCAAAAGCGGGCTTATTGCTGCGAGACAATGTGCTGCACAGGGGGCAGATTGAAAAAGCCTATTTGCGTGCCATCGGTAATGCGCGGCATGAAATTGTGATTGCCAATGCCTACTTCATGCCAGGCAGAAAATTGCGCTATGCCTTGGTCTATGCGGCGAAAAGAGGTGTACGCGTGCGCTTGCTTTTGCAGGGGCGCTATGAATACTTCATGCAATACCATGGGGCCCGACCTGTTTACCGGCAGTTACTAGAAGCAGGGGTTGAAATTTACGAATATTCACAGAGCTTTTTGCATGCCAAAGTGGCGGTGATTGATGCCAAGCACGAGCGTCCGTGGGCCACGGTTGGGTCATCCAACTTAGACCCTTTTAGCCTTCTGCTGGCACGGGAGGCCAATGTGTTGGTAGCCGATTCGCACTTTGCCAAACGCTTGTTGGAAAGTCTTGATCTGGCAATTCAGCAAGAAAGTGAAAGGATCATGCCTGAAACCCTCATAAGTAGATCGCCACTACAACGCGCCATGGATTGGGTGGCCTTTGGCTTGATGCGATTGGCAATTTGGCTCACTGGAAATCGCTATTGAAGCATTGATGGGGTCAATTTTGCTCATGCCCATACGCCTTCAAATGGCTTCAATCACTGGTAGGATCTCGCATTGACTTCTTAAAATCAGACGCTTATGAATGCTCCCGTAACCCGACCCTTAGAAGACGAAGGCACGCCCGTCTCCGTGAAGATTCGCGAGCGTATCTTGGCAGCACGCAAAAGGTTCCATGCCAACGACAACATTGCCGAGTTCATTCAACCAGGTGAATTGGACCATCTGCTGGACGAAGTGTCTGAAAAAATGCAAACCGTGCTGGACAGCATGGTGATCGACACTGAGAACGATCACAACACGCAAGACACAGCACGGCGCGTGGCCAAAATGTATTTGAAGGAAGTCTTTAAAGGCCGGTACACTGAAAGCCCTGCCGTCACTGAATTTCCCAACGCTGAACACCTGAACGAACTCATGATCGTGGGCCCGATCACCGTGCGCAGTGCTTGCAGTCATCACCTGTGTCCCGTTATTGGACAAATATGGATTGGGGTCTTGCCCAACGAACACACCAATGTCATTGGCCTGTCTAAATATGCACGCTTGGCCGAATGGATCATGGGCCGCCCCCAAATTCAGGAAGAAGCGGTGGTTCAGTTGGCCGACTTGATTCAGCGTAAAACACAGCCTGACGGTTTGGCTATCGTGATGGAAGCCAGCCACTTTTGCATGGGCTGGCGCGGCGTCAAAGACATGAACAGCAAAATGATTAACTCGGTCATGCGTGGTGTTTTCTTAAAAGATGCCAATTTACGGCGTGAGTTCTTGGCTCTGATTCCTAGAAAGGCTTGATCATGTTGGTTCGTTTACTTTACGCCAGTCGTGCGGCTGATACTCAGCCTGCTGTGATCGAAGCGATCATGGATCATTCGCGTCAATTCAACCCCAGTTCTGGCATTACCGGCATTCTTTGTTATGGGGGCGGTATCTTTTTGCAAGCCATTGAAGGAGGCCGTGAAGCGGTCAGTGACTTGTATGGGCACATCCAAAAAGACGCAAGGCACAAGCAGGTGGTGTTGTTGCATTACGAAGAAATTTCGGCACGCAGATTTGGGGGATGGACCATGGGCCAAGTCGATGTGTCTCGTGTTAATACCAGCATTTTGCTCAAATATTCCGAGCGCGCAGAACTCGACCCCTACAGCGTTTCGGGCTCGGTTTCTTTAGCGCTGCTAGAAGAGCTCATGGCCACTGCTTCCATCATTGGTCGCTCCTGATATTTCTCAAATCTGTTTGCTAGGCTGCGATTTTTCAAGCAGTCCAAGCAAACGTAAGCCCATTGTGGTGGCGTTTGGCGCCTACCAGCGGGGCAGCGTTACGTTGGAACGTTTGGTGTTTCACCCCACTTTGCCAAGTTTCCTTGAATTTTTAAAAACCCCAACCCTGAATCCTGTGCCATGCGTGGGCGGTTTTGATTTGCCTTTTGGCTTGCCCAGGGCTTGGGTCGAATCTATGAACTGGCCTCAAAGTTGGCCAGAATGCATGGACCTTTATGCGTCTCACTCCCGCGAAGAATTGCGCCAATTTTTCAAAGCTTTTTGTGACAGCAGGCCTGCAGGCGCCAAGTTTGCGCACCGTGCCACCGATGTGCCCGCGGGTTCTAGTCCCTCAATGAAATGGGTGAATCCGCCTGTGGCTTGGATGATGCATGCTGGCGTGCCTTTGTTGCGAGAAGCCCAGTGGAGTTTTCCTGGCATGCAGTTGGGTAACTCACTTCGGGTGGCGCTAGAAGCTTATCCTGGCTTGTTGGCGCGAGAAATTGTGGGGCATCGAAGCTATAAAAGCGACGACAAAGCCAAGCAGACGACCGACCGGTGGTTGGCCAGAAAAGATATTTTGCATGCCTTGGACATGGCTCAAACGAAGCTGGGTTTGCGCTTGAAACTCACTGCGGCACAACACGACACCCTACTGGCTGATGGGTCTGGCGATTGTTTAGATGCTGTGCTGTGCATGGTGCAAGCCGCTTGGGCTAGCATGCAGCATGCGCAAGACAAAGCGTCAGGCCGCAAAGCCAACTATGGGTTGCCAGACTTTGATGCGCTTGAAGGTTGGATTGTGAGCGCTTAAATAGCCATGCCGGCAATATCGTCCGGCAGTGCTTGCAGTGACCGCAGTGCATGGATGGCTTCCACGTCGGTGCGATACAAATGCACAGCACTGAACTCATCCAACTCTCCCGCCAGTCGAAGTGTTTTTTCGACGGGTAATTTGATGCCGCTGATGTGAAGTTGAATGCCGCGTTGAGTTAATTGTTTGCGTAATTGCTGGAGCGTTTCCACGCCCGTTGCATCGATGCGATTGATGGGCTGTGCAAACAAACACACGTGCTGAATTTGTGGCGAGTCGCTTAATTTTTCAGTGATGTATTTCTCAAAACTGCTGGCCGCTGCAAAGTCTAGTTCTGCATCCATGCGCAGCGCGAAAACGTCTGACGAAATGGCAGGCAATTGCCACAGGTGTCGATCACGCAAACTGCCGTCGTCATGCAAACCCACTTCGATGATGCGTGGATGCAGGCGGGTATGTAAAAAGTGACTCAATCCCATCAGAACACCCGCTAACACGCCCCAATAAATACGCGGTGTGCTAAGTAGCGTAATGGCAAAGGTCAGGCCTGCGGTGGTGGCTTCAATGCGTGAAATTTTCCAAAGTTTCACAAAGGCCATGGGTTGAATGAGGCTGGACACGGCCAAGATCACAATGGCTGCCAAGACCGCCCGCGGTACATGAAACAGGGCAGGCGATGCAAACACCGCCAACAACACAAATGAGGCGGTGGCCACCACTGACCAGCCTGACTTGGAGCCGGATGCCAAGCTGATCGCTGATCTGGAAAAAGAAGTGCCGGTGGCAAAACTGCCACTTAAACCCGACGCAATTTTGGCCAAACCCTGTCCAATGAGGTCTTGGTTTTCTTGCCACAAGGTGCCTTCTTTTTGGTTTTCTGTTTTGGCACTTGAAGCGGCCTCTAAAAAGCTCACCAACGCAATTAAAACGGCAGGCCCCACCAGTAAACCAAGCTCTTCCCAGCTAGGGGCGGTTGGCAAAGAGAGGCTTGGAAGAGAAGATGGCAAGGCACCGATGACGGCGCCACCTTGGTCTGCAAAACCCAATGCATAGCTCACACCCGCACTGGCTGCAACCACCAGCATGATGCTGGGCCATTTTGGAAGCCACTTCTTGGCCGCAAAAAGGGCCATCAAACTCAAGAGGCCAAAGATGATGTCGACCCATTGGAATGAGCCGCCTGTCTGCCAGCCCGTGATGGCCGGCAATTGGGAGGCCATGACCAAGAGTCCTGCCGCTTGCGTGAATCCCATCATCACTGGCGAGCTGATCAGATTGAGCAGCCAACCGTATCGCAAAATACCCATCAGCAATTGCAGACCACCTGCAATCAAGGCCAGCCATACCGCCAAGTTCACCCAGTGCGCGCTGGTGGGCTCTGCCATGCCGGTGAGTGAGGCGCTGATCAGAACACACGTGAGTGCTGAGGGCCCAATGGACAAGCGAGTGGAACCGCCCCACATGACGCCCACGATGGCGGGCAAGAGCGCCGCATAAAGACCCGTCACCAAGGGCATGCCAGCCAGTGCGGCATAAGCAACGGACTGAGGCACCATGAGGAGGGCCACAGAAAAACCTGCAATCCATTCGGTGCGAAAGCGATCAAAGGTTAAGCGCGGCCACTTTAGAAATGGCAAGCAAGCTTGAAGAAAATTCATGTGGCAATGATAGGGTCATTTGAAGGCCCTATGCCTTCAGATAAACGCCTAGGTTCGCAAAGTGCTGCACACCGGGCAATCTGCCTGCCTGCGGGTCTGAATGGTTTGCCATTCCATGAATTGCGCATTGAACAGCATCAATTGCCCGTTGAGGCTGGCGCCCATGCCGCTTAATAATTTGAGCGACTCAGTGGCCTGCAGACTGCCAATGACGCCCACCAGTGGCGCCAGCACCCCCAGGGTCGCGCATCTGGTTTCTTCAAATTGTTGGGTGGGTGGAAACACGCAGGCATAACAGGGGGCAGCGGACTGCCGAGTGTCGTACACCGCCACTTGTCCATCTAGGCGCAAGGCAGAGCCCGAGACCAAAGGTTTCGAATGCTTCACACATGCCAAATTGATGGCATGACGCGTTTCAAAGTTGTCAGTGCAATCTAGGACCACATCGGCAGTAGGCACAAGTTGATTCAACAAATTGGCATCTGCTTTTTGAGCCAAGGTTTGAACTTGAACTTCAGGGTTGATTTGTGCAATGGCAGTTTTGAGCGATTCAACTTTGAGTTGGCCTACGCGCCCTTGCGTATGCGCGATTTGCCTTTGCAAGTTGGTCACGTCCACTTGATCGTGATCAACCAAGGTGATGTGTCCAACGCCAGCACTGGCCAAATACAAAGCAGCAGGAGAACCCAAGCCGCCAGCACCCACTAGCAGAGCGTGCGATTGTGCCACTCGTTCCTGACCTTCAACGCCCCACTCCTCAAGCAGAATGTGGCGTGAATAGCGCAGGAGTTGATCGTCCCTCATGGGCGATTACTTGTCTTTTTTCGCTTCTTTGCGCTCAGCCAATGTGGCGCTGACTTTGACAGGCAAGCCTTTGAGTTGATTGAGGGCTTGGTTGAGTTGGAAGTCTTTGTCAGAACCAAACTCGGGTGGCCTTCTTTCAGACTCAGGCTTTTTGGCATCTGCTTCTAATTTTTTCAAAGCTTCTTCACGGGCCTTTTGGCGCGCTTCGCTTTTCTTTTCTTCTTCTTGTCCGTTGCCCAAGTGTTTTTCCAAATCGGCTTCACGCGTGCGCAAGGCAGCAAAGACATTGCCGTTTTCAGTTTCGTCGAGCATCACATCGGGCAAGATGCCTTTGGCTTGAATTGATCGGCCATTGGGCGTGTAATAACGTGCTGTGGTGAGTTTCAAGGCCGTATCAGGCCCAAGCTGGCGCACCGTTTGAACCGAGCCTTTGCCAAATGTTTGGCTGCCCATGACGGTGGCACGCTTGTGGTCTTGCAACGCACCGGCCACAATTTCACTGGCGGAGGCAGAGCCTTCATTGACCAACACCACCAGTGGTATTTTTTTGATTTGGCCTTGTGTGTTTTGATTCAAGCGTTGAATCGGATCCCCATCAGAGCTGCGGCGCCAAAACTGAGGCGCAGCTTTGTAGACAAACTTGCTTTCCTCGAGCTGGCCGTTGGTCGAAACCACTGTGACGTTTTCGGGTAAGAATGCCGCAGACATCGCGACTGCAGCATCGAGCAAACCACCAGGATCGTTGCGTAAATCGAGCACCAAGCCTTTGAGTTTGGGGTCTTGCTTGAACATGTCTTCTAATTTCTTAGAAAAATCTTCCACAGTTCTTTCTTGAAATTGAGAGACGCGAATCCAACCATAGCCAGGCTCAATGAGTTTGGCTTTGACCGATTGCGTTTTAATTTCTTCACGCACGATGGTGACTGTGAAGGTGCGGCTTTCCTCTTTCCGAAATACCGTGAGAACCACCTTGGTATTGGGTTCGCCGCGCATGCGTTTCACCGCATCGTTCATGGACAAACCTTTGACAAAGGCATCGTCAATTTTTGTGATGAGGTCGTTGGTTTTAAGTCCTGCACGGTCAGCGGGCGAGCCCTCAATCGGCGACACCACTTTGACCACACCTTCTTCTTGTGTAATTTCAATGCCCACACCGACGAAGCGGCCGGATGTGCCTTCGCTGAATTCTTTGAAGCTTTTCTTGTCAAAGTATTGAGAATGAGGATCGAGGCTGGACACCATGCCTGAGATGGCTTCGGTGATGAGTTTTTTCTCGTCTACAGTTTCAACATAGTCGCTTTTGACCATGCCAAATACGGCGGCCAATTGCTGCAACTCTTCTAACGGCAAAGGTGCGAAGGCACCTCTTGCGGTGGTTTGAAGCGAGATGGTGGTGAGAGCGCCCGCCAGAGCACCGACGCTTAACCAACCCACAATTTTCAATTTATGTCCCATTTGCATTGACCCAAAGGGTCTCCTTTTGAACCAATATACACCCTGATTGTCAAGCTTGTACAAGTGAGGGAATGCCCCTTTTGGAAATTAAGCTTTGCCTTGATTGGCCACGGCTGCGGCGGCCTTTGCAGCTGCAGCCGCATCTCCCAGGTAATAGTGCTTGAGCGGCTTCAGGTTGGCGTCAAGTTCGTAGACCAGGGGAATGCCATTGGGAATGTTCAAGTTCACGATGTCATCATCGGAGACATGGTCCAAGTACTTGATCAAGGCCCGAATGGAATTGCCGTGTGCCGCCACCACAATTTGTTTGCCGGCCTTGATGGCAGGTGCCATCGATTCGGTCCACAAAGGAATGACGCGTTCTACGGTGTCTTTCAAACACTCTGTTAAAGGCACCTCTTGGGGTTTGAGTCGGCCGTAGCGCAAATCGGTGCGCTCGCAACGAGGGTCGGTGGCTTCCAAGGCGGGAGGAGGGGTGTCGTAGCTTCGGCGCCAGACCAAAACCTGCTCATCGCCATACTTTTTAGCGGTTTCGGCCTTGTTCAAGCCTTGTAATGCGCCATAGTGGCGTTCGTTCAAGCGCCAGCTGTTGTGCACGGGCAACCACTGGCGGTCCATTGCATCTAGGGTATGCCACAAAGTGTGAATAGCGCGCTTGAGAACGCTGGTATAGGCTAAATCGAATTCGTAGCCTTCTGCTTTTAACAAGTGGCCGGCGGCCTTGGCCTGCTCAATTCCAGTTGGTGTGAGATCGACATCGGCCCATCCGGTGAAGCGATTTTCTAAATTCCAGGTGGATTCGCCGTGGCGAATGAGAACGAATTTGTACATGGTGAAGGGATTAATCAATTAAGTGATACAGGATTACAGTTAGCATTTTAGAATTCGTTTCCGGCATGCGGCTTTTAAATAGGCCGCAGATGAACTTTTTAAGGGCTTTTTGTGAATTTTTTGATTGAAAACTGGATGTTAGTGGCTGTGGCGGCCACTTCGGCCTTGGGCCTGTTTTGGCCTGCAATGACCAAGGGTGCGGCAGGCGGTGTAGAGCCTACCGAGGCCGTCATGCTCATCAACCGTGAAAAAGCGGTCTTGATTGACGTTTGCGAACCTGCCGAATTTGCCCAAGGCCATGCTGTGGGTGCCAAAAACATTCCACTGGCTCAGCTTGAGGCGCAGTTGCCCCAAGTTGTAAAGAACAAGAGCCTGCCAGTCATCATGGTTTGCCAAGTAGGTGGACGTGCCAGTCGCGCTGCATCGCAAGCACAAAAACTGGGCTACGAGCGGGCCCAAGCGTTGGCGGGTGGCTTAAAAGCTTGGCGCGAAGCCAGTTTACCGGTCGAAAAGGCCTGAAGTTTGAGTGAAGTGATTGTTTGATTTGGAGTTCTCATGCCCCACGTGAAGATGTACACCACCGCTGTTTGCCCATATTGCGTTCGGGCCAAACAAATTTTGAAA
Organism: Comamonadaceae bacterium; assembly: GCA_947479935.1. Lineage (GTDB taxonomy): Bacteria > Pseudomonadota > Gammaproteobacteria > Burkholderiales > Burkholderiaceae_C > Limnohabitans_A. The sequence goes on from CANKBG010000034.1 coordinate 14,123, forward strand.
GCCAAAGGCGTCACCGAGATTGAAGAAATCAGGGTGGACATGTTGCCTGAAGCTCGTGAACACATGATGAAAATCACGGGCCGCAGAGCGGTTCCTCAAATCTTCATTGGTGAAACTCATGTGGGTGGCTGTGATGATTTAATGGCGCTCGATGCCAAGGGCGGTTTGATGCCACTTTTGCAGGCAAACTGAGCCTATTGACGGCCAAATTGGCCCTGCCGGCCATAGGCGATAATCTGACTTGATCCCTAGGCAGGGGCTTTTTAGAAGCGGCCAATGGGAAATTCAATTCAACCCAAGAGTTCTTATGTCAGAAGCCAGCACCCCCGTGTTCCAAATCCAACGCGTTTATTTGAAAGAAGCGTCCTTGGAGCAACCTAACTCTCCTGCCATCTTGTTGGAACAGCAGCAGCCTGCTGTGGACATTCAACTGGGTGTAGAAGCCAATCAAGTGGCAGAGGGTGTTTATGAAATTTGCGTCACTGCCACCGTACAAACCAAAATTGATGACAAAACTGTCTTTTTGGTGGAGTGCAAGCAAGCGGGTATTTTCGAAATTCGCAATTTACCGGAAGACCAAATGGGCCCCATCATGGGCATTGCGTGCCCTCAAATTGTGTACCCCTATTTGCGCGGCAATGTAGCCGACTTGGTCACACGCGCAGGCTTTCCGCCTGTGCACTTGGCAGAAATTAATTTTCAAGCCATGTATGAGCAACAACAAGCTGAAGCTGCACAACAGGCTGCAGCGCCGCAAGTTCAATAACTCTTTGGCAAGGCCTCTAGCTTGAGCCTGAAGATTGCGATCATCGGGGCGGGTGCTTGGGGCACAGCGTTGGCCATCAGTGCCAGCCGTCATGCAGCAGGTCATGAGGTGCAGTTGTGGACGCGTCACACTGCTGCCTCACTAGAACTTCAAGCGCAGCGATCCAACGCACGTTATTTGCCAGGGGTTGAATTTCCTTCGGCATTGAAATGTGTCAGTACCCCCTCTCATGAACTGGCCGCATGGGCGCAAGCGCATGACCTCATCGTGGTGGGGACGCCGATGTCTGCTTTGCGCGGCATCCTTTCCAATTTGAAGGATGTGAAAGTGCCCGTGGCTTGGCTGTGCAAAGGATTTGAAGCAAGTGCTGAAGGCATTGATTCTGGCGCCATGCCGCATGAGGTTTGTTTGCAAGTAGCGCCCCATTTGTTATCGGGTGCTTTGAGTGGTCCCAGCTTTGCAGCTGAGGTGGCCCGGGCGCAACCCACAGCATTGGTGGCTGCCAGCCCACAAAGCAGTGTCAGGCAAATTTTGGTGGCTGCTTTTCACAGCCCCAGTTTGCGCATCTATGCCAACGAAGACATGGTGGGTGTGGAAGTGGGCGGCGCTGTCAAAAATGTGTTGGCCATTGCCACGGGTTTGTGTGATGGTTTGAACCTCGGTTTGAATGCGCGTGCCGCCTTGATTACGCGTGGCCTGTCTGAAATGACCCGCCTCGGTTTGGCCTTAGGGGCTAAAGCAGAAACCTTCATGGGCCTCTCTGGATTGGGTGACTTGGTTCTCACTGCCACTGGCGATTTAAGCCGCAACCGCAAGGTCGGCCTTCTTTTGGCGCAGGGCATTGGCTTGGATCAAGCCGTGAAGTCTTTGGGACACGTAGCGGAAGGTGTTTATAGCGCCCGCACTGTGGTCAAACGCGCAAAAGCAGCAGGGGTAGAAATGCCCATTTCACAAGCCGTATTGGCTTTGTTGGAGGGTCAGCTTCAACCTGCCGAAGCGGTGGCCGCATTAATGGGTCGCGGTGCCAAAGGTGAGTCGACTTAAGCTGGCGTAAAGGCCATGCGCACATAAATGGGTGCGAAGGCTTCGGCCTGAGTAATTTCAATCAGTGTTTCTTTGGCCAGCTCAAGCAATGCAAGGAAGGTGACGACCAACACCGGAGAGCCTTTGCTGGGATCAAACAGATTTTCAAACTCAACAAACTTGCGACCTTGAAGGTGCTTCAAGACAATGCTCATGTGCTCACGCACGCTGAGTTCTTCGCGGGTAATTCTGTGATGCTGGACCAATTTGGCACGCTTCAAAATATCGCGCCAAGCTTCTTGCAATTCCACCAAATGCACATCTGGGAATCGCGGTTGCAAACTTTGCTCGATATAGACCTGAGCCTTCAAGAAATCGCGGCCATATTGAGGCAAATTGCCCAATTGCATGGACGCCATTTTCATTTGCTCGTACTCGAGCAAGCGACGAACCAATTCAGCGCGTGGATCTTCGGGTTCTTGTCCTTCGGCAACTTTCTTGGGCGGCAACAGCATGCGCGATTTGATTTCAATCAGCATGGCGGCCATGAGTAAATATTCTGCGGCCAACTCTAAATTGTGTTCGCGAATTTCATCGACATAACTTAAGTACTGGCGCGTGACAGCGGCCATCGGAATGTCAAGGATGTTGAAGTTTTGCTTGCGAATTAAATACAACAACAAATCGAGAGGGCCTTCAAAGGCCTCTAAGAAAACTTCCAGCGCATCGGGCGGGATGTAAAGGTCGTTGGGCATGGAGAACAAAGGCTCGCCATACAAGCGCGCCACCGCCACGTGGTCGATAACCACCGGCAAGTCTGTTGCTGCCGTATTTTCAACGACAGGCAAAACTTCTGTGGGGGCGGCGGTATTTTCCAAAAGACTTAAGCCTTTGTCTGATAGACGTAGGGCGTTTGATCAACGCGACCCGCGTTAAATTCTTTCAAAACATGACGGTCGACCGAGGCGTCCCACAAAAGCGCGCGCGCTTCCTGTTGGGCTGCATCCAAATGAGGGCGGTCGTTCTTCAATTGATTGATGAAGTGCGTGGTGTCAGAACAATAGTCTGGGCGGCGAAAAATACTTAATAGCGACATAACAAAGCGCTTTCTATGGAAGATGGCTTATTTTAACGGAGCAGACTTAGGGTTTGGCCGACATCAGGGCCATTTGCAGCCCAGAAGCCCAATCAGGCTGGAAATCATGGCCTGCTAGTTTAGAAAGCCCTGTTCTATGGGCGATGTCCAAGGGCTGGTGGTTCAGTCCGCAAAGGATGAGTTGAACTTGTTTCTTTTGGCACGCATGGGCCAAGGCCACCAAGGCATCAGCCCCTGAAGAATCGATGTAAATGAGGTTTTTCAGGTCTAAAACCACAGCCTTTTGCGGCAATTGGTCTTCAATGGCTTCCAAAAGTTTCACGGCACCAAAGAACAAGGCACCATAAAACCGATAAGCGTTGACAAGGCCGTCTTGATTTTCAAGCGCATTCGAGTCTTGGGGTGAAAGCCTTTCAATGCGGCTTAAATTTGAGATTCTGTAGATGAATGTGATGCACGCGGCGAACAAGCCAAACTCAACCGCCACGGTGAGGTCCACCATCACAGTAAGCAAGAACACGGCCAATAAAGTGATTCGGTAGGGCGCGCGAAATTGTTTTAAATCTGTAAAGGCATGCCATTCACCCATGTTCCAAGCCACGAACATCAAAATGGCTGCCAGCGCCGCTAAAGGTATGTGGTTGGCAAGGGGCGCCGCCACCCACACCACCACCAACAAGGTGAGGGCGTGAACGATGCCCGCAACCGGTGAGCGTCCACCGCTTTTCACATTCGTGACTGTGCGGGCAATGGTGCCTGTGGCCGGCATGCCGCCAAAGAAAGGCGTGACAAAGTTGGCCACACCTTGGGCCATGAGTTCTTGATTGGGGTTGTGTCTGTCGCCAATCAGGCCATCGGCAATGCGCGCGCAAAGCAAAGATTCAATGGCGCCCAATAAAGTGAGCGTTAAGATGGGCATGCTGAGGTGTTTCAAGTTTGCAATACTGAATTCGGGCCACACAAAGCTCGGTAGTTCTGAAGGGATACCGCCAAATTTACTGCCAATGGTTTCCACTGGCAGTTGCATGCCATGCGCCATCAGAGTGGCCACGATGAGCGCAACGATGGAGCCTGGAACCATTTGCAAAACTTTTTGAATGCCAGAGGTATTGGCTGAGTTGGGCTTGTTTGTCAAACTGCGCTGCCAAACCACAATCAATATCAAGGCGCCCAAGCTCAATGCGAAGGCCTCCGCTTGAAAGGAGGGGAGCGCATCATTTAAAGCGTGAAGAATGCCGAAAAAATCAGCCGGCATGTTGATGACTTTAAGGCCCAAAAAATCTTTGGCTTGCGTCAACATGATCAACACGGCAATGCCATTGGTAAAACCAATGACCACAGCCACGGGAATGAAGCGAACGAGGGTCCCCAACTTGAGCAAGCCCATGACAAACAACAACACGCCAGAAGCGGCTGTGGCAAGGATCAAATTGGACAGGCCATAGCGCTCTAAGATGCCATACACAATGACGATGAAGGCACCGGCAGGCCCGCCAATTTGAACCTTGCTGCCGCCCAATGCCGAGATGATGAAGCCTGCAATGATGGCGGTGAACAATCCCGCTTCTGGCTTGAGTCCCGACGCAATGGCAAAGGCCATGGCCAAAGGCAAAGCCACCACGCCCACTGTGATACCGGCCGCAATGTCGACTCCCAATTGTTCGCGTGTGTAACCCTTTAAAGAGTCAACAAGCTTGGGGCGAAAGAAAAAGGCCATGCGTCAGTGTAGCCCTCAATGAATCCGCATGCCAGGAGTTGCACCCGGCCATGGGTTCAACACGTAAATGCCAGGCTCGGCTTTTTCATCCGCATGGCTGGCCGCCAGCACCATGCCTTCAGAGACACCAAATTTCATTTTACGAGGTGCTAAATTGGCCACCATCACGGTGAGTTTGCCCACCAAATCTTCGGGTTTGTAAACGCTGGCAATGCCGCTGAACACGTTGCGGTGTTGGCCCTCACCCACATCCAAAGTAAGACGCAACAATTTGGTCGAACCTTCCACCGCTTCGCATTTCACAATTTGCGCAATGCGCAAATCGATCTTGGCAAAGTCGTCGATGGAAATGGTGGGGGCAATGGCTTCACCGCCAGGCAAAGGTGCTGCTGCCACTTCGAGTTCAGGCGTTTCAAACAAAGCATCCAACATGGCTGCATCGACGCGCTGCATCAAGTGCTTGTAGTCGTTGATGGCGTGACCAGCACCCAAGGACGCTTGCACGTTGGTGAATGTCATGGTTTCGATGTTTAAGAATTTTTCGACGCTGGTGGCGAGTGACGGCAGCACCGGTTTCAACATGAGGCTCAGCAAGCGAAAGGCTTCAATGCAAGTGGTGCAGACATCGTGCAAACGTGTGTCCATGCCTTCTTGCTTGGCCAATTCCCATGGTTTGTTTTGATCTACGTATTCGTTCACACGGTCGGCCAGCAACATCACTTCACGCAGTGCTTTTGCAAAGTCGCGTTCGTCGTACAGTTTGGCGATGGGTGCGACACCTTCGTGCAGTTGCTTGATGAGTGCTTGACCATCGGCTGACACGGCACCCAACTTGCCACCCAAACGCTTGGCAATAAAACCCGCAGCGCGCGACGCAATGTTGATGTACTTGCCCACCAAATCGGAATTGACTCGGGCCATGAAGTCTTCAGGGTTGAAGTCAACGTCTTCATTGCGGCCGTTGAGTTTGGCGGCAATGTAATAACGCAGCCACTCGGGGTTCATGCCTAGCTTCAAATACTTGAGAGGGTCGAGTCCGGTGCCGCGACTCTTGCTCATCTTCTCACCACTCACGGTTAAGAAGCCGTGAACATACACCGCATTGGGCGTTTTGCGGCCGCTAAAGTGCAACATAGCAGGCCAAAAAAGCGTGTGGAAATACGTGATGTCTTTGCCAATGAAGTGGTATTGCTCTACGTTGGGGTTGTTGATGTAGGCGTTGTAGTCCACACCGATCTTGCCCAAATAGTTTTTGAGCGAAGCCAAATAGCCAATGGGCGCATCCAGCCACACGTAAAAATATTTGCCAAGGGCATCGGGAATTTCAATGCCGAAATAAGGCGCATCGCGGCTGATATCCCAATCGCTCAAGCCGCCTTGGCCGTCTTCGTCTTTGGCAAACCATTCTTTGATTTTGTTCAACACTTCGGGTTGCAAGCGGCCTGTGTCGTGTGTCCATTTTTCTAGGAACTCAACGCAGCGCGGGTCAGACAATTTGAAGAAGTAGTGCTCGGATTGTTTGAGCACCGGTGTGGCGCCAGACAAAGCGGAGTAAGGATTTTTCACTTCGGTGGGCGAGTACACCGCACCGCATGACTCACAACTGTCGCCGTATTGATCTTTGGCGCCGCACTTGGGGCATTCGCCTTTGATGAAGCGATCGGGCAAAAACATTGACTTTTCAGGGTCAAAGAATTGCTCAATGGTTTTGGTGGCAATGAAGCCTGCTGCTTTGAGGTCGCGGTAAATCTGTTGGGCCAGTTCGTGATTTTCTGGACCGTCTGTGGAATGCCAGTTGTCAAAGCCTATGTGAAAGCCATCGAGGTAGGGCTTGCGACCTGCCGCAATGTTGGCCACAAACTGTTGCGGCGTGATGCCTGCTTTTTCGGCAGCAATCATGATGGGGGCGCCGTGGGCATCGTCCGCACACACAAAGTGCACCTCATGGCCTTGCATGCGCTGTGCACGAACCCAGATGTCGGCCTGGATGTATTCCATGATGTGACCGATGTGGAAATTGCCATTGGCATAGGGCAACGCGGTGGTGACAAAAATTTGTCGCTGGGCTACGGAGGGGATCGAAACAGACGAGGCAGACATGAGGAGGCTATTTGTAGGGGAATCATTGATTTTATGGGCTTCGACCCTCCGATGTCGCTAAACTGCCGCCCAAGCACCGAAAGATTCACATGTCGACCCCAGAACAACTGCAAAAAGCCCTCGAATTGGTCATTGACCCCAATACGGGCAAAGATTTTGTCTCTACCAAAGCCTTGAAAAACCTGGTGGTCGATGGCGGCAATGTGGCCTTTGATGTTGAGCTGGGCTATCCCGCCAAGAGTCAAATCCCTGCATTGCGCAACGCTTTGATTGCCGCTGCCAAGCAGGTGCCCGGCGTGACCAATGTGTCTGCCAACGTCACCATGAAAATTGTGGCGCACACTGCGCAGCGCGGCGTGGCCTTGTTGCCTCAAGTGAAGAACATTGTGGCTGTGGCCTCTGGCAAAGGCGGCGTGGGCAAAAGCACCACTGCGGTGAACTTGGCTTTGGCGCTGGCGGCGGAAGGCGCCAGTGTGGGCTTGCTCGATGCCGACATTTACGGACCCAGCCAGCCCATGATGATGGGCATTGAAGGCCGACCCGAAAGTGAAGACGGCAAAACCATGGAGCCCATGGAAAACTATGGTGTTCAAGTGATGTCGATAGGCTTCTTGGTCAATCAAGATGAAGCCATGATTTGGCGCGGCCCGATGGCCACGCAGGCGCTAGAGCAGTTACTGCGTCAAACCAACTGGAAAGAGTTGGATTACCTAATCATCGACATGCCACCCGGCACAGGGGACATACAACTGACCCTCAGCCAACGCGTGCCCATGACCGGTGCAGTCATTGTGACCACGCCCCAAGACATCGCTTTGCTGGACGCCAAGAAGGGCATCAAGATGTTTGAAAAAGTGGGCGTGCCTATTTTGGGCATTGTGGAAAACATGGCGGTTCATGTCTGCACAAATTGCGGCCATATCGAACATATTTTTGGCGCCGATGGCGGCAAGAAAATGGCTGAGAATTATCAAATGGACTACTTAGGCGCATTGCCATTGAACATGCAAATTCGGCTGCAAGCCGACAACGGAAAGCCCACGGTGGTGGCCGATCCCGATGGTGAAGTGGCGGGCATCTACAAATCGGTGGCGCGCCAAGTGGCCATCAAAATTGCAGCCAAGGCCAAGGACTTTTCAGCGAAGTTCCCCACCATCACGGTGTCCAAGAACACTTGATCAAATTGAGCGGCCCAGGCCTTGGGTTACAACTCAAAGGCTTGAAATTTTCAAGCCTTTTTGTTTTCTATATCGCGCAAACGGAACCGCTGGATCTTGCCAGTAGCAGTTTTGGGCAACTCGCTGATGAACTCTACAAAGCGGGGGTATTTGTAGGGCGCCAATCTTTCTTTCACAAAGGCTTTGACATTTTCTTCTGTCAGGCTTTGTCCTGATTTCAAAACAATGAAGGCTTTGGTTTTGGTCAGGCCGTCAGCGTCAACTTTGCCAATGACAGCAGCTTCCAAAATGGCTGGGTGTTCAACCAAAGTGGATTCCACTTCAAATGGCGACACATAAATGCCGCTCACTTTGAGCATGTCGTCGTTGCGGCCTGCGTAGGTGTAATAGCCGTCAATGTCACGCGAGTATTTGTCGCCACTCTTGGTCCATTCGCCTTGAAAGGTGTCGCGCGTTTTTTCGCGGTTGTTCCAATACATCAATGCTGCGGTGGGGCCCTTGATAAACAGGTCACCAATTTCGTTGTGGCCCGTGATCACTTCGCCTTGTTCGCCGCGCAACTGCACTTCGTAGCCCGGTACAGCTTTGCCTGTGGTGCCGTAGCGCACGTCCCCAGGCGCATTGGACAAGAACACATGCAACATTTCGGTGGAACCAATGCCGTCAATGATTTCGCAGCCAAATCGGGTCGTCCACCTTTCGCCAATGTCGGCGGGCAAGGCTTCGCCAGCGGACGAGCAGAGACGCAATGACACTTGATCCTTGGTGGGTAAGTCAGGGCTTGCTAACATGCCACCGTAGCCGGTGGGTGCACCATAAAACACAGTGGGTCTGTGGTCCATCATTCGTTTGAATGTGGCTTGGGGGGTGGGGCGTTCGGCCATCAGCACCACGCTGGCGCCAACGCTTAAAGGGAAGGTGAGCGCGTTGCCTAAGCCGTATGCAAAGAACAATTTGGCCGCAGAAAACACCACGTCGTTGGACGTCAGTGCCAACACGCCTTTGCCATACAGTTGCGCGGTCCAATACAAGTTGCCTTGCGTGTGAACCGTGCCTTTGGGGTTGCCCGTAGAGCCGGATGAAAATAGCCAGAAGGCGGGTTCATCGGCATGTGTTTCAGCGGGCAAACTGGGCCCCGTGCCTGAAGCGAGTAAATCTTTGAAGTGCGTGTGAACTGGGGGCAGGTCGCCCTCATGCCTTGAAACCACCACGTGCTTGATGCTCTGAGTGCCATGCGAAATGGCGCTCTTCAATGTACCCAAAAGTGCCGATGACACCAAAGCCGCTTGAGCGCGACTGTTGTTGATCATGAAGGCATAGTCTTCGGGGGTCAGCAGCGTGTTCACGGCAACAGGCACGACACCCGCATACAAAGCACCCAAGAACGACACCACCCAATCGGTGCTGTCATGCATCAACAAGAGCACACGATCTTCGCGCTTGAGTCCCAACTTTTTCAAACCTGCCGCACAGGCGCGAATTTGGTCTGCCATGTTGCCGTAGGTGAGTGGGCCCACATCGTCGAGGAGCGCTGTCTTTTCTTTGCGGCTGTTGTTGGCTGCAATCAAGAACTGCGCAAAGTTAAATTGCGAGGGTGGGGCTGGAGGCAGGGCCATGGCGATCTCCGTGATCAGATCAAAAATTTTGAAATATCTGCATTAAAACGCTTGGGCTTTCTCACAACAAGCGGTATAAATGCATTATCTTGCGTGCCAATGAGTATGCAATAAAGTGCATATTCTGTCTGCAATCAAAGTCTAGGGTTTTCCCGTTATTTGAATGCCCTATTTTTGCTACACCCTGGTTTTTGGAGTTATCGGTGTCCGATTCATCGACCGCATTTGTTGAAGTTGGCGGCTCGCTCGAGCCCTTGCGCAGCCCATTTTTAATGTCGCTGGGTGAACGCGTGCGCAACCTGCGTTCGCGCAAAGGCATGACACGCAAGGCTGTAGCTTTGGCGGCTGATGTGTCTGAGCGGCACTTGGCCAATTTGGAATATGGCACGGGCAATGTGTCTGTTTTGGTACTTCTGCAGGTGTCGCATGCACTTCAGTGCTCTTTGGCCGAGCTGTTGGGAGACATCAGCACCAGTTCGCCAGAGTGGTTGCTCATTCGAGAGATATTAGGCAAGCGCACAGAGTCTGATTTAAGACGCGCCCGCGTGCAGCTTACCGAAATGTTTGGTGAGGGCGGCGATTCCGCAGCTCGGCGTACACGGATTGCGCTCATTGGCCTTCGAGGTGCTGGCAAAACCACGCTAGGACAGCGTTTGGCCGATGATTTGAACTTTCCTTTCATTGAGCTCAGCCGAGAAATTGAAAAATTTGCAGGCTGCCAAATCAGCGAAATTCACAGCCTGTATGGCGCCAACGCCTACCGCCGATACGAGCGCCGTGCCTTAGAAGAAGCCATTCAAATTTACCCGGAAGTTGTCATTGCGACGCCAGGCGGCTTGGTGTCCGATTCGGCCAATTTCAATTTGCTGCTGACTCACTGCACCACGGTGTGGTTGCAAGCCAGCGCCAACGATCACATGGCGCGAGTGGCTGCCCAAGGCGACTTGCGTCCGATGGCCGCCAGCCCGGAAGCCATGGAAGATTTGAAGCGAATTTTGGAAGGTCGTTCGGCCTTCTATTCCAAAGCCGACATCAGCATCAACACCAGCGAGCAAGATGTGGATGCCAGCTTCAAGCGCTTGAAAACTGAAGTACGCAAAGTCATTCAGTGGGTGGAGTGAATTTAGAAGACACCTGCAAATACATAGGGTAAATACTTATTATTTGCATTAAATTGCATGTTGAGTGCGTCGTCTTAATGCAATAAACTGCATGTCGTGGGCTTAGACCCCAATTCTGGAGATAGACATGACGGCAACCCCCTTCGTTGATTACCAAACGACAGTCGACAACTACAAGCACATCACATTGTCATTTGTGGGTGCAGTTGCCACGCTGTCCATCAACATCGACGAAAACGCTGGCATTCGCCCAGGGTACAAACTGAAACTCAACTCCTACGACTTGGGTGTCGACATTGAATTGCACGACGCGTTGCAACGCATCAGATTTGAACATCCCGAAATTCGCACCGTGGTGGTCACCAGTTTGAAAGACCGTGTGTTCTGTTCTGGCGCCAACATTTTCATGTTGGGTGTCTCTACACATGGCTGGAAAGTGAACTTTTGTAAGTTCACCAACGAAACACGCAACGGCATTGAAGATTCCAGCAAGTACTCAGGTTTGAAATTTGTGGCCGCATTGAACGGTGCATGCGCAGGCGGTGGTTATGAATTGGCCTTGGCGTGTGACGATATCGTGTTGGTCGATGACCGTTCTTCATCTGTGTCACTGCCTGAGGTGCCTTTGCTAGGTGTGTTGCCCGGTACAGGTGGCCTCACACGCGTGACAGACAAGCGCCACGTGCGCCACGACTTGGCGGATATCTTTTGCACCAGCGTTGAAGGTGTTCGCGGCCAGCGAGCAGTTGACTGGCGCTTGGTCGATGCCATTGCCAAGCCCAACCAATTCCAACAAATTGTGCGCGAGCGTGCAGACAAATTGGCGGCCCAAAGCGATCGCCCTGTTTCTGAAAAAGGCGTAGCGCTCACACCCATTCAGCGCAACATGGAAGCCGACCTGATCAGCTACAACAATGTCACTGTTCAAATTGACCGTACCAAGCGTTTGGCCACCTTCACTGTCAAAGCGCCCTCATCTGCACAACCCACAGACATCGCCGGCATAGTGGCTGCTGGCGCTCAATGGTGGCCTTTGCAAATGGTACGCGAACTCGACGATGCCATTTTGCATATGCGCACCAACGAGCTTGACATTGGTACTTGGTTGCTCAAAGCCGTGGGCGATGCACAAGCCGTCTTGGCCAGCGACGCCACGCTGTTGGCGCACAAAGACCATTGGTTCGTGCGCGAAACCATTGGCCATTTGCGCCGCACCTTGGCACGCTTAGACGTTTCTTCGCGCAGCATTTTTGCCATCGTTGAGCAAGGTACTTGCTTCGTTGGCACTTTTGCCGAATTGGCATTCTGTGCAGACCGCACTTACATGTTAGCTTTGCCCGACGACGAAGCCAATGCACCCAATATCCAACTCAACGAATTCAACTTCGGTTTCTACCCCATGGTGAACGATCAGTCTCGCTTGGCTCGTCGCTTTTATGAAGAAGTGCCCGCCATGGAAGCCGCGCGCGGCGCCATTGGTAAAGCCTTGGACGCTGATGCAGCCTTGGCTTTGGGTTTGGTCACAGTAGCGCCTGATGACATCGACTGGGAAGACGAAATTCGCACGGCCCTTGAGCAACGTGCATCGATGTCACCCGACGCCCTCACTGGTCTCGAAGCAAACCTGCGTTTTGCCAGCCAAGAAAATATGCTCACCCGTATTTTTGGCCGCCTGACTGCATGGCAAAACTGGATTTTTCAGCGCCCCAATGCAGTGGGTGAAAAAGGTGCCTTGAAAGTTTATGGCAAAGGCGAAAAAGTGCAATTTGACATGAACCGCGTTTGAGCATTTTGCATAGATTGAGTTTGATTTGATTTTTTGAAAATGTTGTGCAGATTGCGACCCGGTGGTGCAGTTTGCAACCCTAAATTCTTCCACCGTTGATTTTTGGAGTTCCCCATGTCAGGTATCAACTACAGCGAAAAAATTCCTAACAACGTTAACTTGTCTGAGGACCGCACTTTGCAACGTGCGCTTGAACAATGGCAGCCGAACTTCATCAACTGGTGGGACGACATGGGCCCCGAAGGCTCTAAAGACATGGACGTGTATCTGCGGACCGCAGTGAGTGTCGATCCACAGGGTTGGGCACAGTTCGGTCACGTCAAAATGCGCGACTACCGTTGGGGTGTGTTTTTGAATCCGGGTGATCAAGAGCGCAAGATTCATTTCGGCGATCACATTGGCGAAAAAGCTTGGCAAGATGTGCCTGGCGAGCACCGTGCTAATCTGCGCCGGATCATTGTGACCCAAGGTGACACCGAGCCAGCATCGGTCGAACAGCAACGCCATTTGGGACTCACCGCCCCCAGCATGTACGATCTTCGCAACTTGTTTCAAATCAATGTGGAAGAAGGCCGACACCTGTGGGCCATGGTTTATTTGTTGCACAAATATTTTGGCAAAGACGGCCGTGAAGAAGCCGACGCTTTGCTGCAGCGAAACAGTGGCAATGAAGACAACCCCCGTATCTTGCAAGCCTTCAATGAGAAGACGCCCGACTGGTTGTCTTTCTTCATGTTCACCTACTTCACCGATCGTGATGGCAAGTTTCAGCTGTGTGCATTGGCCGAATCTGCATTCGATCCTTTGGCACGCACCACCAAGTTCATGTTGACCGAAGAAGCGCATCACATGTTTGTGGGCGAGTCCGGTGTGAGCCGCACCATCCAGCGCACTGTCGATGTCATGAACCAACTCAAAACCGATGATGTGGCCAAATTGCGCGCTGCCGGTGTGATTGATTTGCCCACCATTCAGCGTTACATCAACTTCCACTTTTCTGTCACCATTGACTTGTTCGGCGCTGACCAGTCGTCCAACGCCGCCACCTTTTACAGCTCTGGCCTCAAAGGCCGTTACGAAGAGGGCAAGCGCGCTGATGACCACGTGTTGAAGGGCAACACCTACAAAATTTTGGCCGTTGAAGATGGCAAGTTAATTGAAAAAGAAGTGCCCATGTTGAACGCATTGAACGAAGTGCTGCGCGACGACTACATCACCGATTCCAAAGGTGGTATTGATCGCTGGAACCGTGTCATTCACAAGGCTGGCATTGACTTCAAACTCACAGCGCCTCACAAAGCGTTTCACCGCAACATTGGCTCTTTGTCGGGCTCCAAAATCACGCCCGATGGCCGTGTGGTGACCAGCGAAGAGTGGATGGCCAAAGTGGGCGAGTGGTTGCCTACCAACGAAGACCGCGCCTATGTGGGCAGCCTGATGGGCCGTGTGGTCGAGCCAGGCAAATTTGCCAACTGGATTGCCCCTCCTGTGATGGGCATCAACCGCCAAACTGTAGACTTCGATTACGTTCGTTTCAGCTGAGAATTGAATCAAAAGATTCAACACTTGCCATGACCACAGAAGCCGTTTTAATTCAGCAACACCTGATTGATCCAGAGATCTGCATTCGTTGCAACACTTGCGAGGCCACGTGCCCCGTAGGTGCAATTACGCATGACTCTCGGAATTATGTGGTTGATGCTGAAAAATGCAATCTGTGCATGGCCTGTGTGCCGCCTTGCCCCACGGGCTCCATTGACAACTGGCGCAGCATGCCCAAGGCCAAAGCCTATTCCATTCAAGAGCAACTCACTTGGGACGATCTGCCGGCGGCGTTGGGCGATGCAGATTTGCAAGCCATGGGTGTCGATCCTTCTGCGGTATTAGCCCCCACCAGTGCAACTGCACCCGCCCCTGATGCCCTGAGTTCGTCAGGCGAGGCAGTGTTTAATTCCGCTGCCTATGGCGCCACTTTGCCGCCCTGGTCTGCGGCCCACGCCTATACCAACTTGTATGGCCCTAAATCGCCCACAACGGCCACCGTGGTGGGCAACTTCAAAGTGAACGAAGCGGGCACCACCAACGAAACGCATCACATCGTGATTGATTTCGGCAGCATGCCTTTCCCTGTGTTGGAAGGGCAGTCAGTGGCCATCGTGCCACCCGGTGTCGATGCATCTGGTAAGCCGCACCATGCTCGCCAATACTCCATTGCCAGCCCACGTAACGGCGAGCGCGCCGGCTACAACAATGTGTCTTTGACGGTGAAGCGCGTCATCGAAGATCACGAAGGCAAACCTGTTCAAGGTGTGTGTTCCAACTACTTGTGCGATTTGAAAGTGGGCGAGGCGATCCAAGTGATAGGCCCGTTTGGCAACAGTTTTCTGATGCCCAACCACCCCAAGTCCAACATTGTGATGATTTGCACCGGTACGGGCAGCGCGCCCATGCGCGGCATGACCGAGTGGCGCCGCCGTCTGCGTCAAACTGGCAAGTTTGAGGGCGGCAAACTCATGTTGTTCTTTGGTGCTCGCACACAACAAGAGTTGCCTTACTTTGGCCCGCTGCAAAAGTTGCCTAAAGATTTCATTGACATCAACTTTGCCTTTTCACGCACGCCGGGTCAGCCCAAGCGTTATGTGCAAGACGCCATGCGCGAGCGCGCTGCCGACTTGGTGGCGCTCTTGAAAGACCCCAACACCTACTTCTATGTTTGTGGCTTAAAAAGCATGGAAGAGGGCGTGGTCTTGGCCTTGCACGATGTGGCAACACAAGCGGGCCTTGATTGGGAAGCATTGGGGTCTACCCTCAAAAAAGAAGGCCGATTGCACCTCGAAACTTATTGAGGTTTGAAACC
>CANKBG010000035.1 GCA_947479935.1 Comamonadaceae bacterium
ACTGTTTTCAAGGCCACCTCCACCACCGCATGGTCTTTGGCAGTGGGCGTTGAAAGCCAAGATTGATGTGGCAAGCGACCCAACATGGCCACGTCATACACCGTCAGGTCGTCTTGGCCGGCTTCCGCTTGGCCCAACCAAGCCAGTGTTTGCGCGCGCTCGCGGCGGTTCCATTCAGCCCATGGCTTGCCCAACAAGCTCACTTGGCCCTCAGCAGGCGCCAAGCCCGCCAAGGCTTTTAACAAACTAGATTTACCCGCGCCGTTGGGCCCCACCAAGGACACCCATTCACCCGCATGCAAAGTGATCGACACGTTGTTGACCGCTTTGAATTCGTTGTGCATCACGGTGATGTTGTGAGCCATTAATGCCACTTTGTGAAGTGTGTTCATGCGCCGCCTCCTTTGCCGCCCGCTGACCGTGAGGTCATGCCGTGCATCAGATACAGCATATAGCCACCGCCCAAAATGGCGGTCAACACGCCCACAGGCAATTCATTGGGCGCCATCAAACCACGCGCCAACAAATCGGCAGCGCCCAACAACACCGCACCCATGAGGCAAGACAAGCTGAGTGTTTTGCCGTGCACACCCTTCACGCGGGCCCGCACCAAATGCGGTGCAGCCAAGCCCACAAAAGCAATGAGGCCTGTTTGCGCGACGGCCGCGGCCGTGCACAAAGCCAATACCGCCAACAACACCCAGCGCAAAGACTTCACTGGCAAACCCAAACTGAGCGCTGTGGCTTCGCCCAAGGCCAAGCCATTTAGCAACGGACTGGCCGCCACCGAAACACCCCAAGACACCAACAGCACACCCAACATCAAGCCGCAAGCAGGCCAACTGACATAGGCCGTAGAGCCCAACATGAAAGACTGCACCGAACCCTGAATTTGCGGAAACATGACCAGCAGCAAGGAGGCAATGGCACCAAACACCACACCCACCACCACACCGGCCAACAGCAAACGAAGCGTGTGCTGAACGCCCCACGACAACACCAATGACAATGCCACCGCCAACCAAGCGCCCATAAAGGCCATGCCAGTTATACCCACACGCACAAACCACGGCGAAACATCAAGTTGACTCAGCATGACCATGCCAATGGCCACACCCAAACTGGCGCCCGAAGCGCTGCCCAATAAATACGGATCGGCCAATGGATTTCTAAACAGACCCTGTGCCAATGCACCCGCCAAGCCCAACAAGGCGCCTGCCAAACAGGCCCCAAATGTTCTGGGCAATCGAATGTCAAGAATCAAACTGGCGTCGGCTTGAACCTGACCCCAAGCCCAGCCTTCGCTGCCCACCAGTGCCCCTGCCATCATTAACAGCCATAGCAAAAAGCCCAGCTGCCAAGCCAACTTTGAAGCGGATGCAACTTTGGCGGCGTTCATTCTGGATAGATCCGTTTCAAACAAGCCAGCATCAATTCAGCGGCATCGGGAATACGTGGCCCAGAGCGAACCACAATGTCGGATTGTGCTGGCGTGAAACTGCAAATGCGTTGCTTTTGAATGGCTTCAATTCGACTCCAACCGGGCCTGGTTTTCAAATCGGTAGCTGCTCGCTCGCCCATGAAAATAATTTGGGGATTGGCCTTCACCACGAACTCAGGATTGACTTGAGGAAAAGATCCCATCATAGGCGTAACCACATTGACCAGGCCCAAGCGCCTGAGTGTTTCACCAATGTAAGAGGCTTCTCCCGCCGCAAAATAACCACTGCCAGCTTCAAAATAAATGCGTGCGCCTTTGGCGGAGGGCGGTACGCGAGATGCGGCTGCCTCTAACTTTTGTTGAATGCTTTGCCAAAGAAGTTCAGCACGTTCTTTGGCGTTGTGCAAGTGCAATGCACCTGCAATCTGCTGAATCACACGATGCATGTCTTCTTGGCTTTGCGGCTCTAAGGCCACGACCTTGATGCCCAACGACTCTAGTCGTTGCGTCACACGTGAAGAGCGCGCCAGCAACACCAAGTCGGGCTTGAGTTTCACCAAAGCTTCAAGTTGTGTGTCATCCAATCCGCCTAGCTTGGGCAAAGTTTTCACACGCTCTGGCCAGTTGCTATAGCGGTCAACACCCACTAGCAATTCGCAGGCTTGAAGTTCGCACACAATCTCGCCCAAGGATGGCAGTAAGGTGATGACACGTTGTGGCGCTTTTTGAATGACCACCGTGCGTCCACGATCGTCTGTCACCGAGAAGGGTGCCCCTGTTGGGGGGAACGCTGCATTTTGTGCCAATACGCTTTGCACAAAAAGCAACATGCCAACCAAACTCACCCATTGAAGCGCACCCATCATGACAACTTAGGCGTCCACTTCAAGCCCGCAAACAAACCACGCGAGGGCATGTTGTAGCCATAAATGGTTTGGTAATTGACATTGCTGGCATTTTCAATGCGCAAGTTCAAGCGAAGCTCAGGCGTCAACACGCGGCTGGTCGTTAAATCAAGCAAGGTGTAGGCCGCCAATGTTTGGGTCGCATCTGTGCGTGCGCCCACATAGCGCAGTTGCACACCGGCATCCCAATTGGCCAGTTTTTGATTCAAGCCGGCTTGCACCAAAGTTTTGGCGCGCCTGGCCAATGCGGTGTGCGTGGTTTCATTTTGGGGATCTTGTGAAGTGAGGCTCAAGCGCCATTGCTGCGCGCCAACGCCTGCCATCGTCCACTGCCCCGCCAGCGCCATTTCGACGCCTTGGTTTTTGGCTTTGGCAATGTTGGTGCGGGTAAAGTTGACATCGTTGTCAATCAAATCGGTGTAACGATTTTCAAAGGCCGTGAGGCGCCAATTCCAAGCAGCCTGCGTGTATTGCAAACCCACTTCATTGGAACGCGCTTGTTCAGATTTCAAACGAGGATTGCCGCCCCAAGGGTAATACAAATCGTTGAAGGTGGGCGCCATAAAGCCGGTCGAAGCGCTGGCTTTCACACGCCATTCAGGCGTGAGTACATAAGCGTAGCCTGCATACCAAGTATTGGCATTGCCAAAATCAGAGTACTGATCTTGACGCACATTCAACTGCCACTGCTGCTGCTCTAACTTTCCCTGATAGCCCACACGCCATGAGTCAAGCGTTCTGTGGGTTGGGTTGTATTCGGTATCACTGGTTATTTGTTGGCGCGTGTTTTCATAACCCGCTGTGAGGGAATGTTGGGGCCACAAGGTCCACACCGCACCCAGTGCCGATGTTTTGGATTTTGAATTGACAAAATAAGGATACGCCGTGAGGGTGGCATCCAACTTGTCTTCTTGTTGTCCTACTGATGCATCTAGCTGCAAATTGCTGGTTGCTTTGAAACTTGTATTGAGCAAAGCACTTCTCAAAATACTGCGCGATTCGTCCGCTTGCGTGGCAGGGCCGTACTGGCTGTCGTACTGCACCGAGGCTTTGGTTTCTCGCACCATCAAGCCCATGCGAGCGCCCTCAAATTCTTGAGACAAATGAAGCGCATTGGATTGTCTGTTGTAGCCATCGCGATCGGGGTTGGTGCCTGGTCGTTGCAATGGGTTGATGGCATTGAAGCCTTGTGTTTGAACTTTTTCTGTAGCGGCATTCAAGCCAAAACCCGAAGCCCATTTTTGGCCGGCACTGACTTGCGCGCTTCGAAAACTCTCAGACCCCACTTGCCCAGAAGCCTCTAGCCACGGGCCTTTCAAGCCATCGCCTGAATTTTGTCGTGTGAAAATTTGAATCACGCCCCCCAAAGCAGCACTGCCATAAAGGCTAGACACATTGCCGCGAACCACTTCAATCCGTTCTATGCCGCTTAGCGGCAAATGTTCAAGGGCCGCCAAATTGAAGTTCAAATTGTTCATGGGCAAACCATCGACCAACACCAAGGCATGCCGAGATTCAGCACCGCGCATGAACAAGGTGGCCACACCACCCATACCGCCCGATTGTGTGACTTCCATACCCGCCAGCTGTTGGAGCAAACTGGGGATGTCTTTGGCTTGAGAGCGGTCAATGTCGGCGCGCGTGATGAGGGAAACATCGGGCAAGGCATCTTGTGCGCGTTGCGCTACACGGCTGGCCGTGATGACCGTATCGGGTAGGAATGTTTGAGACAAAGCCAAAATAGGCAGCCAGAAACCGGCGGCAAGCGCACCCCTGCGAAAACTAAAAATTCTCATGATGAAAAACCCAACAAATTTGTTCTCACCGCCTTCCCCGACAGTGCGCGAACGTACGACCAACCCTAGGGCTGGTCACCTTGTTGGCCGGTATCCGGGCTAAGCAGAGCAACCTTCATCGCCTTCCCAAACGCCTGTTTCAGGGCATTCAGTGGCTACTGATGAAAGCGGGGCAAAAATGCCCGTCTGCTGACCGTTGCGGGGGCAGCGCAGGTGAAGATTGCCCTGTAAGGGGTCTCTCTCCTGCTTCCCGTTGAACTGAGGCCTGTGAACCAGGCTTCGAGCACCAACAGATGCATTGTAAGATGTTAGCTTGCGCCAAGCCTACAATGTGCCCATTACAATAGCTCTGATATGACGAATCCAACCACCGTCGACCAGATTGCAGACCGCGTCGAGCACCTGCTGCTCCGCCACGAAGAGTTGCAAAAGACCAATGCGCTGCTGCATCAGCAAGTGTTGGCGCTCTCGCACGAGCGAGACCTGCTCAAGTCCAAACTGGCGGCAGCTCGCTCTCGGGTTGATGCCCTGATTGAGCGACTGCCTCAAAACTCACCGACCGACGCCAATTCATGAGCAACAAACAACTCGAAGTTCAAATCATGGGGCAAAGCTACCTTTTGGGCTGCCCTGTCGGGGGAGAAGCCAATTTGTTGGCCGCTGTGGACAAAGTCGACCAGGCCATGTGCAAAGTCAGGGATGCCGGCAAAATCAAGGCCCGAGACCGCATTGCCGTGTTGGCCGCCCTGAACTTGGCGTTCGAGCAAAACGACGCCGCAACGGACGCAGAAAACAATGCGGAAACCGCTTCGAGCAGCAAACTTGACGCTGACTCAGCGGCGCTCAGTGCCACAGATTCTGAACGTCTGGGCCAGCTTTTGAAAAAGCTAGACCAAGCGCTTCACCAAGACGGTCAATTGATCTAAAAAAACTTCACACCCCGCCGCCATCAAGCTCAGCGGCTCACACTTCTTGCGCCTACAATCAAAGAGTCTGCAGTGCACGCTGGGCTTTATATTTCCTTGAACCAATGCTCTTAGAGCCCGGGCTTGGAACATCGTCTGGTGAGCGTGAGCATCTCGCGTCAGATGAACCCAACGCCAGTCTGACCTAGCCCACCTGAACCCCGGTTCAGGATGCCGGTCCAGTGGCACTTGCAGACACCTTTTAAAACATTTTGAATTCGCTGGTAGGAGGCCCACATGAAGTGGCTGCGCTATTCTCACCAAGGCCAGATTGGCTTCGGTCAATTGGTGGGTGACACCCTTCATGTCCATCAAGGACTTCTGTTTGAAAATTCACAACCCACAGGCAACACATTGCCTGTGTCGGAAGTTGAGATTTTGGCGCCTTGTCAGCCCACCAAGGTGTTAGCCCTTTGGAATAATTTCAAAACCGCTGCAGAAAAAAATGGCTGGAGCACACCCCCAGAGCCGCTCTACTTTCTCAAATCGCCCAACTCTTATTCACACCATCTTCAAGCAGTGATTCGGCCTTCACAAGATGTAGGCAGGGTTGTGTACGAAGCCGAGTTGGGCATTGTCATCGGGCGACGAGGGCGTGACATTCCCCTTGAAGAAGCTGCGCAATATATTTTTGGTTACACGTGCGTCAACGATGTCACTGCGGTTGAACTGCTGCGGTCAGATGCAAGCTTTGAACAATGGACTCGTGCTAAAAATTTTGATGGCTTCACCCCTTTCGGCCCTTGCATAGAAACTGAATTGGATTGCACCAGCGCCATCGTGACGGCCAAAGTCAATGGCCGAGAGCGCCAAAATTATCCCGTTAGCGACATGTTCTTTTCACCGCAAGAATTGGTCTCCAAACTGTCTAGAGGCATGACCTTGGAAGTGGGCGATATGATTTCTTGCGGCACATCGCTTGGGGCCATGCCTTGGCAAAATGATGCTGTGGTCGAAGTGGCCATTGAAGGCATAGGCACCCTCTCTAACACCATGAAAGAGTCAGCATGAGTTTGAACATTGCCATTGTGGGCGCAGGCGCCATTGGGGGTTACCTTGGTGTGAAGTTGGCCTTGTCGGGTTGCAACGTCACTTTCATTGCGCGCGGCGAAAACCTCAAAGCCATTCAAGCCAATGGCATGATGCTTAACTTAGAAGACGGCACATCGCTGCATGCCCCCAACGTCAAGGCCTGCACCATCGACAAGGCCAAGCCGCACGACTATGTATTTCTAACCATGAAGTCACACCAAGTCAGTCCAGTGGCCGAACAAATTGGGCGGCTGTGTCATGACCATACGGCCGTGGTCACGATGCAAAACGGCGTGCCTTGGTGGTACTTTTACAACCTGGTGGGCGAGTATCAAAACCGCCAATTGACTTCCATCGATCCTGGCGGCGCGCAATGGCAGCACATTGGCCCAGAGCGGGTAATTGGTGCTGTGGTGTACCCAGCCGCTGAGTTGGTTGCGCCTGGCGTTGTCAAACTCATTGAAGGCAATCGCTTTACCTTGGGCGAACCCAGTGGCGAGAAATCAGAACGGGTGACTGCATTGGCTCAAGCCATGATTGCTGCAGGATTCAAAACCCCTGTGTCCACAGACATTCGCAGCGAGTTGTGGGTCAAGCTTTGGGGCAACCTGACGTTCAACCCTGTATCTGCTTTAACGCACGCCACGCTGGAAGACATTTGCAATTTTGATCTCACTCGCAATTTGGCGGCCCGCATGATGACGGAAGCTCAAACTGTGGGCGAAAAATTAGGCGTTCAATTCAAAATCAGCATCGACAAACGAATTGCGGGTGCACAAGCTGTGGGCGCCCACAAAACCTCCATGCTTCAAGACATTGAACACGGCAAAGCTTTAGAGTTAGAAGCGCTTCTTGGTAGCGTGATTGAGCTGGGCCGCATCTGCAACATGCCCACCCCCACACTCGACTCGGTTTACGCCATGACGCGCTTGCTCGAGCAAAGTGTGTTGAAAAAAGGCAAAGGACTTAGCCTCGACTGAGCTTTTTCAAGTGTCCCAGCAAGGGCCACAAAAGCATGATGAGGGCTAAGCACGTGATCGTGCCTGCCAAGGGCGTGCTCACAAAAATTCCCAAGCTGCCTTTGGAAATCAGCATGGACTGTCTGAAACTGGTTTCAGCCATGTCTCCCAACACCAAGGCCAAAACCAGAGGTGCCATCGGGTATTTGAGCTTTTTAAAGGCATAGCCCATCAAGCCAAACACCAACATCAAAACGACATCTTGCAAACTGTTGTGAACGGTGTAGGCACCTACAGCACAAATCACCACAATGACGGGCGCGATGATTGAGAATGGAATTCTTAAAATAGCGGCCCACCAAGGCACGGTGGTCAAAACCACAATCAAGCCGACTATGTTGCCCAAGTACATTGAGGCAATCAGACCCCAGACAAAGTCTTTTTGTTCAGTGAACAACAAGGGCCCAGGTTGCAGGCCCCATATCAACAGTCCACCCAACAACACGGCAGCAGTGGGTGAGCCAGGAATACCCAGCGTGAGCATGGGCAACAAGGCGCTGGTGCCCGCAGCATGGGCTGCTGTTTCAGGGGCAATCACACCCTCAATCGCACCCTTGCCAAATTCTTCAGGGTGTTTGGAAATACGCTTTGCCGTGCCATAACTCATGAAGGAAGCGGGTGTAGCACCGCCTGGGGTGATGCCCATCCAGCAGCCAATCAAACAAGCGCGCAACGAAGTAGCCCAGTATTTGGGTAGCTCTTTCCAAGTGTCAAGAACATCTTTAAGGCTGATGCGGCCCTTGTGTCCTTTGAAGGCAAGGCCCTCTTCCATGGTGAGCAAAATTTCGCCAATGCCAAAGAGGCCAATGACCGCGACCAAAAAGTCAAAGCCTTTGAGCAAACTTTCTTGGCCATAGGTCATGCGCAATGTACCGGTGACGCTGTCCAAGCCCACCGCAGCCAAAGCAAACCCAAGCATCATGGCCATCAAGGTTTTGACGGGCGGTTCTTTGCTCATGCCAATGAAACTTGCAAAGGTAAGCAACTGAACTGCAAAGAACTCAGGCGGCCCAAAGTTGAGCGCAAATTTAGCCACCACAGGCGCCAAAAATGTGACCATGAGCACGGCCACCAAAGCACCCACGAATGATGACGTGAAGGCAGCGGTTAAAGCCTGAGCTGCCTTGCCCTTTTGGGCCATGGGGTAGCCATCAAACGTGGTGGCCACCGACCAAGGCTCTCCTGGAATATTGAACAGGATGGATGTGATGGCCCCGCCAAACAATGCGCCCCAATAGATGCACGACAACATGATGATGGCAGACGTGGGTGACATGCCAAAGGTGAGTGGCAAGAGAATGGCCACGCCATTGGCACCGCCCAAACCAGGCAACACACCAATTAACACGCCTAAAAAAATACCGATGAACATGAAGCCAATGTTGGGCAGCGTCAAAGCAACAGCAAAGCCCTGAAAAAGGTTATTGAGTTCTTCCATGATCAATAGCCCAGCCAAGTTTCAATAAAGCCTTTTGGCAATGGCAGCGAAAACCAAATTTCAAACAGCAGAAACAATGCAGCGCTGATGCACGCGCCTACAGTGATTGATTTGAAATAACTGTATTTGCCTTGCCAGACCATAAAGGCTGCAACAAAAATAAGTGAGGCCAAATAAATTCCCAACACGAAAATGGCGGCGACAAAAACCGATGTTGGCATGAGCATGAGCAACATCAAATTAAACTCATGCTTTTCGGCAAAAACTTCCTTGCCATCGTCTTGTTTCCAAGCAAGCAAGGTCTGCAAAATAACCCACGCTGCGCCGCCCAACAAAAGGCAACCAATGTAGAACGGAAAGTAGCCGGGCTCTGGGCCATCACTGCCCCATGCGTTGCCTACGCGAATACTGTCCGTGATCACCAACAAGCTCACACCCACAAAGCAGGCTGCCACCAACAACTCCATCCACCGCATTTGCAGGTGTGCACCTGATTTCATGATGAGTTCCTTTAGAATTTTTATTTGGCCAAGAAGCCAGCTTCACGCATGAGGCGGAAATGCTCCACTTCCGCTTTCAGCAACCAATCTTGAAATTCTTGGCCTTTCATAAAGGTGTCTTTGAAAGCACCGGTCTCCATGAATTCTTTCCACTCAGGCAATTGACGGACTTTTTGGAATACATCGTTGTAATAGGCCACTTGCGCTGGCGTTGATTTTGGCGCCATGAAAATGCCGCGCAACATCAAATACTCCACATCGAGGCCTTGCGATTTGCAAGTGGGAATGTCTTTCCAAGACTGAGTGGTGGTTATTTTTTTGGGATAAGGCATGACCTGTGCATCAAATACACACAGCGCCCTTAAAGTTCCGCCCTTCCAATGCGCCACCGCTTCAATGGGGTTGTTCACGGTGGTGTCAACGTGTTTGCCCACCAGTTGAACCGCAACGTCACCGCCCCCTTTGAAAGGGATGTAGATCATTTTTTTGTCAGTGGCTTTTTCAATGGCCACAGTGATGATCTGGTCCTCTTGTTTGGAGCCTGTTCCACCCATTTTGAATTTGCCAGATTCACCCTGCTTCATGGCCTTGGTGAAGTCGGCGACCGTTTTGTAAGGCGACTCGGCGTTGACCCAAAGCACAAACTCGTCCAGAGCCAACATGGACACAGGCGTCAGGTCTTTCCAATTGAAAGGAACACCCGTTGCCAAGGGCGTGGTGAATAAATTTGACAGCGTGATGATGATTTTGTGGCCATCTGGGCGGGCCCCTTTGGCATCTAAAAATCCTTCTGCACCCGCACCGCCCGCTTTGTTGACCACCACCAAAGGTTGCGCCATCAGTTTGTGCTTGGAGATCACACCTTGAAGAAAACGGGCCATCTGATCAGCGCCACCACCCGTGCCTGCAGGCACGATGAACTCAACGCTTTTGGTGGGCTCCCAATTGGATTGAGCGAAAGCGTTGAAACAGCTTGTGCCGCAGACCACCA
Organism: Comamonadaceae bacterium; assembly: GCA_947479935.1. Taxonomy (GTDB): domain Bacteria; phylum Pseudomonadota; class Gammaproteobacteria; order Burkholderiales; family Burkholderiaceae_C; genus Limnohabitans_A. The sequence continues at coordinate 10,088 of CANKBG010000035.1, forward strand.
AGGCAGCCGCTTTAACAGTCATCCACAGACGATTCTTCATAATAAACTCCTTGGTATTTAAGTAAACCAAAAAGTATCGTAATAGAATGAAAGGTATTTTGTCGAGGTTTGAAACCTTTAAATTCAACTTTTTGCCCACTGATTAATGAAAACCCTAATAGACCTTTTGGCAGCCGGAACTGCCCCCTCTCCCTGCTTGAGAGCTGCCAACAGTGCGCCCCTGACTTATGCAGCATTGCGCCAACTCAGTCAGTACGTTCAAACTTCTTTGAACCAAGTTGGCATTGGCCGCAACGATCGCGTGGCCTTGGTTTTGCCCAACAGCGCAGAAATGGCCGCCAGTTTTGTCACCGTGGCCTGCTGCTGTACATCAGCCCCTTTAAACCCCAGCTACCGTGCCGATGAATTTGAGTTTTATTTGAGCGACTTGAACGCCAAGGCCTTGGTGGTGGAAAAGGGCTCTAACAGCCCTGCCGTTGCGGTGGCCGCCAAAATGGGCATTGCACTCATTGAACTCGAACCCACACCCGCCTTGGGAGCAGGTTCTTTCACACTCAACATGAACGGCCTTGCACCCAAAGCCGCGCAACACCCAGGTGCTGCCCAAACTGATGATGTGGCCTTGGTTCTTCACACGTCGGGCACCACCTCACGCCCCAAAATTGTTCCACTCACACATCGCAATGTGAGTGCCTCTGCACAAAACATAGCGCGCAGCACGCGCTTTAGCAGTGCTGATCGCGGCTTGAATGTCATGCCACTGTTTCACATTCATGGCCTCATTGCGGGCATCTTGGCGCCGCTGTCGCAAGGCGGTGAAGTCTATTGCACCAGTGGCTTCAATGCCTTGAAGTTCTTCAGCCAAATGGACGAAGTTAAACCCACTTGGTATACTGCAGTGCCCACCATGCACCAAGCCATTTTGTCCAGATCGGCCAACAACAAAGAAGTGATTGCACGAGTGCCACTTCGTTTCATCCGCTCGTCGTCCTCTTCATTGCCACCCCAAGTTTTGGCAGAGCTCGAGGCCACCTTCAAAGCACCCGTGATTGAAGCCTATGGCATGACCGAAGCCGCTCACCAAATGACTTGCAACCCTCTGCCGCCTGGCCTCAGAAAGCTTGGCTCAGTTGGCTTGGCAGCAGGCCCTGAGATTGCCATCATGAGCGCTGAAGGCGAGTTATTGCCATCAGGCAGCACTGGCGAAATTGTGATTCGCGGCAACAACGTCACGCCGGGCTATGAGAACAACGACAAAGCCAACGCTGAAGCTTTTACGCATGGATGGTTCAGAACAGGCGACCAAGGCATGATTGACGTAGAAGGCTATGTCAGCATTACAGGAAGACTGAAAGAAATCATCAACCGCGGCGGTGAAAAAATCAGCCCGCGTGAAGTTGACGAAGTTTTGATGGACCACCCTGCTGTGGCGCAAGTGGTTTGCTTTGGAATTCCGCATGACAAATTAGGCGAGGAAGTTGGAGCGGCCGTGGTTTTGCGAGAAGGCATGACGGCGACTGAAAAAGAACTGCGCGAATACACCGCCACCCGCTTGGCAGACTTTAAAGTGCCTCGCAAAGTTTTACTCATGGACGAAATTCCCAAAGGTGCAACCGGTAAATTGCAACGAATTGGCATCGCTCAAAAGCTTGGATTGGCTTAAAGCCGATGGAACCTCAAATCTTTTTAGAACTGGGCCTTACAGGCGCAGTGGTTGGCTTTATGGCTGGCTTGTTGGGCTTAGGCGGTGGTTTAATGATGGTTCCCGTGTTGAGTTATTTACTAAGCAACATGGGTGTTGTTGAAGACCTGTCCATCAAAATGGCCATCGTCACTTCCATGTCCACCATTTTGTTCACCTCCATTTCAAGTGTGCGAACGCACCACAAACTGGGTGCTGTACGCTGGGACTTGGTCAAAGGTTTGGCGCCGGGCATTGTGTTGGGCAGCGCCATGGCCAGCCTCTGGATTTTTGTGGCCGTGAAGGGTGCCACCCTGGCCATTTTGTTTGGTGTGTTTGTGTCTTACTCTGCCTTTCAAATGTTCATGGACAAGAAGCCAAAGCCTTCGCGGCAAATGCCGGGTTTTGTGGGTCAGTTGGGCATGGGCGGACTCATTGGCATGCTGTCTGGCTTGGTGGGCGCAGGCGGTGCATTTGTGAGTGTGCCTTTAATGGCCTGGTGCAACGTGGCCATTCACAACGCCATTGGCACCAGCGCCGCTTTGGGGTTTCCCATTGCACTTGCCAACGTCACCGGCTTTGTCATCAGCGGCCTCAATTTAGACAACCTGCCGCCTGGCGCCATTGGCTATATCTGGTTACCGGGCATGTTGGTCATTGCCTGCTTCAGCGTGGTCACAGCGCCCTTTGGTGCGCGCGCGGCACATCGCCTTCCCGTGAAGAAATTGAAACGGGTGTTTTCTTTCTTCTTGGTGTTTCTTGCTGTCTATATGTTCAACAAAGGCATGACCGCTGCTTAAGTCAAAGTTAAACCACACACCAAGGGGCTTGGTTGTGCACCAAGCCCAACCACAAACCCCAAGCCGACGTCACGGCCAAGGTCAGGCCGGCCAAGCGGATACCCCAGCCGCCATCACCCAGGGTTTTGAGTTTTAACAATAGCCATGGCGCAAAGCCCAGGCTCACACCGCTGCCCAATGCAAAGCTAGCCATGGTCAATGCGCCTTCCAAGGCATTGCCCGTGAGGGCTGCCACCATCAAGGCTGAATAAAGCAAGCCGCAAGGCATGAACGCCCACAACACACCCACCGCAACTGGCGCCACTTTGCCCAAGTTGGCATTTTGACGGCGAATTTTGGACCAAAGCTGTTGGGCGCTTTGATCAAGCCATATTGGTTGCTTGGCTTGCCACACCAAAAGCAAACCCAAAATAACGGCCGCCACATGCAGCATGCTCCAGACTGGCCTGAGTGCGGCAGATTCCACTGTCAACCAGCCCAAGGCTTGAACGCTGAAAGCTGCCAAACCACCCATCAGGCTATAACCCAGCCAACGGCCCGCTTGAAATGAAACGAGCGCCCTACTTGGGTGTTGGCCTGCGGCATGGCCAATGCCCGCACACGCAGCGCCGCACATGGCCACACAATGCGGCCCACCGGCCAATCCCATGATCAAAGCCGTGAGGGCTAAGGAAGTCTGCATTCAGTGACTGTGAATTTTTAAATGATTTTTGAAAATCGAGTTCGATTGCGATCGGTTTGCAAATATTTGTCAAAGACCATGGCCACGCCGCGCACAAAAAACCAACCCATGGGTGTGACTTGCAATCCGCCCTCCGTTAGTTCGACCAAGCCCTGTGATTGCAGACTGTCCAATTGGCTAAATTCGGATGCGAAGTATTTTTTAGAATCAATCAGCCAGGCTTCGTTGAATGAATCGAAATGAATCTGCCCTTGGCACATGAGGGTCATGATCCAAGCGCGTCGAATCATGTCATCGCGCGACAAGGCCAAGCCCTTCACCACGGGCAACGCACTTTGGTCAAGCATGTCCACATACTCTGCCATGGTCTTGGCGTTTTGACTGTAGGTACCGCCCATTCGACCAATGGCCGACACACCCAAACCAATCAGATCGCAGTCGGGTTGAGTGCTGTAACCTTGAAAGTTTCGGTGCAAGCGGCCTTGGCGTTTGGCCACAGCCAAGGCATCTTCAGGCAATGAAAAATGGTCCATGCCGACATAAACGTAGCCGGCACTGATCAGGGCGTCCATCGACCTAGAAAGCATGGCAATTTTGTTGGCGGCTACAGGCAATTCGGCTGCCAAAATTCGGCGCTGTGGTTTGAAGCGTTGAGGCAAGTGTGCATAGGCATAAAGTGCAATTCGGTCGGGCCGCAATTCGTTGACTTGGGCCAAAGTACGATCAAACGAATCGGGCGTTTGCTTAGGCAGTCCATAAATCAAATCAATGTTGATGGATTCAAAGCCAATCTGGCGGGCCGACGCCACCAAAGCAAACACTTGCGCTGCCGGCTGAATTCGGTGCACTGCTTTTTGCACTTCGGGGTCAAAGTCTTGCACGCCAAAACTCAGGCGATTGAACCCCAACTTGAACAAAAAGGCCAAGCGGTGTTCGTTCACGGTGCGGGGGTCGACTTCCACCGAATATTCACCACCGGCCGTTAAGTTGAAGCTGCGCTTGAGCATGGCCATGAGCTCACTCAACTCGACATCGTTTAAGAAGGTGGGCGTACCACCGCCTAAATGCAATTGACTGACCGACTGGCCCCTGCCGATGGCCGCTGTGTAAAGCTCAACTTCACGCGTCAGGTAGTGCAAATACGGCGCGGCTCGATCGTGGTGCTTGGTGATAATTTTGTTGCAAGCGCAGTAGTAGCAAAGCGATTCACAAAATGGAATATGAACGTAAATGGACAAGGGCCCGTTTTTGGGGCCCACGCCTTGCTTGCGGAATTCCAAAGCTTGCCTCAAATCGGCTTGGGAAAAGGCCTCTACAAACCGATCTGCTGTAGGGTATGAGGTGTAGCGAGGGCCTGGGACATCAAAACGATTGAGTAATTCGGGCGTTAAAAAGGTCATACAGAATTTCCCAAGGCTGACATATTTCTAGGATTGTTTTAATGTGCCTTTTCCTTCTTGGTCTGAACTTGACCTAGATCAAATTTTGGACAATCAGACAGGAAAAAAGAGATTTGGAGAAGCTTGAGATGAATCAACTGGTTCAAGTAGGTATAAGCTCAAGCCTTGACCTTCCGCAATGTCAATTTATCCAAATCGAGACCGCCATGAAACCTGAAGCCATCAAAGTCGCCTGTTCCAACTGCAACTTGCGCGAACTCTGCATGCCCATGGGCTTGTCTGAACATGATCTTGAACGCTTGGACGATTTGGTCGCCACACGGCGCAAAGTCAAACGCGGCAGCACACTTTTCAGCAACGGCGAAAAATTTACATCCCTCTACGCCATTCGCACAGGCTTCTTTAAAACCTGCTTGGCATCTGAAGATGGACGCGACCAGGTGACTGGCTTCCAAATGGCAGGAGAAATCATTGGCCTCGATGGCATCGTGAATGATCAACACAGCTGCGATGCCGTGGCCTTAGAAGATGCCGAAGTGTGTGTCTTGCCCTTCGATCGCATTGAAGAAATTTCACGCGAAGTGACCGCACTTCAACACCATGTCCACAAAATCATGTCACGCGAAATTGTGCGCGAACACGGTGTGATGTTGTTGTTGGGCAGCATGCGCGCTGAAGAGCGCTTGGCCGCTTTCTTATTAAACTTGGTCCAGCGCTTGCACTCACGCGGCTTTTCTCAAACCGAATTGGTACTGCGCATGACGCGCGAAGAAATTGGCAGCTACCTTGGCCTGAAGCTTGAAACCGTCAGTCGTACATTTTCTAAATTTGTAGACGACGGCATTGTGGAAGTGAAGCAGCGCCACGTCAAAATCTTGAACACTGAAGCGCTACAGCGCATGGTCAACACACAGCCTCAGTGCCATTAAGACCTGCGCTGGCAGCGCTATAAGTTAGCAGCCCTCGCCTTTGTGTGTGCAGTTGGGTGGACGTTGCCCCACAGGCACAGGACAACGGTTCACCTCAAAGGGCGACATAGACAGCAGCGTCGTCAAGCTACTAGAGACGATGGTTAACACCCAAAAAACAAAAAATGAAACGGTATAAACACCCTGCCTTGACAGCGTGAGTTGTTGGCCAAACCAATGCATGTCTTCGGGGTCAAACATGCCAAAGACCACCGCCTCTAGAAGCCCAGCCACTAAAAAGGCTGGCCATACGATCCACATGAGCCTTTGTGCAAGCATGTCTGTCTCCTTGTCGGATTTTGTGAGTGAGTTAACTTTTTATTTTTGAGGGCTTGGCACCACACCCGTGCTTGCATGATTGCGAGCTTGAATGGCGGGGGTCATGGCGGCCTCTAATTTGCTCTTATTTTCCATTGCATTGCGCGGGTTCAGCGCCTCAGTGGGCAGAACGGGGTCTGGCACGGTAATGGCCAAGTATAGGGTGACAAAGGCCGCCACCACCACCACAGCGGGGCCGGCAATGATCATCCAAACCATGCCAAATGACCACCATGGTTTGGCGGAAATGGGACTTGAGCTTTCAAATGAACGGGTATTCATAAATCACTTTCTTCAAAATGAATGTGCATCAGGGATGGTTAGCGTGGAATTAAAAAGACTGATTTTTCTTCAAGCTTTTCAATGACTTTTCCATTTTCGTCAACGGCCTCGATGGTGAATTGAACGGGATACTTGCCCGATAACGCAGAACCATAAGGGACGTGTAATCGAACAGAGACCCAGCGCGATTGTGTGGACGCCACCACCAAGTTTTCAGAATCGATCATGACCTCTACATCATTCATGCCAGTTGCGAAAATACGGAAATTCTGGTTTTTTTCTGCTGCATTCATGATTTGCAGTCGGTACACATTTTCGATGTGACCCCCACTCACAATGCGGGCCAGCGAGGCACGATCTCGAACGACGTCGACTTTGAAAGATTTGCGGTTGAGCAAGCTGCTAAACAACAGGGCAATGACCAACAGCAAAATGCCCGAGTAAATGAGCACACGGGGCCGAAAAACATGGCGCAGTGTTTGGGCAGACGTCCAATGGTTTTCCATCGCATGTTGCGTGGAAAATTTAACCAAACCACGCTGGTAGCCTACTTTGTCCATGACGTTGTCGCACACGTCGACACAAGCACCACAGCCAATGCATTCATATTGCAAGCCTTTGCGAATGTCGATGCCCGTGGGGCACACCTGTACACACAAACTGCAATTCACACAGGCCCCCAAATTGAGGGTGGACAAGTCGGCTCGCCTAGAGCGTGAGCCTCTAGGTTCGCCGCGCTCTTCGTCATACGTGACAATCAGTGTGTCTTTGTCAAACATGGCGCTTTGGAAGCGCGCATAAGGGCACATGTACTTGCAAACCTGCTCGCGCATGAAGCCTGCATTGCCGTAGGTGGCAAAGCCATAGAAGAAGACCCAGAAAACTTCCCATGACGACATATTGCCTAAAAAGAACGCCATGCTCAAATCACGAATGGGTGTGAAGTAACCGACAAAGCTAAAGCCCGTCCAAATGGAAAAACCAATCCAAAGGAAATGCTTGTACCACTTCTTCACCAGTTTTTCGAGCGACATGTCTTGTGAATCAAGTTGCATGCGAGTGGTTCTATTGCCTTCTACTTTGCGCTCTATCCACATGAATATTTCGCTGTAAACCGTTTGAGGGCACGCAAAGCCACACCACAATCGACCTGCAATGGCGGTGAACAAAAACAAAGAAAAAGCAGAGATCACCAACAAGCCGGTGAGGTAGATGAAGTCTTGTGGGTAAAGAACAATGCCAAAAATATAAAAGCGCCGAGCGCCTAAATCGAACAACACTGCTTGGCGTTGACCCCACTCTAGCCAAGGCAAACCATAAAAAATAATTTGAGTGAGAAAAACAAATCCCCAGCGCCATCTGGCAAAAATGCCTTGAACACTGCGAGGGTAAATTTTTTGATGCGATTGATACAGTTCACCCCAAGCCCCAGCCTTGGCGTCGTCTGGAGGTACGACTTCATGCGAGGCAACGATGGGGATGAACTTTCGCGGCGCCTTTTCTGGCTTGTCAGGAGAATCCAAAATGAGGCTCTCAATTTAGGGGGTCGCTACTTTGACAGGATTGTTTGACAAACCCCAAACATAGGAAGCCAATACATGCAGTTGAGCATCGGTGAGCTTGCCTTCTTGAGCTGGCATTTGGTTTACCTTGCCATTTGTGACCATGGCCACAATGGCGTTCTCACCCCAACCATGCAACCAAATGTCATCGGTTAAGTTGGGCGCACCCAAAGCTTGATTGCCCTTGCCATCGGCACCATGACACGCTGCACAGGCTGCAAATTTAGGTTTGCCCAAAGAGGCTCTCAAGCTGTCGTGAGGGCTTTTGGACAAGCTCAAGACATATTGCGCCAAATTGCGAACATCTTCTGGAGTACCCACTGCCGCGGCCATGGGAGGCATGTTGCCTATGCGGCCTTTGAGCAAAGTTTCTTGTATTTTCTCGTGCGATCCGCCATGCAACCAATCGGCATCGGTCAAGTTGGGAAAGCCTTTGCTGCCGCGCGCGTCCGACCCATGACACTGGGCGCAATTGTTCATAAACAAGCGGTCACCAATGGCCATGGCCTGTGGGTCTTTGGCCAACTGTTCGGGCGGCATGCTCGCAAATTTGGCGTACAAAGGCGCTAACTCTTGATTGGCCTTGACCACTTCTGCTTCGTATTGGCCGGTTGACGTCCAAGCCAATTGACCTGCGTGAGTGCCCAAACCAGGATACAAGGCCAAATAGCCCAGAGAGAAGATGATGGTGATTAAAAATAAACCTACCCACCAACGTGGCAAGGGGTTGTTCATCTCACGCAAATCACCATCCCAAACGTGGCCTGTGGTGTTGTCGTTGGCGGTCATGGCTTTGGCTTTACCGCTGAAATACAGCAGCAGCAAGCAGGCCACAATGCCGACCAACGAAATGCCGGTCACATACACAGACCAGAAATTGTTTGTGAAGTCACTCATTTCAGATTCTCTTTCTATTCGTTGATCTGTGTTCTTCAGTCGTCTTGGCCGAAGGGCAAGTTGGCAGCCTCTTCAAAATCAGCTGTGCGACGCTTTGACAAGGTCCACACCACGATGCCAAGGAACAAGACGAAGGTGGCCACTGTCACGACCGATCGAAGGGTATTGACGTCCATTTTTGTGCTCCCTTTATTTGCGGTGAATGCCCATGACTTGCAGGTAAGCAATCACGGCATCCAACTCTGTTTTGCCTTTCACTTCTTCAGTGGCTTTGGCAATTTCTTCGTCGCTATAAGGGGCGCCCAATGTGCGCAGACCCTTCATGTGCGTCGGCAAACTGTCACCATCGACGGGCGCTTTTTCTAGCCATGCATAGGCCGGCATATTTGATTCAGGCACCACATCGCGTGGGTTGCTTAAGTGAATGCGGTGCCATTCGTCAGAGTACTTGCCGCCTACCCGTGCCAAGTCTGGCCCTGTGCGCTTGCTACCCCATTGAAAAGGATGGTCGTAAACAAACTCACCCGCCACAGAGTAAGGGCCGTAGCGCATGGTTTCGGCGCGGAAGGGGCGAATCATTTGAGAGTGGCAGTTGTAGCAACCTTCACGCACATAAATATCGCGTCCCGCCACTTGCAAGGGGGTGTAGGGCTTTAAGCCAGGAATGGCTTCGGTGGTAGATTTTTGAAAAAACAGAGGCACGATTTCAACCATGCCCCCCGCCAATAGCACCAACAAGATCAAAACGATCATGAGGAAGTTGTTGGTTTCAATTTTCTCGTGGGACAAACCGCCACCCGTTTTTAAATTGTTTGACATTGAATGTTTCTCCAATTGCACTTAGGCGTGAGCAACCGCAGGTGCTGGAATTTGCACTTCCACAGCATGCCCGTTGGTGGCTGTTTTCAAGGTATTCCACAACATGATCAACATGCCGCTCAAATACAGCAGACCGCCTACAAAACGCACCACATAGAAGGGGTATGTGGCCTTCACGGACTCCACAAAGGTGTAGGTCAAGGTACCGTCTGCATTTACTGCGCGCCACATCAAACCTTGCATGACGCCAGCAATCCACATGGCTGCGATGTAAATCACAATACCGATGGTGGCAATCCAAAAGTGCACCTCTATGGCTTTCACGCTGTACATTTTTTTCTGCCCAAACAAACGGGGAATCAGGTAGTACATGGTGCCCATGGTGACCAAGCCCACCCAACCTAAAGCACCCGAGTGCACGTGGCCGACGGTCCAGTCGGTGTAGTGAGACAAAGCGTTCACTGTTTTGATGGACATCATGGGGCCTTCAAAGGTGGACATACCGTAGAAGGACAAAGACACAATGAGGAAGCGCAGCACAGGGTCGTCGCGCAGTTTGTGCCAAGCACCCGACAAGGTCATGACACCATTGATCATGCCGCCCCAACTGGGTGCCAACAAAATAAGTGAGAACACCATGCCCAAGGACTGTGTCCAGTCGGGCAATGCGGTGTAGTGCAAGTGGTGTGGGCCGGCCCACATGTAGGTAAAGATGAGCGCCCAAAAGTGAACAATGGACAAGCGATAACTGTAGACGGGTCTTTCTGCTTGCTTGGGAATGAAGTAGTACATCATGCCCAAGAAGCCCGCCGTTAAAAAGAAGCCCACCGCATTGTGGCCGTACCACCACTGCACCATGGCATCTTGCACACCGGCATAAGCAGAATACGATTTCATAAGGCCTACAGGCATGGCTGCACTGTTGACCAAGTGCAGCAAGGCCACTGCAATGATGAAGGCACCAAAGAACCAGTTGGCCACATAAATATGGCGAACCTTGCGCGTACCAAGGGTGCCAAAAAACACAACGGCAAACGACACCCAGACCAAGGTGATCAAGATGTCAATGGGCCACTCTAGTTCGGCGTACTCTTTGCCACTGGTGTAGCCCATCGGCAAAGAAATGGCGGCGGCCAAAATGACCAACTGCCAACCCCAAAATGTGAAGCTGGCGAGTTTGTCATTGAACAATCGCACATGGCAGGTTCGCTGAACCACGTAGTAGGCTGAAGCAAACAAGCCGCAACCCCCAAACGCAAAAATGACGGCGTTGGTGTGCAAGGGTCGTAAACGACCATAACTAAGCCACGGAATGCCCAAGTTCAATTCAGGCCAAGTGAGTTGGGCTGCAATGATCACGCCCACCAGCATGCCCACCACACCCCACACCACCGTCATGATGGCAAACTGCCTGACAACGGTATCGTTGTAGACCGTTGCCTGTGCATTGGCAAATTTCATTTTCACCTCTTCTAAAATTACGGATTTAGTTTCGCAGTGAGAGGGGAAACTCATGTTGACTTAAGTCAATCATTCCTCAAAATTCGCTCACCTTCTGCTTCAATGTCTTCAAATTGACCTCGGTTCACGGCCCACCACAAACCCACCAAGATGAGAAACACCAAGGCCACGGACAAAGGGACCAACAAATACAAGATCTCCATCAGCGGACGCCTTCAAGATCAAACTGAATGGTTTTTGAAAGCCGCATGGCATTCAAAACCACACCCAATGAACTGCAAGCCATGCCCAAACCTGCCAACCACGCGGGCAAATAGCCGAGCATGGCCAAAGGCACACAAGCAAAGTTGTAGACCGCCGCCCAAATCAAGTTTTGGCGAACAATTTGCAATGTTTTCTGGCTGCGCATGAAAGTGGCCACCAACGGTTTCAGGTCGCTGCCCATGAACACAAAATCGGCTTTCGATTGGGCCAAGGGCAAGGCTTGCCCCAAAGCAAAGGACACATCGGCGCCTGCCAACACAGGGCCATCGTTCAGTCCATCACCCACCATGGCCACACAGTGCCCTTTGGATTGCGCCAGCTTCACTTGCCTGAGTTTTTCTGCGGGCGAGCACGCCCCCATGGCGTCTTGCAAACCCAAGCGCTGCGCCAGCTGCGACACGGAAGCTTGGCCATCGCCCGACAAAACTCGAACCTGCAAGCCCAGCCTTTCAAGCGCACGCAATGTGGGCGCGGCTTCAGCTCGAACGGTTTCAAAAAATTCAAAGGTGGCAAGCCAGCCGTCTTGATCACTCAGGCAAGCATGAAGCACATCGTCTTGGGTGGGTGGTAGACCACAAAAGGCGGCAGAACCTAATCGCAATTCTTTGGCCATACTTGGCCAAGTGGCTTGAACGCCTTGCCCTGCAAATTCTTTGACATTCTCCAAATGCACTTGCGCATTGGTGCCATTGGCCTGCGCCTTCACCAAGGCTCTTGACACAGGGTGCAATGAAAAGGCCGCCAAGGCTGCCGCCCAAGTCAAAGCTTGCGCATGCGACACCCCCTCTCTTGCAGTGGTGCGTTGCAAGCTGAAGTCTTCTTGTGTGAGAGTGCCGGTTTTGTCAAAAATAACGGTGTCTACACTGGCCAAAATTTGCAGTGCTTGAAGTCTTCTAACCAGCACACCCGCCTTGGCCAATGCGCCTGCTGTCGACAACATGGCTGCCGGTGTGGCCAGCGACAAAGCACAAGGACACGTGACAATCAGAACAGACACTGCCACCATGAGTGCATGGGCGGGACCAGTCTGCCAACCCCACAACGCTGCCATTGCGGCGGCCAACAACACGCCCCATAGAAAGGGTTTGGCCACTCGGTCGGCCAATAAGGCCATGCTGGGCTTGGACACTGAAGCACTTTCCATGAGCGCCACCATTTGCCCAAAGCGAGTTTCTTTGCCCAATGATTCAACTTGGACTTCAACCGTGACCGTGAGATTCAAACTGCCGGCCAAAACATGTTGCCCTTGAGTGCGCAGCAAGGGACGCGATTCACCTGTAAGCAAGGCTTCGTCAACTTGAGTTTTGCCGCTCACAATTTGCGCATCTGCCGCAAAGGCTTCGCCAGGACGAACCTGAATGAGATCGTTCAAACGCAAATGACGCAAAGTGATGATTTCCCACCCACCCGCTTTTGACTTTCTGCGCACCGCGTCGGGCAGCCTGTTCATCACAGCCTCTAAAGCGCCTGCCGTTTTGTCTCGCAGACGCAGCTCTAACCAACGCCCTGTGAGCAAAAAGAAAACAAACATGGTGAAGGAATCAAAATAAACGTCTGCACCAAACGGGCCCTCTGGCTCAAACGTACCCAGTGTGCTAACCCCCAAAGTGACCAGCATGCCAAGGGCCACTGGCAAATCCATGCTGATTTTTCTTTGCTTCAAATCACGTAAGGCCGTGGTGAAAAAAGGCATGCACGAAAAAAACAAAACCGGCAAGGACAAGACCCACGAGGCCCACCTCAAAAGTTGCAACATGTCGGGTGCCATGTCTTGGGGATCACTCATGTAAACCGGTGCGGCATACATCATGACTTGCATCATGCACAGACCCGCCACTCCCAAGCGCCATAGCATTTTTCTGGCATCCTCGCGCCGTACTTCATGGGCCCATGCATCATTGGCGGGTACGGTGCGATAGCCCAATTGGGCCACCGCATTCATCCACTCTGAGGGCTGGGTTTGATCGGCAGACCAAACCACTCGCCCTCTGTGGCTGGCCGCGCTGATTTGCGCAGATTGAACACCTGGCACAGACAACAAGGCTTCTTCAATGTTGATGGCGCAGGCCGTGCAATGCATGCCTTCAAACACCACGCTTGAAGTCCAACTTTGGGGCGACTTGGGGTTGGGCTGACTGAAATCAGACCACTCTTGCACATGGTCTAGCAACGACCACTTGGAGGCCATTGCCTCAAGATCAGCGTTGAGTGCATGCGTTGTCATGCACCGAAGATAAGCCAGCTCGCGTTGATCAAACTTGATCTAGATCAAGACGCTCCAAATTGAGAGTTCTAAGCTGAGGCCATTCGTTAACCAAAGGAGCTCACCATGTATGAACGTATTCTTGTTGCCACCGACGGTTCTTCGCTCTCCAAGAAAGCAGTTGTCAATGCCATTGGCTTGGCTGCTACTTGCGGCGCAGAACTGATTGCACTGAAAGTGGTTCCGCGCTACCCCCAAGCTTACTTTGAGGGCAGCATCCCATTGAACGCCAAAGACGTGGCTCGCATTGAAGCCCAATGGGCCGAAGAGGCGCAAGCAGCAGTGGATGCGGTTAAAAAAATGGCCGAAGCCAAAGGCATCAAAGCCAAAGCGGTGGTCAGCCGGTCTGACATTGTGTCCGATGCCATCATTGCAACTGCTAAAAAGCAAAAAGCCGATTTGGTGGTGATGGCCTCGCACGGCCGCAAAGGAATTAAACGTTTGCTGTTAGGCAGCGAGACGCATCAAGTGCTGACCCACTGCCATGTGCCTGTGCTGGTTTTACGCTGAGAATAAATTTTTGTGCTGATCGCGCAATAAATTTTTCTGCACTTTGCCCATGGTGTTTCGTGGCAACTCCGACACCACGAAACATCTTTTGGGTATTTTGAAATTAGCCAATTGGGCTTTCAGACTGGCCACAATGTGGTCACCATTCACTTGCGCACCAGGCTTGGCAATGACCACTGCAATACCAACCTCACCAAAGTCGGGATGCGGCACACCCACTAAGGCACTTTCGGCCACACCCGGCATTTCGTTGATGTAGCCTTCAATTTCTGCGGGGTACACGTTGTATCCGCCGCTGATGATCAAGTCTTTGCTGCGGCCCACAATGACCACATAGCCACGCTCGTCAATTTTGCCCACATCACCCGTTTTGAAATAACCCTCTGCGGTAAATTCTTCTTTGGTTTTTTCGGGCATACGCCAGTAGGCTTGAAAAACGTTGGGGCCTTTGACCAGAATGTTGCCAATTTCACCCACTGGCAAGGCTTTGCCATCATCGCCTTGAACACGCAACTTCACACCCGGCAACGGAAAGCCCACCGTGCCGCCACGTCGTTCACTTTGGCCAGCGTGTCGAGAATCGGCGGCATAAGGATTGGAGGTGAGCATGACGGTCTCGCTCATGCCATAACGCTCCAAAATGGTATGGCCTGTGCGCTGTTGCCATTCAGTGAATGTTTCAATGAGCAAAGGTGCAGAACCTGCAATGAACAGACGCATGTTGCGAACCGCTTGTTGGTTCAGCGACGGTTCGGCCAGCATTCGAACATACAGTGTAGGCACACCCATGAACACGGTTGCCTCTGGCATTTTGGCAATCACAAACTTAGGGTCAAATTTGGCCAACCAAATCATTTTGCTGCCATTGATGAGGGCCCCGTGAATGGCCACAAACAAGCCATGCACATGGAAGATAGGCAAGGCGTGTATGAGCACATCGCCTTTTTTCCAACCCCAATATGATTTCAATGTTTGCGCGTTGCTGAGCATGTTGCCGTGCGTCAGCATGGCGCCTTTACTTCGTCCTGTGGTGCCACTGGTGTACAAAATAGCAGCCAAGTCATCTGCCTTCTTCACAGCCGTTTTGTGTTGGTCACTTTGATGTGCAGTGCGTTCTAGCAATGTGCCGGTTCGGTCGTCGTTCAAGGTGAAAACATGCTTTGTGCCGGCCTTGAAAGCAATCTTGCTGACCCACCCAAAATTGGCATTCGAACAAACCACCACAGCCGGCTCTGCATTGCCGATGAAGTAATCAATCTCAGCACTTTGATAGGCCGTGTTCAAGGGCAAGAAAACATAGCCTGCGCGCAGCGTGGCCAAATAAAGCATGAGAGCTTCAACTGACTTTTCAACTTGAACCGCAATGCGACTGCCCTTGGGCAGTTTCAAGCCGTCTAACAAATTGGCCATCATGGCGCTGGCTCGGTCTAAATCGCGCCACGTGTAATTCAAACCATGGTCTGTTTCAACCGCAACCGTATCAAGGTTCTTCGGGAATGCAGCATGCAGCGCTGCAAACAAATTTTCTTGTGACATCTTCAATCCAACTTTGCGCCAGAGGCTTTCACCACCTGGCTCCATTTACGTAATTCAGTTTTAATGAACGCATCAAATTGTGCGCCCGTTAAATTGGGGAACTCTGCACCTTGAGCCGCCCAAACCGCCTTGGCATCGTCTGTTTGGGCGGACTTGCGAAATTCTTCAATGGCTTTGGCCTGCACATCGACAGGCAAGCCTTTGGGCGCCCACACGCCATACCAAGTGCTGACGGTGTAATCGGGCAAGCCAAGTTCTGAAGAGCAAGGCACATCGGGGAAAGCAGGGTTGCGCTTGGCGCCAGACACCATGAGTGCCTTGATTCTGCCGCCTTTGATGTGCGCTGCCGATGAGCCCAAACCATCGAACATCATGTCCACGTTGCCTGCAATTAAATCTTGCAAGGCAGGGCCCGCACCGCGATAGGGAATGTGCGTGATGAAAGTTTGCGTTTGAAGTTTGAACAACTCACCGGCCAAATGATGTGAGGTACCACCGCCTGCAGAACCGTAGTTCAACTTGCCAGGATTCTTTTTGACAAAATCCAAAAACTCTTTCAAGTTGTTGGCAGGTACTTTTTTAGGATTAACCACCAACACCTGGGGCACAGCCGCCAACAAAATGAGGGGAATCAAATCGCGCTCTAAGTCGTAGTCAAGCTTGGGGTACATGCTGGGTGCAATGGTGTGATGCACTGCGCCCATGAAGTAGTTGTAACCATCGGGCGCCGATTTGGCGGCAATGCCTGCGCCCAAGGTGCCGCCGGCTCCGCCCCGGTTGTCAATGATGAGTTGCTTGCCCGTGAGTTTTGAAAACATGGCCGCCAGAGGCCGTGCAAAAGCATCTGTACCGCCACCTGCAGGGAACGGAACAACCATGTTGACGGGTTTGGTGGGCCACGTGGCTTGCGCCCATGCGGGAAGCGCGGCGCCCAATGATGCGCCAGCGGCCAATTGAAGAATATGGCGGCGTTGGAAATTGTTTTTAGAATTTTGCATGTTGTCTCCTGCTATTAAATTTAATTCACTGAACCATTGAAAATCACGTGATCTTGACAAAAATTATTCTCTTTGAATTTACCTTAAGCATACTTCGGCTTGTTCACGGCAAGGTATAAGAATACGCCAGCCACAATCATGGGCACGCACAACCACTGACCCATGCTGAACCCCATCGAAAGTAAACCCAGATGAGCATCGGGCTCGCGAAAAAATTCGGCCACAAAACGCAACGTACCATAGCCGATTAAAAAGACGGCGGATACCTGTCCCATGGGCCTGTCTTTTTTGGCAAACCACCAAAGTACGCCAAAAAGAAGCAATCCTTCTAATAGGAATTGGTAGATTTGGGAAGGGTGACGCGGTAAATCGCCAGCTCCTCTGAAAATCATGCCCCAAGGCAAGTCTGCATCGGCAGGTCGTCCCCACAATTCACCATTGATGAAATTGCCAATGCGCCCCGCAGCCAGACCTGTGGGCACGCACGGCGCTACAAAATCCATCACTTGGAAAAAAGGCCGATGCCGGGTTTGACCAAACCACACCATGGCCGCCATCACCCCTATCAAACCGCCATGAAAACTCATGCCCCCCTGCCACACATAAACAAGTTCCAAGGGATGAGAGAAGTAGTAAGCCGGTTGATAAAACAAACAGTAGCCCAAGCGGCCGCCCAACACCACGCCCAGTACGCCGGCAAACAGTATGTCTTCAACGTCTCTGACTTGCCAGTGGGTTAAACGGGCGTAAGGCAAATGCGTGAGTCTTCGGGTGGCCAGAAAGTAAAAAAGCGCAAAGGCGGCCAAGTAGGTCAAACCGTACCAGTGAACCGCGACTGGTCCCAATTGCAAGGCAACGGGGTTAATTTGGGGGTGAATCAACATGGGCTCCGATTGTGCACCCATCGACACCCAAATGCACAGGGTGCTAGCCCTAGGTTTCTGGTTAGTTTGTCTGGGTGTATGAGAGTTGTCTGGTGGAATGGGGGGGTGAGGGGTACAGGGTATTGGGTATCGGGTATGGGGTGGGCGACGATTTCTGGTACCCCAGTATGAGGAGCCCGCCCCATACCCGATACCCAATACCCAATACCCTGTACCCCTCACCCCCCCCATTCCACCAGACAACTCTCATACACCCAGACAAACTAACCAGAAACCTAGGGCTAGCACCCTGTGC
>CANKBG010000036.1 GCA_947479935.1 Comamonadaceae bacterium
TGATGAAACAGTTTCACAAGCCTGGCGACGAGAAGCGAACCCCCGTTGTTTTAAACACAGATCAATTTAACCAGTGGCTCGGTGCCGATGACGCTCAGGCCATGGGAATGATGAATTGGGAAAAGATGCCTGAACTGCTGAGTCAAAAGTTTTGACTCAGCAAGTTTTTCAATGGGGATGGTTTTGCTTGTGTTCAGTTTTCAATAGCACATGCAGCAGCAATCCTAGAAACCCACCCACAATCTGTGACACCATAAAAGCAGGCACATCGGCTGGCGAGATGCCCGAAAATGTATTGGAAAACATTCGGCCGAAAGCTGCAGCAGGATTTGCAAAAGAAGTACTGGCGGTAAACCAATAGGCTGCGCCTATGTAGCAAGCCACTACTGAAGAAGCCTTTCCTTCTGGCGAGCGCAAGATGACAAACAACAAGCCACCCGTGGCCACCGCTTCGGCAAACCACTGCGCAGGGCCTGTTCGAACTTTGGCAGACCATTGAAAAATTTCAAGTTCAAACATGGCATGGGCCACCCACGCACCCAGTGCAGCACCGATAAGTTGGGCAATGACATAACCTATTAAATGATGACGCGCCAAATCTTTTCGAAATGCCATCACCATTGACACAACTGGATTGAAATGAGCCCCACTGATGGGGCCAAGTGTTTCAATCAAGACATAAAGCGCAAAGACTGTGGCTAGCGTATTGGCCAAAAGAGCAATCGCCACATTGCCACCTGCCAATTGCTCGGCCATGATGCCCGAGCCAATGACAGCGCACAACAAAGCCGCGGTACCAACCAATTCTGCGAAATATCTTTTCCAATGAATGATTGGAATCATTTTTTAGCCAACTCGCGAGCTGTGTTTTCCAAAGTCATCTTGTTCAGACTGGCTAAAGGCAGGCTAGTAAATATCTCGAGCCGTCTTTTAATTTGATACAAAGTTTGCGTGAAAGCTTCTAATTTTTCTGCATCACTGCCACTGCCTTCTGAAGGATCTGTGTAGCCCCAATGAGCAGTTGCTGGTTGTCCTGGCCAATAAGGACAAACTTCGCCAGCTGCGTTGTCGCAAACAGTGATGACTAAATCCATGTGGGGTGAATTGGGCGTTGCAAAGACGTCCCAACTTTTGCTGCTTAATCCCGCAGTCGAAATGCCTGCTTTTTCCAAAGTGATTAGGGCCATTGGGTTGGGCGTTTGACTGTCTCTGGGACTACTCCCTGCAGAATAGGCTTTGAATTTGCCACGACCCATGTGGTTGAGTAAAGCCTCAGCCAAAATACTTCGAGCCGAATTGTGCGTACAAAGAAAAAGTACATTCATGGGTTTTGCTTCTGTCACTTTGAAATCCTACTCATTAGTCAGTTGATTTGATTAAGTTGCTCAATCGTAACCATAGTACTTCATTGCCGATCGAGCCTTTTCGCCCTTCAAGTAAGTCATTAACGCTGTCGCTGCAGCATTGTTTTTCCCAGCCACTAATAAAACAGCATCTTGACGAAGGGGGTCATGAAAATTCGCAGGTACCGTCCAAGCTGATCCTTGCGTCATCTTGCCCTCTGCATAGACCTGCGAAAGCGCTACAAAGCCAAGCTGTGCGTTTTCTGTATCAACAAACTGAAAAGTTTGGGCAATGTTGTCACCCTGCACCAACCTAGGCGCTATTTCTTGCATGATGCCAAGCTTTGACAAAGTCTGAGTTGCTGCTGCGCCATAGGGAGCTAATTTTGGGTTGGCGATGGCAATCCGTTTGAATTTAACTGTTTTAAGAACAGCACCGTTGTCATCCACGTAGCCAGGCTGCTTGCTCCAAAGTACAAGTTTGCCAATGGCATAGGTAAACCTTGAACCTGCCACAGCCAAGCCTTCTTTTTCTAACTTAGCGGGTGTTTCATGGTCGGCTGCCAAAAGAATTTGGAAAGGTCCCCCGTTTTTAATCTGCGCATAAAAAGTGCCTGTAGAGCCAAAAGATAAAACAGCTTTGTGTCCTGTATCTTGTTGAAACATTAGCGCAATCTTTTGCATGGGCGCCGTAAAGTTGGAAGCGACTGCGACCATGACTTCGGCAGCATTGACCGAACTCAAAAATAGCGAACTCAATCCGAACAACACCCTTAAAAAATTCATGGGCCGCTGAGCGCTCAGTGCTTATGTTGTTGCTGCATGTTCATGGATTTCACAGGCACTTGAAGTTCAATTTTGGACTTCACACCTTTTGCATTTTCAAAAGTCAATGTCATGGGCAAGTTGGAGTTGTCTGCCAAGGGTGCTTTTAAGTCCATCAACATCACGTGATAACTTCCTGGTTTGAGATCAACCGACTTTCCTGCAGGAATGTCCAGTGATGGCAGGGCTGACATTTTCATCACGTCTTTTTCCATCTTCATTTCGTGAATTTCAGAAATACCGGCCACAGGGCTGCTAATGCCCACCAACTTTGCGCCTTCTTTAGATGTAATCGTCATGAATGCACCAGTCGCTTTTTGACCTTGTACGGTGGCTCGGGCCCAAGGCTCTGATACTTGAGCCACCTGCGCAGTTGCATTGCCAAAGTAAAAGGCAGCCGCAAAGAAGGATAAAAATTGCATGAATTTCATATGTTTCTCCACAATACAGGCGCTAATTCTAAGCTTCAATCTGAACTCACAGATATTTTGACAAAGCTTCACTATTCTCAAAAGTCATTTCGCGATATATTTAAGCCCATGACAGCGAAAAGAAAAACACCGATTCAATTCGAAGCTCTTGAAAAAAATGACGTAACCTTCAACAGGGCCGCTGAAATATTCCGCGTCATGTCGGCGCCTATGCGTCTACGGATCATGAGCAGTCTTTGCGCGGGCGAAAAAAATGTCAGCGAACTTTTAGAAGAAGTTGACACCACACAATCTAATATGTCGCAACACTTGAGTACTTTGTTTCAAGCTGGCATTTTGGAAAAGCGCCGAGATGGTGTGCAAATTTATTACGCTATCGCCAATCCGAGTTTTGTTGACCTTTGCAGGGCGGTTTGTTCTCAAATAGCCATAGAAAGCGCATTGACCGTTTGAAGTCGGGTTTTTACTGTGCCCTAGACAGGGTGGATCCGTTTAATATCTGTATAGATAAGGAATGACTAATGAATAAAATGTCTCTCATCAGTGCTGGTGCAATCAGTTTGGGTTTGTTGGTCAGCACTTTGTCATTTGCACAAATCAAGACCTTGAACTTTTAAACTGAACAGCTCAATTTTTAATCCATTCATTTATTAAATAAACACTATGAAAAATTGGTCATACCTTATAGCCGGTCTGTTCTGTGCTCTTGCAAGTGCTCAGGCTCAAAACATCTCGTCAGATCCTTTACAAGTTCGCAGCTGGGCTGCCTCTTGCTCCAATTGCCATGGCACCAACGGAAGAGCCGAACCAGGCAACGAGTCATTGGCTGGGGTTAACAAGGATGAGATTGTGAAGAAAATGCTTGATTTCAAAGCTGGTCGAAAGCCTGCAACCATCATGCATCAATTGTCCAAAGGCTACACCGATGAACAAATCATTGCGATTGCAGGCTACTTTGCCGCACAGAAAAAATAAGGAGTTGTCATGAAACGTCGTCAATTTATTCAAACAGCTTCTGCAAGTTCTGCCTTCAGCGCAATGGGTCTGATGGCAGGTTGCGCATCCATCGGTGGCTCCAATGGCCCTAAAGTGGTGGTGGTTGGCGGTGGTTATGGCGGCGCCACTGCTGCCAAATATGTTCGCATGTGGTCTGACTATGGCATTCAAGTCACCCTGATTGAACCCAACGCCAGTTTCATATCCTGCCCTATTTCCAACTTGGTTATTGGCGGAAGCAAAACAATGGCCGACATCACCACGTCCTATGACAATTTGGCCAAACGCCATGGTGTCAATTTGGTCAAAGACTATGTGACACAAATTGACCCAGACAAACGAGTTGTCAAATTGGCGGGCGGCTCTGAAGTTCCCTACGATCGTCTTATTTTGTCCCCTGGCGTTGACTTCATGTTTGACTCGCTACCTGGATTGAACAAACCAGGCACGCAAGAGAAAGTTCTTCATGCATGGAAAGCGGGCGCCCAAACATTTGCATTGCGCAAGCAACTTGAGGCTATGCCCGATGGTGGCGTGTATGCCCTTTCCATACCATTGGCACCTTATCGATGCCCTCCAGGCCCTTACGAGCGCGCCTGCCAAGTTGCAGACTATTTCAGCAAGTCCAAGCCAAAAAGCAAAGTGATTATTTTGGATGCGAATGACGATGTGACTTCCAAGGGGCCCTTATTTAAGAAGGCTTGGACTGATCGCTATAAAGGTATCGTTGAGTACCGTGGCAAGCACAACGCTGTCGACGTTGATGCCGCCACCAATACGGTCAAGTTTGAATTCAATGACGACGTCAAAGCAAGCGTCCTGAATGTGATTCCTGCTATGCGTGCTGGCGATATCGCAGTAAAGACGGGTTTGGCTACGGCCAACAAACGCTGGTGTGAAGTGGACTTTCTCACTTTTGAATCAAAAGCCGCTAAAAATATTCATGTTTTGGGTGATTCCATTCAAATTGCCCCTGCCATGCCCAAATCTGGTCACATGGCCAACCAGCACGGCAAAACTTGTGCGGCAGCCGTTGTGGCCTTACTGACTGGTAAAGAACCCAATCAATTGCCCATATACAACAACACTTGCTATAGCTTTGTCAGCTCAGAAGATGTGGTCCACGTTGCCAGTGTGCATGCATATGATGCAGACAAAAAAACCATGCTAACAGTTGCAGGCTCAGGCGGTGTGTCAAGCGCAGCCAATGAATTGGAAGGCCGATATGCCATGGCTTGGGCACGTAACATTTGGGCTGACACTCTGGCTTAAAAATGAAGATGAAGCGGAATTTCATCATCAAACAACTCTTCATATCAATCACTGCCCTTTGCATCAGTCATTTGGCATTTGGCCAAGCAGATGAAGCACGCGCTAAGAAAATTATTTCTGGTTCGTGCTTCCTTTGCCATGGTGCTGAAGGCGATTCATCCAGCGAGGTTTTTCCACGGCTAGCGGGTCAGCACTCAGAATACATTGCAAAACAGTTAGAGAATTTCAAAAGCGGAAAGAGAAACAGTACGGCCATGCGAGACATGGTGGCCAAACTCATGCCCGATGAAATGATGGCTTTGGGCAAATATTTTGAAAAGCAAAGTGTGCCCGTAGAACCCCCCAAAGACTCTGGCTTGGCTGCTGTTGGAAAATATATTTTCCACAATGGCAATAAGTACAGTGGCGTGCCTGCTTGTGCAAGCTGCCATGGCGCAGAGGCCAAAGGCACTGCGGCCTTACCTCGGTTAGCCAGCCAATACGCCTCTTACACAGAAACGCAACTGAAACAGTTCAACACGCGAGAGCGAAACAATGACAATGCCGTGATGCATGCCATTGTGGTCAAAATGACACCCCTAGAAATGGCTGCAGTGTCTGAATACCTCAGCGGCAAATAAAGACTCAAGTCACGAACTAAGTGGGCGACCCAATCGACTTTAAAAATTTGTAAGTCGCTGCAGAACCCAAAATGATGGCAATCAATGTCATCCAGGCTGTATTTGAGAAAACAACCCCGCCAGACAAACCAGCACCTACCGTACATCCGCCTGCCAGTACTGCTCCAAATCCCATCAAAATGGCGCCGCTCAGGTAATGGCCCAACTTATTTTCAGTTTGAAATCCTTCAAATTTGAATTCACCAAACAAAATTGAAGCCAATAATGAGCCCACAAAAACACCCGGTAGCAAACCAGCATCGAACCCAAACTTAGGGGCAGTTTCTGTATAAAGCACGCGAGTGAGCCATTCTGCAGAGGGTCCACTGAAGGAGAGTCCCTGCAGGGCAATAGGTTCAAAGGATGCACTGGCAATCCACTGCGTGAATAACCAGCCTGCAGCTATGGCAATTCCCACAAAAAGGCTTCCTACTTTCCAGGGCTTGGACAAACTTGTGTCTGCGCGAAAGCGCCAAATAGCAACGCCTAAAATTAAAAACCCGACAAACCAACCCATCCAATCTGAGGTGCCCGTATAGGTTAGCAAGTTACGGTTTGGCCCGCCATCAACCAACCACCACGATGAGATGGCTTGGCGGATAGGCGCCAAGGCGCCCGAGATGCTGGCCTGCACTGTCACAGCAAATACCAGCCCTGAAATCCAAGCACGTAAATTGCCGTTAGCAGAAAGGACTATCAAACGGCTGGCACACCCGCGTGTCATGATCATGCCTACGCCAAACATCAGCCCACCCAAAAGAGAACCCGATATGCTTCCCTGTGTGCCTAAATGTCTTGAGCTCTCAGGTTTTAAGAATCCCGTCGAAAGGGCCACCTGTATGAGCAAAATGGCAGATGCAAATGCCAATAACCACCCGGCAAAACGTTGACCCCACTCACCGTCGCAACCTTCTATGACGGCAGCACGCGCGCAAAATTTAGACCTTTGAGCACTAAATCCAAACAACAATCCAATCATTGCGCCGCCCACGGCTAGGATCCAATGATCGCCATAGGTTTCTAGCAGACTTGCGAGATTCACAAACTTCCCCAATAATTCATTAAGTACTGATATAGACAGACGACACCAAAACTCTTGCTTAGCACCGCATGCCTACAGACACCAAAATTGTCAAACCCCTGATTTTCCCTTTTTTTCGTCCCCATCACATGCAACCACAGAATACAAATGCTAATTTCAAGCTCAATCGCAGAAATTACCTGTCATTGCTGAGCTTTAGCATGTTGAGTGTCTTGGGTTCAAAGACGCTTCTGGCAAGTGCTGCACCCGCGCAATTGCCCCCCTCAGTGTCCCTTCCAGATGAACTCGAAAAGGCATTGAAATCAAAAGACCCCTTAATTGTCATGGTCAGTCTGGCGGGATGTCCTTATTGCAAAATGGCGCGTGGAAGTTACCTAAGTCCCATGCAAAAGCAAGGTTTTCCAATTGTGCAGGTCGACATGCGCAGCGAATTGCAGGTCAAGGGCCTCACAGGTCAAATGCAAACCCACGATCAGTTGGTCAAGCAATGGCGCGTCAGCATTGCGCCCACCCTCATATTCTTTGGCCCCAAAGGTCAAGAATTGGTGGAGCGCATGGAAGGCGGTTTTCTACCCGACTACTATGGCGCTTACCTAGACGAACGAATTGCGATAGCTCGTAAGGCGTTGCGTGGCTTGATTTAAGTTAAATTAGGCAATCGTTAACTATTTGGTTTGGAAAGGTTGAAATGAAATTACAAACAGTCGCAATCTCTTTTGCAAGCCTTGTTTCAGACCCCGCTTGGGCCAATTTAGACTTAGCCGCCTTAAGTGATGCCAATGCTGCCACTTTGACCAGTTGGATTTTGGCTGGCACTCAATCATGAAAAACCCACACAAGATTTCAAAGGCTCTTAAAAAGTTAATGCCCTGTTTCATGAGCCTCAGCGTCACTTTGCTGTTAGTCATGGTCACTTCTCTGACCCAGGCTCAACCCGCATTGTTCAAGGACGCTGATCTGAAATTAGGCGCAGAACTGATTGCGCAAAACAATTGCGATACATGCCATCAAAAACGCGTTGGCGGAAATGGCAACGCCATTTACAAACCTCAAGGACGAATCAACACCCCTGGCTTTTTACGCGGCATGGTTGAACAGTGCAATACCGAATTGAATCTAGGGTTCTTTCCAGAAGAAGTTACCGCAATTGCTGCTGTGCTCAACCGAGATCATTACAAATTTAAATAGCGGTTGAAGGCTGACCTCAAATTAACTTGCCCCCTAAAGTATATTTCGGCCCTATTGCGGAACGATTTCTTGGGTGATGCAGGAAAACTGGGGGCCCACAAGCCCACACAGAAGCTCAATTAGGAGATTAGGTGAAACAGCAAATTCATTCCTCAGGTCAGTTACTAAAAGCACCTGAAAATTTCTTAACGCCTTCAGATGTGAAAAAAGTGTTCGCGGAAGGTCAGCAAGGTCGTCGCGACTTTATTCGTCGCGCCTTTGCAGCCGCAACAACCGCTACAGCGGCAGGTATGCCAGCAGTAACGGCGCCAAATGCTTGGGCCCAAGGAAATCCCATTCCTACCGAGGGCGGCGACCCCCACATTTTAAATTTACCCGAGCACGCCACAGGCTTAGGTCAAGGTGTTGCCACTGAAGGTTATGGAAAACCTTCTAAATACGAATCCAATTTGCAGCGTCGTCAAAGCCCCGGTCTCACTCAAACCACTCAGGCCTCAGTTTCTTTTGCACCGCTTCAATCTTTGTTTGGCATCGTCACGCCCAGTGGCTTGCACTTTGAGCGTCACCACCAAGGATGGTGGGACATAGACCCTTCTAAGCACCGTTTCATGATCAACGGCATGGTGAAAAGCCCTAAGGTTTTCACCATGGACGAACTCATGCGTTTGCCTTCAGTGTCTCGTTTTCACTTCATTGAATGCGGCGCCAATACAGCGGTCGACTGGGGCAACGTGGCAGTACCGACTGTTCAATACACCCACGGCATGTTGTCTTGCAGTGAATTCACGGGTGTGCCACTCATCACCTTGCTTGAATTGGCGGGTGCCGATTTGAAAAACGGAAAATTCGTTCTCGCAGAAGGTGGCGACGGATCAAGCATGACGCGCACCATCCCCATGAGCCTCATTACATCAGGCGAAGTGTTGGTAGCCTATGGTCAAAATGGTGAAATGTTGCGCCCCGAAAATGGCTATCCCTTGCGCTTAATCGTCCCTGGCGTTCAAGGTGTGAGTTGGGTCAAGTACCTACGCCGTATTGAGGTTGGAGATCAACCCTATGCAGCCAAAGATGAAGCCATTCATTACATGGATCTGCAGCCAGGTGGTTTACACCGTCAATACACCAACATCCAAGAATGTAAAAGCGTGGTCACAACACCCTCTGGGGGTCAAGTGCTGTTAGACAAGGGTTTTTACAACATCACGGGTCTGGCTTGGTCTGGCAAAGGCAAGGTTAAGCGCGTCGATGTGTCGACCGACGGTGGTCGCAATTGGCGTCAAGCTAGGCTTGAAACGCCTGTTCTTTCAAAGGCACTGACACGTTTTAATTTAGATTGGGTGTGGGATGGCAAACCCGCCATTCTTCAAAGTCGCGCTCAAGATGAAACAGGCTATGTGCAACCTATGTACAAACAGTTGCGCGATGTTCGAGGCACGCGTTCCATCTATCACAACAATGCCATTCAGTCATGGTTGATACAAGAAAATGGCGAGGTGAAAAATGTTCAAGTTTCGTAATCTTGTTTTAATCCTCGCCGCCTGCTTCACCAGTGCTACGCTGTTCGCGCAAAACGCCAAGTACCCAGGTGTCGGCCGAGACGCAACCCCCAAAGAAGTAGCCGCTTGGGACATTGATGTTCGACCCGACTTCAAAGGCTTGCCCGTGGGTTCGGGCTCCGTTGCCAAAGGCCAAGATGTTTGGGAAGTTAAATGTGCGCAATGTCACGGTATTTTTGGTGAGTCCAACGAAGTTTTCAGTCCGATCATTGGCGGTACCACGGCAGAGGACATTAAAAATGGCCGTGTCGCCAACCTCACTCGTGCAGACTTTCCAGGTCGTACCACCATGATGAAAGTGGCCACCTTGTCAACTTTATGGGACTACATCAATCGGGCCATGCCTTGGACAAATCCAAAGACGTTGACAACCGAGGAGGTTTACGCGGTCACCGGATTTTTGCTCAACTTGGCAGGCATCGTGCCGGACGATTTTGTCTTGTCAAACCAAAACATCGCTGAAGTTCAAAAGCGCATGCCCAACCGCAATGGCATGACCACTGCCCATGCGATGTGGCCAGGCAGGGAGTTTGGCGGATCGGCAAAGCCAGACACTCAAAATGTGATTTGCATGAAAGATTGCGTACCAGAGCCCAAAGTTGCCTCCTTCCTGCCCGACTTTGCACGGAATGCCCATGGCAATTTAAGCGAACAAAATCGATTAGTGGGGCAACAAAAAGGGGCTGACACGACACGACCCGAGGGCAGTGGTGGGAAGTCCGTGAGTCCAGCCACTGCGGCAATTAAGCCCTCAGACAGCAAACCAGACAACAAAGCAGTTTTGGCCTTATTGAGCAAAAATGTCTGCACGGCTTGCCATGGCATCAACAAAAAGATTGTCGGCCCGGGTTTCAATGAAATTGCAAAAAAATACCCCGGTAAAGTAGATTACATTGCTGGCAAAATCAAAGCCGGTGGTTCTGGCGTATGGGGCCCTGTTCCAATGCCAGCCCAAAATTTGAGCGAAGCAGACGCCAAATTGATTGCAATTTGGATTGCAAATGGGGCCGTTAATTAATTTAAGACGTCAAAACCAATCAGGTAAATCTGCATTGACTTTGGCACTGATTTCAATAGCATCAACTTATTCACAAGGAGAATTCAGATGCAAACTCGTCGCGAGACCCTAAAACAGAGCATGGTGGTTGCAGGCTTGCTGGCTTCAGCAGGCTTCCCACAATTCGCACAAGCTGCATTTAACAAAGCTGGCTTCGATGCCAAGTCTGTTGCCGATGCTGTGAAAGCCTATGGCGGCGGTGCCATTGCAGAAAGCAAAGACGTCGTCATCACGGGTCCTGACATTGCTGAAAATGGTGCTGTGGTTCCTTTGGGCGCAAGCACGACTTTAGCAGGGGTCAAGCAAATGTTGATCTTGGTTGAAAAGAATCCTTCCACTCTGGTTGCCATGTTCAATCTGAACGATGCCCTAGAAGCTAACTTCTCCACTCGCGCCAAAATGGGCCAATCGTCCGATGTCTATGCTGTGGCCATCATGGCGGACGGCAAAGCTTTGTTCGCCAAAAAAGAAGTCAAAGTCACTTTGGGTGGTTGTGGCGGCTAACGCCCTTACACCACCGTTCATTTATACATATTTAGGAGAAAAAAATGGCAGATCCAATGCGCATTCGCGCCCAAGCCGCTGGCGAAAAAGCGACTGTTCGTGTTCTGATGAGTCACGAAATGGAAACCGGTCAGCGCAAAGACGCCGCTGGAAAAACTGTGCCTGCTTGGTTCATTCAAGAAGTGACAGCTGCACTCAATGGCAAACCTGTTTTTTCCGCTGAATGGGGCCCCGCAGTATCCAAAAATCCATTCCTGCAATTTGCGGTGAAAGGCGCCAAAGCTGGCGACAAGATTGCAATCACATGGAAAGACAATAAAGGTGACAGTCGCACAGACGAAGCCACGGTGTCGTAAGCCGCAGGGCTAACGATCAGGGTGAAGCAAAATCTTCACCCTTTTTTCCATTTTAAGAAGAAACAACTTCGAGGTGACCATGAATAAACCACTGTCCGTCTTATTGGTTTGTGCGCTGATGACGCTCTCCCTTCCAAGCCCGGCTCAAAAAACTGCCAGCCAAGGCATTGATGAATACAGGGCCATGTTGCAAGACGGCAATCCTGCAGACTTGTTTGAAGCCAAGGGCGAGGGTTTGTGGACTCAAAAACGTGGCCCCAAAAATGCATCGCTTGAGAAGTGCGATTTAGGCAAAGGTCCTGGGGTCTACAAAGGTGTATTTGTAGAACTTCCAAAATATTTTGCAGATACCGGCCGCGTTCAAGACATGGAGTCACGCTTGCTAACCTGCATGGAAACACTTCAAGGTTTCAATGCTGCTGAAATTGCAAAAACACCTTTTGGCAGAGGCGAACAAGTCAACATGACTGCCTTGGCCACTTGGGTGGCCGCTGAATCTAAAGGCATGAAGTTCAATTTGCCACAAGCACATTCCGCAGAAAAAACCTTCTATGAAGTCGGCAAACGCCTTTTTTTCCAGAGAAGCGGGCCGCATGATTTTGCATGCGCTTCATGCCATGCTGAAGACGGAAAGCGAATTCGCTTACAAGATCTCCCCAATCTGACCAAGAACGCTGGTGATGGCATCGGCGTTGCAGCATGGCCTGCCTATCGCGTGTCAAACGGCCAGATGTGGGGTATGCAGCAGCGCCTTAACGATTGCTACAGACAACAGCGTTTCCCCTACCCCGGTTTTGCCAGCGATGCCACCATTGCTTTAGGCGTTTATCTGGGGGTTAATTCGCAAGGCTCAGCTTCTATTGCGCCGGCCATTAAGCGTTAATTGGAGTCCATGCAATGAAAAAAATCAATTCAAAATTACGCACTGCACTGGCAGCAGCCGGCATTAGTTTGTTGGCAGTTGGCTGTGCATCAGTTCCCAGCATGGCCGATCTGAACGTGCTCACTCAAAAAATTGTGGCTGCATCCTTTCGTGATGAAGGCATGGTTAAAGCAAGCTTATTGGCCAATACAGATGAAACCAACAAAGCTTGCAGCGAGGCGGATGCTATGGGCAAACCACTCGATGAAAAAACAGCCAAAGTGATCGAAGAGATCAATCTGAAAGCCATTAAATGGCCCTCTGATAGCAAGTTCATAGGGGATTGGAAAGAAGGCGAAAAAATTGCCCAAAATGGTCGCGGCCTGACCTTTACAGATGATGAAAAGACTGTCATCGGCGGCAATTGCTACAACTGCCACCAAATGGACAAGAAAGAAATTTCCTACGGCACCATTGGGCCGAGTCTGCACAACTACGGAAAAATTCGTGGCGTGACTGACCCAAGTAATCCAGAAGTGAAACTCATTGTGGAATACACCTGGGGCAAGATTTGGAATTCAAAAGCCTACAACGCTTGTTCCAATATGCCTCGCGTTGGACACAACGGCATTTTGTCGGAAGTACAAGTGCGCCATCTTGTAGGCTTGCTGTTAGATCCTAAATCGCCTGTCAATCAATGAGGCCACACTTAAAAACCCGGTGACCCCGGGTTTTTTAATCTCTATATAAAAGTGAAGACAAAACGATGAATCTCTCAAAGCGTGAGTTTATGCAAGTCATGGGGGCTGGCACCATGGCTGGCTTAAGCATGGGCACCTATGCCAATGCAGATGCAGCTACCGCTGCAAACGGACTCTATGACATTGCTAAGTTTGGCAATGTGTCGTTCTTGCACATGACAGATTGCCACGCTCAACTCAAACCCATTTATTTTCGCGAACCGAGTATCAATTTAGGTCTGGGTAGCATGAAAGGCAACTTGCCACATTTGGTCGGCGAACACCTCCTAAAGTTTGCCAACATCAGGCCCGGAAGTTCAGAAGCACACGCCCTCACCTATTTAAATTACGAAAAAGCTGCAGCGCGGTATGGCAAAGTTGGTGGCTTTGCGCACTTGGCCACTTTGGTCAAACGAATGAAGGCCAGCCGACCTGGCGCTTTACTGCTAGATGGTGGCGACACCTGGCAGGGCTCCGGCACTTCCCTATGGACCAATGGCCAAGACATGGTTGACGCTTGCAAACTATTGGGCGTTGATGTCATGACCGGCCATTGGGAGTTCACATTGGGCATGGACCGTGTGAAAGAGATTGTTGAAAAAGACTTTGCAGGCAAAATTGAATTCGTCGCGCAAAACATCAAGACACAAGACTTTGGCGACCCTGTTTTTAAGCCTTATGTCATGAGAGAAATCAATGGCATACCTTGCGCCATCATCGGCCAAGCTTTTCCCTACACCCCAATTGCCAACCCTCGCTACATGATGGCAGATTGGGCCTTTGGCATTCAAGATGAAAACATGCAGGCCATGGTGAACGAAGTCCGTGGCAAAGGCGCACAAGCAGTGGTGCTGCTTAGCCACAACGGCATGGACGTTGATTTGAAAATGGCAAGTCGAGTGTCTGGCATTGACGCCATCATGGGCGGCCATACGCACGATGGCATGCCTGTGGCCACTTTGGTCAACAACAAAGGCGGCAAAACCATTGTGACCAACGCAGGCTCTAACGGCAAATTCTTGGGTGTTCTAGATTTAGAAGTGAAAGAAAAACGCGTCACTGATTTTCGCTACAAGTTGCTGCCCGTGTTTTCAAACATGCTGCCCGCTGACAAAGAGATGGCGGCACTGATTACCAAAGTGAGAGCGCCCTATGAGGCCAAGCTCAATGAAAAACTAGGCATCTCTGAGGGATTGCTTTACCGACGTGGTAATTTCAACGGCACTGGCGATCAACTTTTGATCGATGCCTTGATGGACGTTCAGAGTGCCGAAATTGCTTTTTCACCAGGTTTCCGATGGGGGACCACTTTATTGCCTGGCCAAGCCATCACGCGCGAATGGTTGATGGACATGACGGCAACAACTTACTCTTATGCCACGGTGACAGAAATGACTGGCGAGACCATTAAAACGGTTCTTGAAGATGTTTGCGACAACCTCTTCAATCCAGACCCCTACTATCAACAAGGCGGCGACATGGTTCGTGTGGGTGGTTTGCAATACCAATGCAACCCCACCGCAGGTATGGGCAAGCGCATTGAAGAAATGCGATTGAATGGCAAACTCATTGAGGCTGACAAAAAATACAAAGTAGCGGGTTGGGCACCTGTTGCCGAACAAGCACGCACCCAAGGCAACAAACAAGTTTGGGAACTTGTAGAGCAATGGCTTCAAACTCAACCCAACGGCCGGATCAAACCGCGCCAATTAAATGCCCCGAAAATTACAGGCGGGTTGCCCAACCCTGGCTACGTCGCTTAGAGGAAGCGCCACAGATGAATTCGGCAGAAAAATCAAACTGCATAGTTCACACAATGCGTCGTCGCACCTTTTTGGGCGCAACTGCAGCAGGCATTGGGTTCGTTGGCATGTGGCCAGAGGTGCACACCTTAGCCGCTGATGTGAAAGATTTTTTGGTAGGACCTCCTGTCAAAGACATCACACCCACTCAACTGTCAAAACACGTATGGATGATTTTTTCACCGGATGGATTTCCCACGCCTGAAAATCGCGGCATGATGTCCAACGTGACTTTTGTCGTCACTTCAGCAGGTGTGGTGATCTTGGACTCAGGGAGTTCCTTGCAAATTGGGCAAATGGCGATTCGCATGATCAAAAAAGTGACCCCCTTGCCTGTGGTTGCGGTTTTCAATAGTCACTTTCATGGTGACCATTGGCTTGGCAACCATGCCTTTGTTGAGGAATACGGTTCACAATTGCCCATTTATGCATTGGCAAAAACACAAGAAACCATCAAAGGCATTCAAGGTAACAGTTGGCGAGTTTTAATGGAGAGGTGGACCCAACAATCCACCGCAGGCACCAAGGTCGTTCCCCCAAATAAGACGGTTGAACATGGTCAAAAACTTTCATTTGGAGAGATCGATTTGGTCATGCATCACTATGGACGAGCGCACACCGATGCCGATCTTTCAGTCGAAATTGTTCAAGATAAAGTGACAAGTGTGGGCGACATAGCCATGACGAATCGCATAGCCAACATGGACGATGGCTCGTATGTCGGCACATTTAAATACTTTAAGGCACTCCGTGAAAATGCAGGTCAACAACTCTGGCTTCCTGGACATGGAAAACCATCCATGGACTTGCTAGAAACCTATGGACAATTTTTAGCAGGTATTTATGAGCCTTGTTTGCAAGCCGTCAAAGACGGTCAGTCTGAAGCAGAAGCCAAGCAAATGGTGTTGCAAGATCCAAGAGTCAAAAAAAGAGCCACGGACATGCAAGGCTTCGAAAGCAATATTGGGAAATACACCAGTATTGCCTACTTAGAAGCAGAAAAAGAAGCGTTCTAGCGCCTCACTTCAAAAACCAGAACACTCAGGCTCTAAGCAGGGCGGTTATTTGCTGGGCATCTTTTTTGCTTAAATTCAATGTATTTAAAATTTCGCACAAAAAAGTAGCATGATGGCAGATTCAGTCCCTGAACTTAATTTATGACTTGGTCTATCCTTGCCCGCGACGCCAATGGCACCTTGGGTGTTGCTATCGCCTCCCGCTTCTTTGCGGTGGGTTCACTGTGCGCTCACACCCAACGTGGCGTTGGCGCAGTGTCTACCCAAGCGCTGATGAATCCCCTCCTTGGGCCTTTGGGCTTAGCGCTCATGCACAAAGGCTTGGACCCCCAGGAGGTCATGGATCAATTGCTGCTGTCCGACGAAGGTCGAGATCAAAGGCAAGTTCATTTATTGCCCGCAGAAGGAACGCCTCTGGCACACACCGGAAAGTCTTGCGTCGATTGGTGCGGCCATTTGGCGGGGAAAAATTTCAGCATGGCTGGCAACATGCTGGCGGGTCCACAAGTGCTAGAAGAAACAGCCAAAGCATTTGAAGCTGCGCATCACCTGCCCTTGGCTGAGCGTCTCATTGTGGCCATGCAAGCAGGAGAATTGGCCGGTGGCGACAAGCGCGGCAAACAATCTGCTGCGCTTAGAATTCACGCCGATGAAGATTACTTACAACTCGATCTTCGTGTGGACGATCATGAAGACCCGCTGGTGGAGTTAAAGCGCTTGTATGACAAAAGCCTTGAGCGATTTCAACCCTTCCTTACTTGCCTCCCTGGTCGGCACAGCGCTTCAGGCATTACCGACAGAAGCCTTATTGATGCTCAAATTGAACGCTTTCACCAAGCACGAAAGAATGCGCAAAGCACTTGAATCAGATGGCCACCATTCTTGAAGTTAAAGATTTAGTTACCAGTTTTGACACCGATGCAGGCGAACTCACAGCCGTCAATGGGGTGAGCTTTAGCGTGGATGCAGGCCAAACATTGGCAATTGTGGGCGAATCAGGCTGCGGCAAAAGCGTAACTTCCCTGTCCATCATGGGATTGTTAGCCAAGCCAGCCGGCACCATTCGAAGCGGTTCTATTCAATTTGAAGGCCAAGAATTGGTGGGTGCGCCGCAAAGCGACCTGCAAAACTTGCGCGGCAATCGAATGGCCATGATTTTTCAAGAGCCCATGACCTCGCTCAACCCTGCATTTACAGTCGGCGAGCAAATTATGGAAGGCCTTCAGAGGCACTTGCCTTTAAATTCTTCCCAAGCGCATGACCGCGCGCTCGAGATGCTCAAAAAGGTGCGCATTCCTGCACCTGAAAAGCGCATGAACGATTATCCTCATCAATTGTCTGGCGGCATGCGTCAAAGAGTCATGATTGCCATGGCGCTTTCATGTAACCCCAAACTCCTTATTGCAGACGAACCCACCACCGCTTTGGATGTCACCATTCAAGCTCAAATTCTCGATTTGATGCGTACATTGCAAGTTGAAACCAACACTGCCATCGTTTTAATCACGCACGATTTAGGCGTGGTGGCAGAAGTGGCCGATCAAGTGGTGGTCATGTATGCGGGACAAGTGGTAGAGCAAGCGCCGGTTCAAGCCTTGTTTGATTCACCGCAACACCCCTATACCGTAGGGCTCCTAGGTTCTATTCCGCACCTTGATGAAGTACAAAATAGATTGGCTTCCATTGAAGGTCAAGTGCCCAACCCTTTACAAAGACCCGCCGGATGTTCCTTTGCACAACGCTGCCCCTTTGTCCAAATGCAGTGCACCACAGAAAAACCCAAGTTACTAGAAATCAACTCAGGTCATTGGAGTGCTTGTTTGCGCGCGCCTCTTCAAGCCGAAATACTGATGCCCCATGCACACGCTTGAAACTCCGTTGCTCCAAATTCAAGGGCTGGTGAAGCATTTCCCAGTTAATCCAGGTTGGCTTGGACGTAACCTAGAAAAGGTTCGGGCCGTAGATGGCATCGACCTCACGCTGCGTGCGGGCGAAACTTTAGGAATTGTGGGTGAATCAGGCTGCGGAAAATCAACGCTAGGTCGATTGGCACTTCGACTGATTGAGCCTACGCAAGGTTGTGTGATATTCGATGGTCAAGATTTACTCAGTCTTTCTTCTGACCAACTTCGATCTCAGCGCAAGGACATGCAGATTATTTTTCAAGATCCATTTTCGTCTTTGAATCCTCGAATGACCGTTTTTCAATGCTTAAGTGAGCCTCTCAAATTACATCAATTGCACTTAGGGCGACACAAAGAGCGCGTGGCAGAGTTACTTCAATTGGTTGGATTGGCACCTGAGCACGCAGATCGCTATCCGCACGAATTCTCTGGAGGCCAACGTCAGCGTATCGGCATTGCACGCGCCTTGGCAGTCGAACCCAAGCTCATTGTGTGCGATGAAGCGGTTTCTGCTTTAGATGTTTCAGTCCAAGCCCAAGTGGTTAACTTGTTGCAAGACTTGCAAAGAAAATTTGGCTTGGCCTATTTGTTCATTGCGCATGATTTAGCCGTTGTCAAACACATTGCCAATCGTGTAGCGGTGATGTATTTGGGACGGATTGTGGAAATGGCCCACAAAGAACACCTTTTTGAACAGCCCTCGCATCCCTACACGCAAGCATTGCTGAGTGCCATTCCTCGGCCCAACCCAGGCTTTAAAAACCAACGCACTTTGCTGGGTGGCGATGTGCCAAGCCCACTCAATCCGCCTTCAGGCTGCCACTTTCACACACGCTGCCCGCATGCCACAAAACTTTGCCAAGACGTGGCACCTACAACTGAAATTCAAAATGGGCATACCATAGCGTGCCATCTATGGAAAGATTTGCCCGCGCCTGCCAAGTCACGCTATACCCCTCAAAATGGCGCAGAAGCCCAACACCTTAAACGGTTGCAATCTGCATTTGTGCAAACCCCTTAATTCTTTTTCACTGGAGAGATTTCATGGCATTCAAAATCAAGAAATTTTTATTACCACTCACGGTCTTCATGGCAATCGGCCAGGGTTTGGCCGGCGCACAAACATTGCGCGTCGGGTTGGCTGAAGACCCCGATGTGTTAGACCCTACCCTTGCCAGAAGTTTTGTGGGTCGGATTGTTTTCTCATCCTTGTGCGACAAATTGTTCGACATTGACGAGAAGCTCAACATCTTGCCGCAACTGGCTTCTGGTTATGAATGGTCTGCAGACAGCAAAGCTCTGACGCTCAAAATTCGTCAAGGTGTGACGTTTCACGATGGTGAGAAGCTCGATGCCGCCGCCGTTAAGTTCAACATTGAACGCCATAAAACAATGGCTGGATCAAACCGCCGTGGTGAATTGGCCCCCATCACTACCGTGGAGGTGATCGACCCCTCCACAGTTCGTCTCAATTTGAGTGCGCCTTTTGCCCCCCTGTTGGCACAACTCACTGACCGCGCTGGCATGATGGTCTCGCCCAAAGCAGCACAAGCTGCTGGCGAAAAATTTGGCTCCAACCCCGTTTGTGCAGGCCCCTTTAAGTTCGCAGAACGCGTGGCCCAAGACCGTATTGTGTTGGAAAAATTTGCCAACTACTGGAACAAAGATGCTGTTCATTTTGACAAAGTCATCTACACACCCATTCCCGACGCCACCGTGCGCTTGGCCAATTTGAAATCAGGCCAGCTTGACTTCATTGAACGCATGGCGCCCAACGATGTTGAAAATTTGATGAAAGACAAGAAGTACAAGGTCTCTCGCATCACTGAAATTGGCTATCAGGGCATTACCATCAACGTAGGGAAAAGTGAACAAGCTAAAAAGAATCCACTGGGCCGTGATGCACGCGTTCGTGAAGCCTTTGAATTGTCGCTCGATCGCCAAGGTTTGGCACAAGTGGTCATGGACAATGAGGCCTTGATTGGCAATCAATGGGTGCCCCCTAACAACCCCTATTACGCCAAGAACGTTCCAATGCCCAAAAGGGATGTGGAGAAAGCCAAGGCCTTGCTCAAAGAAGCTGGCGTGGTTAAACCCAGCTTTACTTTAATCACCACCACCGCTTCTGACGCTCAGCGTTTGGCTTTGGTCATTCAAGCCATGTCGCGCGAAGCGGGCTTCGATGTCAAAATTCAAACCACAGAATTTGCCACTTCTTTGAACATGGCAGACAAAGGTGACTTTGAGGCCTATGTGCTGTCTTGGAGCGGACGCCCTGACCCCGATGGCAACATGTTCAGTTTCCACGCCTGCAAACAACCTCTTAATTACGCTGGCTACTGTGACCCTGATACCGATGCACTTTTGAACCAATCCCGTGCTGAACGCGATGTGGCCAAGCGCAAAAAAATCATGGAACAAATTTCTGCCAAAGTGCTGAAAGAGCGCCCCGTGATTTATTTGTACCACCGCAATTGGCTGTGGGCTTACAACGGCAAATTGGCCGGCGTTCGCAATGTGCCCGATGGTCTCTTGCGTGTGTCAGGTCTGAAAATGGCGCCATGACAAAATACTTTGTCAAACGGCTCCTTTCGATACTGCCAACGCTGTTGTTGGTATCGATTCTCATCTTCGGGCTGCAGCAGTTGCTGCCCGGAGATCCTGCCAAAATACTGGCGGGTGAAGAGCAAGACCCTAATGTCATCGCCTACCTCACAGCCAAAATGCATTTGGACGAGCCATTACCGATTCGTTATGGCTATTGGGTTGTAGGCGTTGTACAAGGTGATTTTGGAGAATCGGTTCGCACCCAATCGCCCGTACTTTCATTGATTTTGCAAAAGCTGCCTGTGACCGCCGAGTTGGCGTTTTTGGCCATGTGCGTTGCCCTCATCATTGGTATTCCGGCTGGCATTGCCTCTGCGGTAGGGCGCGGTAAAATTTGGGATTACGCAGCCAATGTGTTTGCACTTTGGGGTTTGTCGACGCCTAATTTTTGGTTAGGCATTTTGATGATCATGCTTTTTTCTGTGCACTTAGGTTGGCTGCCTGCCTCCGGGTTTGTCAGCCCAACGGAAGATCTCATGGGCAACTTGGCCAGTATGGCCATGCCTGCCTTTGTGCTGGGCAATGCCATTGCGGCAGTGCTAATGCGCCACACGCGCAGCGCTATGTTGCAAGTGATGCAATCAGACTATGTGCGAACGGCTAGGGCTAAAGGATTAAACGAGCGCACGGTGATATTGAAGCATGCCTTGCGCAATGCTTTAACGCCTATCATTACCCTAGGTGCGTTGGAGCTGGGCACCCTGCTTTCAGGTGCGGTACTCACTGAACAAGTATTTACCATTCCAGGTTTTGGCAAACTCATTCTCGATGCGGTCTTTAACCGCGACTATGCGGTGGTTCAAGGCGTTGTTCTGTTTACCGCCACCACCTACATCACACTCAATTTAATGGCTGACATGGCTTATTTCTGGGTCAATCCAAGGTTGCGTCGATGAGTCAAAGCTTGAGTTACACCGCATGGTTGCGTTTGCGCCGGCGACCCAGTGCCTTGATAGGCTTGGCTGTTGTCATTGGTTTTGTGTTGCTGGCTGTTTTTGCCCAGTACATTTCCCCGCAAGACCCTATTGCCACCAGTTGGGGGGCCATTCGCAAAGCACCCAGTGCGGCGCATTGGTTTGGTACCGATGAAATTGGGCGCGATGTTTTATCGCGTGTGATTTGGGGCACGCAAGCCTCCCTCATGGCCGGCATTATTTCGGTCAGCATCTCTTTGCTCATTGGTGTACCCATCGGCTTACTTGCAGGTTTTTTGGGCGGCATGGTTGACACCCTTATTTCTCGCATCACAGATGCATTTTTAGCCTGCCCATTTCTTATTTTGGCCATTGCCTTGGCAGCCTTTTTAGGCCCTAGCTTGACCAATGCCATGGTGGCCATTGGCATTTCAGCCGCACCGATCTTTGTGCGCCTCACACGTGGCCAAGTCATCCAGATTAAAGTGGAAGACTATGTAGAGGCGGCACGCGCTGTTGGTAACCCACCCTGGCGAATAGCCATCGTGCACATCTTGCCAAACATATTGCCGCCCCTGTTGGTTCAAGCGACTTTGGCGATTGCGGCCGCAGTGATTGCGGAAGCCAGTTTGTCGTTTTTAGGACTGGGCCAACAGCCTCCTGCGCCCAGTTGGGGTAGCATGCTCAACACGGCCAAGAACTTCATTGATCAAGCGCCTTGGATGGCCATTTGGCCAGGCTTGTCTATTTTCCTTTTGGTGCTGTCGTTCAACCTGTTTGGTGACGGTCTGCGCGACGCACTAGACCCAAGACAAAGATAAAGTCTCTTCAGACATTAGAACTAGACTTAGAGCGAGCTCAAACTCCTCGTATAGACCACTTCCTTTTTCATGTAGATCTCGTGGTTGTCTTCTACAGCGCTAAGCTCGTACAAATAGTTCACCATGATGGCGCTAGATTGCGCAATGCCTTTTTTTGAAAGATCTGCAGCCCAGTTAATGTCATGCAATTTGGCACCATTGGCCAAATGAAACTTGGCCACCGCGTCACCCACTGGCGTATGAACAAACTTTGTGAGGTAGACAAAACACAAATGCATCAGAGCCCCTTTTTCTTGAGGCGAGGCCTTCTCTGGTGTCCAACCTTTCGATAAACGCTTGGACCAATCTTCATCTTTCATCAGCACTTTTAAGGCTGACTTAATTTTTCCTTTTTTATCTTCCAGTGTTTCTAATGCAGGTGAACTTGGAAGCGCATCCAACCACTTGTTAAAACCTGGCACAGGAGACAGTGTGGAAAAGGTTTTGACAGTGGGGATTTCTTGCAGAATTTTTTCTGCCACACGCTTGATTAAAAAATTGCCCAAAGAAACACCGCGCAACCCAGGCTGACAGTTGCTGATGGAATAGAAAATAGCCGTCTTAAATTTCTTGGCTTCGAGAGATTCTGATTTTTTATCCAACAAAGGGCCCACTTCTTTGGCGATGGCAGCCACCAAAGCCACCTCTACAAAAATCAAAGGCTCGCCAGGAAGTTGGGGGTGGAAAAAAGCATAGCACCGCCTGTCAGGTTGCAAGCGTCTGCGCAAATCATCCCACCCATCAATAGCGTGCACCGATTCATGTTGAATAATTTTCTCAAGCAGCAACGCGGGAGAGGACCAGGTAATTTCATGTAACTCTAAAAAACCAGGATTGAACCAAGAGCTAAACAAGTGCTGCATGTCTGCGTCAACCGCTTTCAAACCCGCCTTACCTTTGATCTGTTCTAACAATCGCTCACGCATGCGCACAATAGTTTGAGTACCGTCGGGTGCTCGGTTAATTCGCCGAAGCAGTTCTTGACGGGCAGGCTCAACCACCTTGAACAGATTGATCAGACTTTCATCGTCCACTTTTTCTGCGTACGTTTGAGCGGCATGTAGAACATCAAATGGATCGGGACTAAATTCTTTGGCTAAAAATTCAAAAAATTTGAGCTGTTCTGCTTTGTCTAAAATTTTGAACTGTTCTACAAATTTGGAAGCAATGCCGCGCGCATTGGCCTCCCCTTTTTCGGAGAGCAAATTAAAGGCTGTCTTTTGTGCCGTTTCAAGTGCCCGACCTTTGGTGAACCGTTCAAACATAGGACCTCTGTTCAGGGGATTTTTGAGAAATATCAGAGTAGGATGCTATATCAATTGTGTCAAAATCTATTAGGATGTGCTTAAAGACGGCCAGAAATACTGAAAATGCACAACGACATTCAACACCTGCGTGACATCTTGAAGTCTGCAAAAACCATAGCCGTGGTGGGTCTTTCTGCGCAATGGAATCGACCCAGCTACTTCGCAGCGAAGTACATGCAAGAACACGGCTACACCATCATCCCCGTCAACCCGCGCTATGCAGGGGGTAGTCAAGGCCCCGCAGAAACGATCATGGGCCAAACTTGCTATGCCAGTTTGCTAGACATTCCTGTCCCCATTGACATTGTCGATGTGTTTCGCAAAACAGAAGACGTCTTACCCATTGCTCACGAAGCACTTCAGATCGGCGCCGCCTGTTTTTGGCAGCAACTGGGGGTAGAAAATCAGGCGGCTGACCAACTGTTCAGAAGCCCCGGCAAGGCATCCGTGACCAATCGCTGCGTCAAAATTGAGCATGCACGTATTTTTGGCGGACTGAATTGGGTCGGCGTCAACACCGGCGTTATATCGTCTAAACGCCCACTTTGCACTTAACAGCCATGAGTGACCACCCCTTCAAACCAGAAACTTTGGCCATTCACGCAGGACAAATTCCAGATGCCGCCACTGGCGCAAGAGCCCTGCCCATTTATCAAACCAGCAGTTTTGTGTTTGACAGCGCCGACCACGCTGCCTCTTTGTTTAATTTACAAACCTTTGGCAATATTTACTCTCGGTTGAGCAATCCTACCGTGGCCGTCCTAGAAGAACGTGTTGCTGCGCTGGAGCGCGGTCGAGCCGCTGTGGCCTCCGCTTCTGGCATGGCCGCCGAGTCGATGGCACTCATGACCATTTTGCAAGCGGGTGACCACGTTGTGGCTGCCGGCGCTTTGTACGGTGGCTCTGTCACTTTGTTGGCAGTGAGTTTAGCCAAATTTGGCATCACCACCACGTTTGTCGACGCTAGCAAACCTGAGGCCTTTGCGGCAGCCATCAAGCCCAACACGCGCGCTATTTATGCAGAAAGTCTAGGCAACCCAAGCATGCTGGTGTTGGACATTGCGGCTGTGGCCGATGTAGCTCATGCGCATGGCCTGCCTTTGATCATTGACAACACGGTGCCCAGCCCCCTGCTGTGCAACCCCATTACTTTTGGGGCAGACATTGTGGTGCATTCCGCCACCAAATACTTGGCAGGTCACGGCACCACCTTAGGCGGCATGGTAGTAGAAAGCGGCAAGTTCCCTTGGGACAACGGTAAATTTCCGGGTATGACCGAACCTTCCGCGGGCTACCATGGCGTGAAGTTCTATGAAACCTTTGGCGACTTTGGTTTTACCATGCGGTGTCGCATGGAATGCTTGCGTGTCTATGGGGCTTCCCTCAGCCCCATGAGCGCTTGGCAAATTTTGCAGGGCGTAGAAACACTGCCTTTGCGCATGGAAAGACATTGCCAAAATGCACTTGCAGTTGCCAAATTTTTGCAACAAGACGTGCGAGTGGCTTGGGTGAATTACCCTGGACTCTCCGACCATCCGCAGCATGCATTGACGAAAAAACAGATGAGTGGCGCTTCTGGCTTATTGGCATTTGGTGTCAAGGGAGGTCTTACCCAAGGCGTGAAATTCATTGAAGCGGCCCGCTTCATGAGCCATTTGGTCAATATTGGCGATACCCGCACACTTATTAGTCACCCTGCTAGCACCACACACCGTCAACTCGATGAATCACAACAGTTGGCTGCTGGTGTAGGACCCGACATGATTCGAATCTCGGTAGGCTTGGAACACATTGATGACATCTTGTGGGACATTGACCAAGCACTTCAGACTGCGTGCACTTAATCCATTGATGAGGAATCAAAATGAGCAACATTTTTGATCAAGGTTTAGACAAAAATTCAGCCAACTTCACAGCCCTCTCCCCTGTGAGTTTTGTTGAACGCAGTGCAGAAATATTTGGCGATTTACCCTCAGTGGTTCACGGCAACAGAACGTACAACTGGGCTCAAACCCGCGATCGTTCGGCAAGATTGGCCGCTGCCCTCAAATCATTGGGCGTATCAAAAGGAAGCACCGTCAGCGCCATGCTGCCCAATATTCCTGAAATGGTGGAAGTGCACTATGCCGTGCCAGCACTCAATGCGGTACTTAACACTTTAAATACTCGCCTCGATGCCGCTTTGATTGCATGGCAATTGAACCACTGCGAATGCAAAATTCTGATCACTGACCGAGAATACGCGCCCACCATTTCAAAAGCCTTGGACATTTTAAAAAACGAGCATGGTAAGTCGATTGTGGTCATTGACGTTTGCGACAGTGAATACACAGGCCCTGGCGAAAGATTAGGCAACTGCGAGTA
The DNA here is from genome assembly GCA_947479935.1 of Comamonadaceae bacterium. Taxonomy (GTDB): domain Bacteria; phylum Pseudomonadota; class Gammaproteobacteria; order Burkholderiales; family Burkholderiaceae_C; genus Limnohabitans_A. The sequence continues at coordinate 25,606 of CANKBG010000036.1, forward strand.
CGAAGCCTGGATCAGTTCTCATTCACCCCTCAAAAAGCTAGAAGGCCCCCAAGATGAATGGGATGCCATTGCAGTGAGTTATACCAGTGGCACCACGGGCGATCCCAAGGGTGTGGTCACCCATCACCGAGGGGCCTACCTCAATGCGGTCAGCAATGTGGCGACGTGGACCATGCCGCACTTTCCCATTTATTTATGGACTCTGCCCATGTTCCATTGCAATGGATGGTGCTTTCCTTGGACAGTGGCCATGCTAGCAGGCACGCATGTATGCCTAAGGCGTGTAGAAACGCAGCCCATCTTGGAAGCCATGAAACTGCACGGCGTCAATCACTACTGTGCTGCCCCTATAGTTCACAGCCTCATTTACAACGCCCCAGACAATCTGCGAGCCGGCATTCAGCAACAAGTGCGGGGCATGGTGGCAGGTGCTGCCCCCCCGGCTGCCATGATTGAAGGCATGGCCAAAATAGGTTTTGACATCACCCATGTTTATGGATTGACTGAGGTCTATGGCCCTGCCAGTGTGGCCGTCAAACGCGAATCTTGGGCTCATGAAAGTTTGTCTGAACAGACTCGCCTCAATGGGCGCCAGGGTGTGCGCTATGTTCTGCAAGAAGGAATGACAGTCCTCCATGCCGAAACCATGGAGGAGTGCCCAGCAGACGGCGTCACCATGGGTGAGATTATGTTCAAGGGCAACATTGTGATGAAAGGGTATTTGAAAAACCCACGCGCCACACAAGAAGCTTTTGAAGGAGGATGGTTTCATACCGGCGATCTGGCCGTGATGGAGCCCGACCGCTATGTGAAGATCAAGGACCGCAGCAAGGACATCATTATTTCTGGCGGTGAAAATATCAGCTCACTTGAAGTGGAAGATGCACTTTACAGGCACCCTGCTGTATTGGCCTGTGCGGTAGTGGCCAAGCCCGACACTAAGTGGGGCGAAACGCCCCTGGCCTTTGTAGAAGTGAAGCCGGGTTCAAGCATTTCCCAAGCAGATTTAATTACCCATTGCAAAACTTTGCTAGCAAATTACAAAGTGCCTAAAGAAATTCGCTTCGAAGAAATTCCCAAAACATCCACTGGCAAAATTCAAAAATTTCAATTGCGCGAACGTGCAAAGAACTCGTCTTCCACCCACTCAGGAATTTAGCATGACCCACTCAGTCGCACCCTTGGTTTTACGCACAGATGACGATCGTGGAGTCACCACGCTGACCTTAAACCGTCCTGCTGCTTTCAATGCCCTCAGTGAAGCGCTACTGACCGCTTTGCAAAACGAATTAAATGATTTGGCCAAAAGTCAAAAGCTGCGTGTGTTGGTCATTGCAGCAGCGGGTAAAGCATTTTGTGCAGGACACGATTTACGTGAAATGCGAGCCGAGCCATCAATGGATTACTACCAAAAACTTTTTGCACAATGCGGTCAAATGATGATGAGCATTCAAAAATTGCAAGTGCCCGTGATTGCCAAGGTTCAAGGCATTGCCACTGCGGCAGGTTGCCAATTGGTGGCTCAGTGCGATTTGGCAGTAGCCTCTTCCGAAGCCAAATTTGCAGTGAGCGGCGTGAATTTAGGCTTGTTCTGCTCCACACCCAGCGTTGCTTTGTCGCGCAATTTATCTCGCAAGGCTGCTTTTGAAATGCTGGTCACAGGCGACTTTTTGAGTGCACCAGAGGCCTTGTCTCAGGGCTTGATCAATAAGATTGCCGAGCCCTCTGAGCTAGATGCAGCCATTGAGGTTTTGGTTTCTAAAATTTTATCCAAGCCTTCCGTGGCATTGGCCATGGGCAAAGAACTCTTTTACATGCAACTAGAAACTGGTATTGAGAAAGCCTACGACTACGCCACTCAAACGATGGCTTGCAACATGATGGACAACTCTGCCTTAGAGGGTGTACAAGCGTTTATTGAAAAGAGAAAACCGAATTGGTAA